>PLFB01000065.1:0-12044 GCA_003137135.1 Acetobacteraceae bacterium
GTGCTGGCGCAGACGCCGCAGGGGTTCCGGTTCGCGACGCTGCTGGCGCTGCACCGGGCCGCGCCGCCCGGCGCCACGGATGACGCGGCGCTGCTGGAGGCCGCCGGTTTGCCGGTAGCCATTACGCCCGGTGCGGAGCAAAACATCAAAATCACCCATCCGGAGGATTTTTCCCGCTTGTCCAGCCAGTTTGCAAACACTTTGTTACCCCGGATCGGCACGGGTTTTGATGTTCACGCCCTGGAAACCGGGCGCCCCATGATTTTGTGCGGCGTGACGGTGCCGTTTGAGATGGGTCTGGCCGGGCATTCCGACGCCGATGTCGGCATCCACGCGTTGTGCGACGCGATTTATGGCGCGCTGGCGGAGGGCGACATCGGCCGGCATTTCCCGCCGACGGAAGACACTTGGAAAGACGCCGACAGCGCGCGGTTTTTGCTGCACGCCGCGGGCCGAATCGCGGCGCGCGGCGGCGTGCTGGGCAATGCCGACGTGACGCTGATTTGCGAGCGTCCAAAGATCACGCCGCACGCGCCCGCGATGCGGACAAGGCTGGCGGAACTTCTGGGCGTGGATATCGGTAAAATTTCCGTGAAGGCGACGACCACGGAGCGCCTGGGTTTTACCGGCCGCGGCGAGGGCATCGCGGCGCTGGCTTCGGTGGTCGTCTTAATTCCAGATTAATATCAAAGGGTTAACGCAATTTCTGCCTGGCGCAAAATATTACCGGCGCTGTTAATCGGATGTGAACCACATTGCCGTATTCCTCTCGCACCCGCAGCAATGTTCATTACCTTTTTTACATTGCTGCGCTGCAGAATTGCACCGCGATTTGCCTTGCGTAGGCGGGGTGTTCTGCCCTATATGATGCAGTGCAGCATGAGCTTGCTCTCCCTGTTTCTTGGACGTTTCCTCCCTAAACTTGGCGGCACTTCGGTGCCGCCTTTTTTTTCGCCTTAGCGAAGTTTCTCTGAAATTGCAAATGCGCCGGAAAACGCCCCTATTCAGGCCGGCGTAAAGGTCAGGGCCAGGCCATCCATGCAGTAGCGCAGCCCGGTCGGCGGCGGACCGTCGGGGAAAACATGGCCCAAATGCCCGCCGCAGCGCCGGCAATGCACCTCCGTCCGGTCCATGCCCAGCGAGGTATCATCGGAGGTGCGGACCGCGTTGGGCAGCGGCTGCCAGAAACTCGGCCAGCCGGTGCCGCTGTCGAATTTGGTGGCGGAGGAAAACAGCGGCAGCGCGCAGCCGGCGCAATCAAAAGTGCCCTTGCGGTGCTCGTTCAGCAGCGGGCTGGAAAACGGCGGCTCGGTGCCCTGCTGGCGCAGAATATTGTACTGCGCCGGCGTCAGCAGCTGGCGCCACTGCGCGTCGGTATGGGTCACCTCAAAGGTTTCCGTCTGGGCGTAGGCGGGCTTGGCCCCGCGCAGAGTGCGGGCGAGCAAAACCGCGATGGCGGCCCCTCCGAGCAGCAAAGTTTTTCGGCGATTCATGACAAAAACTCCTTTTCGGCGGCTTATCCGCCGCACGGCCAAAAATCTCAAATCAGATTTTCGGCATCGCCGGGTAGCCGCGCGCCGCGGCGCCGCTAAACTGGCGACCGAACCACAGGAGCCAAAATGGGAACCCGCCACGCCGACGACCCGCAACCCTACTTCGAAACCCACATCTTTGTCTGCGGCAACCGCCGCCCCGCGGGCCACGAACGCGGCGACTGCGCCAGCAAAGGCTCCGAGAAAATCCGCGACTACATGAAGGCCCGCGTCAAGGAACTCAAAATCGAGGGCGTCCGCGTCAACCAGTCCGGCTGCCTCGACCGCTGCGAACTGGGGCCCTGCGCGGTGCTGTACCCCGAAGGGGTCTGGTATCGGCTCGATTCGTTCGAAACCGCGGATAAAATCTTGCGGCTTCATGTGCAGCAGGGGGAGCGCGTACGCGAAAACATGCTTCCATAAGAAAGCAGCGCTTTTTTGAAAAAAAGGCTCCCCGCCCGGGGCGCGCAAAAAACTTTTATGTTCCTCGGATTTGGCGCCGCTACAGGTTGGCCACTCGGGGGTTGTTGGCGGTTGTGACGCGGCTTACACCCGGACCATGACTCCAAACCCACCCGCCGCTGCCAAAATCCCCAAACGCATTGAACAGCTCGGCCGCGTGCGACTCGATGACTACGCCTGGATGAAAGACGATAACTGGCAAAAGGTGCTGCGCGACCCCGCGGCGCTGCGGGAAGACATCAAAACCCACCTGGAAGCTGAAAACGCCTATACCGCCGCCATCCTCGCCGGATCGCAAGACCTGCAGGCCGCCATGTTCGAGGAGCTCAAAGGCCGCCTGAAACCGGACGATGCCTCCCTGCCCGTCCCCGACGGCGGCTACGAATACTACCGGCGCTACGAGCCCGGCGCGCAGCAGCCGCTCTTCGCCCGGCAGCCGCGCGGCGGCGGCGACGAACAAAAACTGCTGGACGCGGAGGCCGAGGCGAAACACCACGCCTACTACCGCATCGGCGCCGCCAAACACTCGGCCGACCATACCCTGTTCGGCTATGCCGAAGACACCCAGGGCTCCGAAGTGTTCACCGTCCGGCTCCGGCGCGTGGCTGACGGCACCGAGGTCGGGCCGGCCATCTCCCCCACCACCGGCAATTTCGCGTTTTCGCCATGCGGGCGTTTCCTGTTCTGGACGTTCCGGGATGACAACGGCCGCCCGGTAAAAATATTCCGGCGGGAAATCGGCTCGGCGGCGGACGCGCTGGTCTATGTCGAGCCCGATGAAGGCTTCTTTCTCCACGTCGAAGCCGCGCTCTCCGGCGGGTCGATCCTGATCGTGTGCGGCAACCAGGAAACCAGCGAAGTCTGGCGCATTCCGGCGGACGATCCGTTGCGCGCGCCGGTGGTCATCCAGCCGCGGCAGCCAGGCATCAAATACAGCGTCGCGGACCGGCGCGACCACCTGATTATCCGGACGAACGCCGATCAGGCGACCGATTTCAAAATTGTGCAGGCGCCAATTGAAACTCCCGGCCGCGCCCATTGGCGCGACGTGGTGCCGCACCGGCCGGGGCGCTACATCACCGGCGTATCGGTGCTCAAGGATTACATCATCCATGGCGAGCGCGTTGCGGCGAATGACACGCTGGTGATCACGCGCCGGGACGGTAGCTATTTTTCGATCGCGGTGGATGAGCCGGCTTACGCGCTGGAGCACGAGCACGGTTACGAATATGACGCGCGCACGATCCGGTATGTGCGGTCATCGCCGACGACGCCGAGACAGTGGTTTGATTATGATATTGCAACGGCTGCGACGGCCCTGCGCAAGACGCAGGAGATTCCGAGCGGGCATGATCCTTCGCAATACGAAACTCGGCGGCTGACGGCGCGCGCGCGCGATGGGGCGATGATTCCCGTGACGCTGCTCAAACGCCGCGACACGCCGGCGGACGGCACGGCGCCGGTGCATCTGTACGGCTACGGCTCCTACGGCATAGCCATGACGCCCGGCTTTTCCGCCAATATTTTTTCGCTGGTCGATCGCGGCTGGATCCACGTGGTCGCGCATATCCGCGGCGGCACCGAGAACGGGTGGAACTGGTTTCTCGACGGCCGCGGCAAGAAAAAACAGAACACCTTTGATGATTTCATCGCCGTGGCGGAGCATCTGATCGCGCAAAACCTGGCGGCGCCAAAGAACATCGTCGCGCATGGCGGCTCGGCCGGCGGGCTGCTGGTGGGGGCGGTGCTGAACATGCGCCCGGATTTGTGGGCCGGGGTGATCGCGGCGGTGCCGTTTGTGGATGTGCTGAACACCATGTCCGACATGTCTCTCCCGCTGACGCCGCCGGAATGGCCGGAATGGGGCAACCCGCTGACGGATGCGGACGCCTACGAAACAATCGCCGCGTATTCGCCCTATGACAATATTTCGGCGCAAGACTACCCGCCGGTGCTGGCGACCGGCGGGCTGTCCGACCCGCGGGTGACGTATTGGGAGCCGGCCAAATTCATCGCGAAACTGCGCGATTTTTCAACCGGCGAGGCGCCGGCGCTGCTGCGCATCAACATGACCGCCGGCCACGGCGGCGCCGCCGGGCGGTTTGAGGTGTTGCAGGAGGTGGCGCGGAATTACGCGTTTGCGTGCTGGGCGATCGAGCGAAAGTAAGCAGTTACTTTTTTTGAAAAAAAAGAAACTGCTTTCTTCCCTACGGGTTCAGCTTCGCCTCAACAATATCCGGCTCCTCCGGAATCCGGCTCACCTGAAACCCCAGGCGTTTGATGAAGGCCAGCATCGGCATGTTATCGGCGAGGATTTGGCCGTTGATTTCAGCGACACCCTGGGATTTGCCCCAGGCGATGATGGCCTGCATCAGCGCGGTCGCCAGGCCCAGGCCTTTGGCGGCGGGTTCCACCACCACGGCGAATTCGGCGGTGGTGCCGTCGGTATCGTTGCGCACCAGGCGGGAGACGCCGGCGGTCTGGCCGGTCTTTTCGCGCACCGCGACGATCGCCATTTCGCGGCCGTAATCGACATCGGTCATGCGGGAGATTTGTTCGGTGCTGAGCGCGCGCATGGCGGAGAAGAAGCGGAAGCGGACGTCTTCCGGGGTCAGCCGCGCGAACATCGCGGCGTGCGCGTCCGCGTCTTCCGGGCGGATGGGCCGCAGCGTGAATGTCTGGCCCTTGGCTTCGTAGGTGGTGGTGAGTTCGGCGGGGTAGGGCGAGATGAGCAGCGGCGGGCGGGGCTGGTTCGCGGCGCGGAGCGAGAGGCGGGCGCTGGCGGCGATGACGCCTTTTTCGTTGACGAAGAGCGGGTCGAGGTCGAGGACCAGGATTTTTGGAAAATCGATGATCAGCTGGCTGATGCGCACGAGCGTGGCGGCGATGGCCTCAACATCCGCCGCCGGCTGGCCGCGATGCGCGCGCAGCAGCGGGGCGACACCTGAGCGGCTGATGAGGGCGTGCGCGAGGGCGAGGTTCAGCGGCGGGATTTCGGCGGCCAGGCCGGACAAATCTTCCGGGTCGCCGCCGCCGGCGCCGAAGCCGATGACGGGGCCGAGCACCGGCTGGTCCGCGACGCGGATGCGCAATTGCTGGCCGCGCGGCGCCTGGCGCTGCACCAGAAAATACGCGCCGGGCAGAAATTCGCCGCTGGCTTCCAGGCGGGCGCGCATGGCGCGGGTTATTTCGCGCACCGCGCGGCCGTCGGGCAGGTCCAGCGCGATGGAGCCGGAAATGCGGTTGGTGGGCATTTCGGGGTGCGAGAGTTTTACCACCACGGGAAAACCGAGGGCGGCGGCCTGCATCGCGGCTTCCTCCGGCGTGGCGGCCTGCCGGCTGGCGATCACCGGGATCTGGTAGGCCGCGAGGATCTTTAGCGCCTCGTCCTGCACCAGCGTCATGCGGCCGGTGTCTTGCGCCGCGGCGATGTGGGCGGTGACCGCGGCCACGTCCGGCGCGATTTTCAACACGCGCGAGGGCGGCAATTCGCGCGCCGCGGCGCGGTTCTGGCGGTTGCGGATGAGTTGCCGAAAACCGGTCAGGGCGGCTTCCGGCGTTTCGAAGCTGGCAAGGCCCGCCTGGGAGAGCCGGTGGCGATGCAGCAGGCCGGTGGCTTCGCCCATGGCGGCGATGAGCAGTGGGATTCTCACGGTCTTGGCGCTGGCGATCAGCGCTTCGATGGCGGCGGCGGCGTCGTTGCCGGTGGGCGCGTGCACGGCGAGGATGCCGCCGATTTCCGGCGCCGAGGACAGCATGGCGGCGAGTTCCGCCATCCTTGTGGAATGCGCGCGGCCGGTGAATAGCGGGTTTTCGACGCGCCCGCCGCCCATCGACAAGGCCAGCACCTGCGCGGTTTCCGCCGAAAAACTGGCGAGCTTGATGTGTTGGGCGAGCGCCGCGTCCGCCGCCAGGCGGCCCGCGGAGACGGAGTTGCTGATGATGGCGAGCGCCTCGCCATGCGTCGGGCGCACGCGCGTGAGGGTTTCGGCCGCGGCGAGAAATTCGCCGAGGGTTTCGGTGAGCAGAATGCCGGCGCGGGAAAACGCCGCTTCGTAGGCGGCGTGTGAGGTGCCGTCGGTATCGCGCAGCCGCGCCCCCGGCGCCAGCGCCACCATCGGCCGCAGCCGCGCCGCGGCCCGGGCGGCGGACTGGAAAATGCGCGGGTCGCGCAGGCGGTCGATCTGCACCAGGATCGCGCCGGTGCCGGGGTCGCGCGCCAGATGGTCCAGCACCAGGCCGAAGCCGATATCGGTGTTGCCGCCGATGCCGATGATGTGGCTGAAGCCGACCGCGTTGGGGATCGCCCAGTCCAGCACCGTGCGGGCGAGCGAGGCGGACTGGCCGACGAGCGCGACGCGGCCGGCGGCCGGCATCACGAGTGTCGTGGCATTGAGCTTCAGGCCCGGCAGCATGAGGCCGAAGCTGTGCGGGCCCAGCACGCGAATGCCGGCGGCCCTGGCCAGGGCCGGCAGGTTGGGCGCCTGCGAAACCACCACGGCGCCGCGCACGCCGCGGCCGGCATGCGCGGCCAGGGCGGCCGCCACGTCGCCCGCGTCATCGGCGAGCAATGCCGCGTCGGCGCCGCGGATCGGCTCGTCATCGGTGCCGATGGCCCCCGCGAAACCGCCTTCGCGCAGATTGGCCAGCAGTCTTTGGCCGAGCGGCGTGGAGGTGCCGGAGACGGCGATGTTGCGGGGGTGGAAAAACCTTTCCGGGTCGAATCTTTGGGCGGAGACCGGGCCTAAAACGGTCAAATCAGCAGCTCGATCAGGAACGGCCCGGGCGTCGCGACGCTTTCGGCGAGCAGCTCATTCAGCTCATCCAGGTTATGCGCCGTGGCGGCTGGCACGCCCATGCCGTTGGCCAGCAGCTTCCAGTTCAGGTCGGGGTTCGAAAGGTCCAGCATGCTGAGCGCGGTGGGGCCTGGGTTGGCGCCGACATTGGCGAGTTCGTGCAGCAGAATAGCATATTTGCGGTTGGACAGTATGACCGTTGTGATGTTCAGCTTTTCCCGCGCCTGGGTCCAGAGGCCGGCCAGAGTGTACATCGCCGAACCGTCCGCCTGCAGCGCGATCACGCGCCGGTTGGGTGCCGCGATGGCGGCGCCGACCGCCATCGGGATGCCGCCGCCGATGGCGCCGCCCGTGAGCTGCAGCCAGTCATGTTTCGGCGCGCCGAAGGTGTAGGGGTAAAAACCGCGGCCGAAGGAAATCGCCTCGTCGATGATGATCGCGTTTTCAGGCATGAGGGCGGCGAGCGAGCGGGCAAACTTTTCCGGCGCCACGGCGCCGCTTTCGGGCGCGGGACAGGGGCCGGGATCGGGCGCGGGGATTTTTGGCGCGTCCAGCATTTCAACCAGCATTTCGAGCGCGCCAGAAGAGTCTTCGTCCGGGCGGGAGAGCACGTGGACCGTGCAATCCTGCGGTTTCAAATGCCCCGGCTTGCCGGGATAGGCGAAAAACGCCACCGGTTCCACCGCGCCAACCAGGATCAAATGCTTGATCCCGGCGAGCGATTCCAGCGCCGGATCGACCGGGTACGGCACCCGCATCAACGGCACGCGCCCACGCCCGCGCTCAACCCGGGCCGGCGAAACCGGGCCGATCAGCCTGGCCCCGGTGTGCCGCGTGATGCGCCAGGCGTCCAGCAGCGGCGCTTCCCGCAGCGCGAAGCCATCGACCAGCAGCATCGTCGTGGCGCCCTGCCGCAGCAATTTCGCGGCGGTCTCCAGCGCCTTTTTGTTGACCGGCGGCGGCGGCGCCGGCGGCAGCGCCCGCGCGGGCGCGCCACCATCCTCCCACGCCGTATCGGCCGGCAAAATCAGCGTCGCGATCTGGCCGGGATAGCTCCGCGCCGCCTCGATCGCCGCCGCGGCGTCCGCGCCGACGCGCCCGGCGGTGCTGGCGGCGCGCACGAATGCCGAAACCGGCCGCGCCCACCCCACGGTATCGGCGGTCAACGGCGCATCCAGCGGCCGATGATACGTCGCTTGGTCGCCGGGAATGTTGACGATGCCCGAGCGGGCGCGCATGGCGTTGTGCAGGTTGGCGAGGCCGTTCGCCAGGCCCGGCCCGCAATGCAGCAGCGTCGCCGCCGGCTTGCCGGCGATGCGGTAATACGCATCCGCGGCGCCGGTCACCACGCCCTCATCCAGGCACAGCACGCAGCGTATGCCCGGAATCCGGTCCAGCGCCGCGACAAAATGCATCTCGCTGGTGCCGGGATTGGCGAACACGGTGTCCACACCGTTGTCGATCAGCGTATAGACCAGGCTTTCGGCACCGTTCATGGCAAAATCCCTGTATTAAGTAAGAAAGCAGCGCTTTTTAAAAAAAGCGCGCAAAAATTTTTTGCGAGCTGCGGGCGCGGGCAGCAGCCTGGCTTTAATCGCCGCCGCTGGTGTCGATTAACGGCTGGCGGACGACAGGGCCCGCAGTTAACAAAAGTTTTTTGGTTACTTTTTTTCAAAAAAGTAACGTCTTCTTTTTGTCCATCGCATCCTCCCGCTTATACAATTCTATCCACAACCTTATCATCTGTCGCGACTCCGCCGGCCGGCGTAAAGACTGGCCGATGAACTCCATAGACAGCCCGCTCCTTGGACTATCCCAACGCAACCCGCCCGCCAACCTGGAGGCGGAGCAGGCGTTACTTGGCGCGCTGCTCGCCAATAATAAGGCGCTCGAGCGCGTCTCCGACTTTTTGCAGCCCGAGCATTTCGCCGACCCGGTGCATGGCGCGATTTTCAAGGCGATCTGGACCCGCTGCGATCGCAACCAGATCGCCGACCCGGTGACGCTGCGCGCCGAGCTCGAGCATGCCGGCGTGCTGAATGATGTGGGCGGCATCGCCTACCTGGCGCAGTTGCTCTCGGCGATGGTCGGGATCATCAACGCCGGCGACTACGGCCGCACGATTTATGACGCCTGGATCCGCCGGCAACTGATCGACGTCGGCGAGGTGATGGTGAACAACGCCTTCGCGCCGACGCCGGAGCTGGACGGCCCCGAACAGATCAAGGCCGCCGAGCAGGCGCTTTTTGACCTCGCCACCAAAGGCGGCAGCGACAGAGGTCTCATCTCGCTCGACATGGCGCTGGCGCAGGCCATCGAAATGGCCGCCGCGGCGCATAAGAACCAGGGCGCGGTGAGCGGGCTGGATACCGGCCTGCGGGACCTGAACAAGAAGATGGGCGGGCTGCACCCGTCCGACCTGGTGATTCTGGCCGGCCGCCCTGGCATGGGCAAGACCGCTTTGGCCACCAAAATCGCCTTCGGCGCCGCCAAGGCGCTGCTGGCCAACGCCCGGCGGGAGAACCCGAATGCGCTGGCGCAAAAGACGGTGGCGGTTTTCTCGCTGGAAATGAGCGCGGCGCAATTGGCGACCAGGCTGCTGGCGGAGGAGGCGCGGGTTTCCGGCGACAAGATCCGCCGCGGCGAAATTACCACCAAAGAGTTTGACCACTTCGTGAACGTGACGCGCGAGCTGGCGCAGTTGCCGATGGAGATCGACGACACCCCGGCCCTCACCCTCTCGGCCCTGCGCACGCGCTGCCGGCGGCTGCAGCGCACACGGGGGCTGGGGCTGGTCGTGGTGGATTATCTGCAACTGATGCGCCCGGCGGTGGGCACCAAGCCGGAGAGCCGGGTGCTGGAGATCAGCCAGATCACGCAGGGGCTAAAGGCGATCGCCAAGGAGCTGGAGGTGCCGGTGCTCGCACTCTCCCAGCTTTCCCGCGCGGTGGAAAGCCGCGAGGACAAGCGCCCGCAATTGGCGGACTTGCGCGAGTCCGGCACCATCGAGCAGGATGCCGACGTGGTGATGTTCGTGTATCGCGACGAATATTACATGCAGCAGAAGGAGCCGAAAATCGTGGCGTTCGACAACGACCAGAAATTCCACGACGCGCACCAGAAATGGCAGAACGACATGAGCGCGGTTTACAACAAGGCGGAGTTGATTTTGGCCAAGCAGCGCCACGGCCCGACCGGGAAAATCGACCTGTTCTTCGAAGGCGAATTCACCCGCTTCGCCGATCTCGACACGATCCATGGATGAAGAGATTTTGCCCAGCATGCGGGCCGAACTGGCGGCGTGGAATGACGGCGCCGGCATCGATCTTGCCGGCTGGACCGGCTGTTCCGGTAACTTTTCTCTGGCCGTGGGCTACGCCGATTTGTTCTGGCCGCGGTTCGTGGCGTTCGAGGAGTATATTCTGCGTGAAAAATTTTCGCTGAGTTCATTGCGTGATTTTGAGCGCGCGCCGGGCAGCACGCCGCAATCGGTCGAGTGGCTGATGAACCATCGGCACATCGCCGATCTGCAATTTTATGGCTGCGCGGACATTTCCTTGGACAAGGTGGCGCGCCTGGCCCACGTTCTGGTGGAAATCCATCAGGCCAAGCTCGCCTGGCAGTTCCCGCAGCGGCCCTGCGTGGTAGAATATCTGGCGCCGGAAAATCCGGATGATCTGATGCAGCACCAGATTTCGTTCTATCAGCGCCGGGACGGCGCCGCGGGTTGAGGCTGGGGTTGCATGGCCGCCGCTAATCCCGCCGCCGTATTGCAGATCGACCTCGACGCCGTCGCCGAAAACTGGCGCTTTCTGGCCGCCCGTCATGCCGGGGCGACCGCCGCCGTGCTGAAGGCGGACGCCTACGGCATCGGCGCCGCGCAGGTCGCGCCAAAACTTTTCGCCGCCGGGTGCCGGCATTTTTTCACCGCGCATCTGAGCGAGGCGGTCGCGATCCGAGACCTGGTGCCCGGCGCGATGCTGGCCGTGCTGCACGGCATTTTGCCGGGCGACGAGGCTATATTTGCCGAATACGGCATTTTGCCCGTGCTGTGCTCGCTGGACGACATCGCGCTTTGGCGGGCTGAAGCAGACCGGCAAAATAAACCAGTGACGGCGCTGCTGCATGTCGATACCGGCATGGCCCGCTCCGGGCTGGCCGCGCCGGACATCGAAGCCGTGCGAGCCAATCCGGCGCTGCTGGCGGGGATCGATCTGCGCTACGTCATGACGCACCTGGTCAGCGCCGAGCAGCCCGACAGCGCCGCCAGCGCGGCGCAGGAAAAACGCTTTTACGAGATCAAAAAATATTTCCCCGCCGCCGGCGCCAGCCTCGCCAACTCCTCCGGCATGTTTTTGGGCGAAGGTTTTACGGCCGACCTCGCCCGCCCAGGTGCTGCGCTGTTCGGCATCAACCCGACACCGGGACACGCCAACCCGATGCGGCCGGTGGTGCGGCTGAGCGCCAGAATCCTGCAAATCCGCGACNNAGCAACCGCGCGACCGCCCGATTTGACGGCATCAAAATACCCCTGGTAGGCCGGGTCTCGATGGACCTGACCACCTACGACGTGACGGACGCGCCCTACGCCAAACCGGGCGATCGCCTGGAATTGATCGGCCCCGGACACGACGCCGACGCCATGGCCGTCGAAGCCGGCACCAACGGCTACGAAATCCTCACCTCGCTAGGGCGCCGCTACAGTCGGGTCTATACCGGCAAATGAACATCCGCCTTGCCGCGCCCATCTAAGGCAGCTACCCCCTGTGCGGAATCTCTAAGGAACTTCATGGCGGACCACAAAGCACCGGTGGCGAAACCCACCACCTCAAACAGCGATGAGCCGCCCCAGCCTGTCCAGATACCCGTAACGATGGCCTCGCTGCTGGCCAAATTCGACCCCGAGCATCATCGTCGCGGCCTGGCTTTCGAGCCGGACGAAGCGGGTTCGCAGACCCGATGAAGGATAGTAGGCCGGCTAGATGAACCCGATTCTCGACCTGATTGCCGGCATCGGCGCGGCGGTGCTGAACACGCTCGGCTTCATCGGCGAGTTCAGCATCTTTGCCGCCACCGGCCTCGCCGGCATTTTTGCGCCGCCCTACTACCCGCGCATGGTCGGGCGCAGCCTGATGGAAATCGGTTTCTTCTCGCTGCCGGTGGTCTCGCTCACCGCCCTCTTCACCGGCATGGTTCTGGCCCTGCAATCCTATACCGGCTTCTCCCGCTTCAACGCCGAATCCGCCATCGCCTC
>PLFB01000065.1:12132-12658 GCA_003137135.1 Acetobacteraceae bacterium
ACCATCAAGCTCGGCTTCAACCCCACCACCTACCTCATCAACACCTTCGCGCATCTGCGCGCTGACGACGTCATCTCCGGCCTGATCAAAGCCTGCGCGTTCGGCTTCATCATCGCGCTGATGGGCTGCTTTCACGGCTACCGCTCCAAGGGCGGCGCGCAGGGCGTCGGTGCGGCCACCACGTCGGCCGTCGTCTCCGCCAGCATCCTCATCCTCGCCTCGGACTACGTGCTGACCCAGCTTCTGTTCACCAAATGACGCCAAAGATCAAAATCCGCGGCCTGAAAAAATCCTTCGGCGCCAAAAAAGTGCTGGACGGCGTGGACCTCGACGTCTTCCCCGGCACCGCCATGGTCGTCATCGGCGGCTCCGGCACCGGCAAATCCGTGCTGATCAAATCCATCATCGGCCTGATCACCCCGGACGCCGGCAGCATCGAAATCGACGGCGAGGACGTGCTCAAGGTTTCCCGCTCGCGCGCGAAAGAGCTCCGGGCGCAAATCGGCATGCTGTTCCAGAATGGCGC
>PLFB01000221.1 GCA_003137135.1 Acetobacteraceae bacterium
AAGGCCGACGGCCGTCGGCCTTAATCGGCACGACCTTCGCCACGCCCCCAGCAAAAGTTTTTTGGTTACTTTTTTTCAAAAAAGTAACTGCTTTCTTCCTTACTTCGGCCACCTTCGATGCACCCAAAACCACTGCTCCGGATGCTCCCGTATCCAGCGCTCGACCATCGCCGAAATCCGCCTGGTCGTCGCCAGGATATCCGCGTCCTTGTCCGCGGTTTTTTCAACCGGCACCTCTTCCACGAAAATCCTGAAATAGGCGCCCTTCAGCCGCACCACGCGCGCCGCACCTATCGGCAGGTTCATCCGCCGCGCGAACGTCGCCGGCGCCGTNNTGCAGCGCTTCGCGCGCGCCGGCGCTGCCCTTGCGGATAAACCCTTCCGGCCCAATCGCCCGCCGATACTTCGCCAGCATCGCATCCACATACGGATTATTCGGCGCCCGGTAAAAATGCCGCGCCCGCATGTCGGCGCGCGCGCTCGGCAAGGCGGAAAGCTCCCAGTTCGCGCCGTGCATGCCCAGCAGCAGGCCGCCAATGCCATCCTCCCGCATCCTGTCGGTCATCCCGCCCGGATCAGAAATCAACACCCGCTCAACATCTTTCGCCAGCCGACCCAGATGCGGATATTCCGCCAGCGTCCGCCCGATATTATCCCACATGCCGTCGAGGATTTTGCCGATTTCCGCTGCGCTCTTTTCCGGGAACGCCAGCGCCAGATTTTTCGCCGCCGTCTGCTGCGCCGCGGTCAGCCTGCCCACACGCCGCGCCAGAAACCCGCCGAACCACGAGGCCGCATCCAGCGGCAGCAAACCCAGCCCCCCCATCACACCGCGCGCCAAAAGCGCCTGCAACCAGTAGCTGAATTGTTCACCACGCGACATGCGAGCCCTATAAAACATCTAACCCCGGCGCGAAACCCGAAGCAAAATACGCGCCGCGATTTTCCATATTGCGGATTCGTTGCGTTCCGATAATCTCTAACCATGCGTCAAACATCGATCCTCGCCCCGCTCGCTTTGCTGCTCGCGCTGCCTTCCTGTTCGGCCCCGGTTGCGACCTGCGGCCTGATTCCCGTCGCCGATCTGCCGGTCACCTACACCAGCGGGCACCGGCCGGTTGTCACCGTCACGATCGCCGGCAAGCCCGTGCACATGCTGGTGGACAGCGGCGCCGCCGACTCATTTCTGACCCCGCAGGCCTATGACCGGCTCAACCTGGTCGGCACACGCGATTTTGATATCGCAAGCTCGGGGGTTTCCGGCGACATGCAGGATCACAAGGTGATCATGGAAAACATCATGCTCGGCCAGACCAAACTGGACAACGACGTTTTGATCCTCTCGAATTTTGGCGATGTCGGCAACGCCGATCATCCAGGCGTGGACGGCCTGATTGGCGAGGACGTGCTGGAGCCGTTCGACGTGGGCTGGGATTTGCCGGACAACAGGATCACGCTCTTTGCCAAGCCCACCTGCCCGCCGACGCAGACGCCCTGGCCTGGCGACTATGCGGAGGTGCCATTCACCTTCGATGAAACGCGGGCGCCCATGCTACCCTATGCGGTCGATGGCCAGACCATTCCGGCCATTCTGGATAGCGGCGCGGCCACCACGCTGCTGCAGCAGCCCGATCTCGCGCAGGCCGGCGTCAAACCGCAAGCGATGGCCTCGGATCGCGGCCTCGCCGGCATCGGGATCAACGGCCGGCCCGCGCATGTCATCGAAGAACAATTTTCGTCCGTGAGCATCGGTGCCGAAACATATTCGGACCCATGGATCATGGTGGGCGACAGTCACGCCAGTTTAGAAATCCCCTCGCTGGTGGGGGAAGACTTCTTGTCGCGCCACCGCGTCTTCATCGCCAATTCCAGCCAGACCGCCTTTATTGGGCTGACCGTGCAAGGACATTGAGACGATCATCCTTGGTCGATGCCACGCGGTATTACCTGCTTTCCCTGGCGCCGCGCGACAATTCGGTGACGATGCCATGCAGCGTATTCAATTCCTGCGCCGTCACTTCGCCGCGCTGAAAAAAATGCCTGATGTTGCGCACCATCCCNNCCGCCTCCGGCTCGCGCGACAGAAACCATTCGTATCCCAGAATCATCACCGCCTGCGCCAGGTTCAGCGACATGAATCCGGGATTCAGATCGTAACGAATCAGCGAATCCGCGCACGCGATATCGTCATTATCCAGCCCCGCCCGTTCCGGCCCGAACAACACGCCCGCCCGTAATCCGCGCGCGCCCACCGCGTGCAGTTCCGCCGCCGCGCCGCGCGCCGTCAGCACCGGCTTGATGATATGCCGCGGCCGCGGGCAGGTCGCAAAAACGCGATGCAAATCCGCCACCGCGGCCGGTACGGTGTCATACACCGTCGCCGCGTCGAGAATGCGGTCCGCCCCGGACGCCATCCGCCAGGCCCGCGCCTGCGGCCAGCCGTCCCGGGGTGCTACGATACGCAAATGAAACAACCCGCCATTGCCCATCGCCCGCGCCACCGCGCCGATATTTTCCGCCAATTGCGGCCGCACCAGAACAACCACCGGCGATGGCTCGATCGGCGCCAGATCGGCGCCGCCGTCGCGTCCCGTCAAAGCTTCCGCCAGGTGGTTCCAGTGGGTGAATCCTCCAGCAAAATCCGAGCATCCTCAAGTTTCTTCCGTATCTTATCCGCTCGCGCGAAATCTTTGGCCGCCCGCGCCGCGCTGCGCTCCGCGATCAGCTTTTCAATGGCTGCCACATTCTCATCGCCGTGAAACCATTCGGCCGGCGTCACGTTTAGCAGGCCAACAATTTTGCCGGCCGCCAGCAGTTTGCTGGCCGCCGCTGCATCGCCCGCGAACGCTGCATCCGCCAAAGCATGCAGCCCCGTGATGGCGCCTGGCGTATTCAAATCGTCGCAAAGCGGCAGCAGCACCTCATCCGGCACGTCCTCCGCTGCGCTGGCCTCAGGGTGCGCCGCCACCGCCCGGTAAAACCGATCCAGTTCCTTCTTCGCCTCTTCCAGCCCGCTTTCTAAAAATTCTAGCGTGGACCGATAGTGCGCCCGAATCAGCATCAGCCTTATCACCTCGCCCGGCGCCATCTCCCGCGCATCCCGCACCGTCAAAAAATTGCCCAGCGACTTGCTCATCTTCTCGCCGTTCAACTGCAGCATCCGGTTATGCACCCACACATTGGCGAAATGCGACCCCGGAAACGCGCCGCAGGACTGCGCGATCTCGTTCTCATGATGCGGAAAAATCAGATCATCGCCGCCGCCATGAATGTCAAAATTCTCCCCCAGNNATCCGGCGTGGACGGCTTCCACAGCACAAAATCCCCCGCGTCGCGCTTATACGGCGCCACATCCACGCGCGCGCCGGCCAGCAGGTCTTCCAGCGAGCGCCCGGAAAATTTCCCATAATCCGGGTCGGATTTCACGGCGAACAGCACATGCCCCTCGGCTTCGTAAGCATGCCCGTTCGCGATCAACCTCTCGGCGATGTCGATAATTTCGGGAATATGCCCCGTCGCCCGCGGCTCCACATCCGGCTGCCTCGCATACAAAGCCTCCATATCCTCCTGGTAAGCCTTCGCCGTCTTCTCGGTCACCTCATGAATACTCTCGCCCGTCGCCGCCGCGCGCGCATTAATCTTGTCGTCGATGTCCGTGATGTTTCGCACATACGTCACGCGCGGAAATTTCAGCCGCAGCAGCCGCACCAGAATATCAAACAGCACCACATTCCGCGCATTGCCGATATGGGCCAGGTCATAGACCGTGGTGCCGCACAAATACAGCCGCACATGGCCGGCATCCAGCGGCACAAACGGCGCCTTGGCGCGCGTGCGGGTGTTGTACAGCAAAATCTCGGGTATCGGCTTCATAATGGCCTTGTGGTTGAGGCTTTGTCACAAATCAAGGATGCGCAGGCCGGTATCCCGCAATTGACCGGCGCCCGAAAGCGCCATAAAACTTAACTGCAATTGCAACTCATTCTTAATTAGGAACAGAAAACGGCTTTGTCCGAAACCCTCGCCCGGCCCGCCCAGCGCGGCCGCCTCACCCGCTTTCTTGCCGTCGCCGGCCCGGGCATCGTCGTCATGCTGGCCGACACCGACGTCGGCAGCGTCATCACCGCCGGCCAGTCCGGCGTCGCCTGGGGCTATCGCCTGCTGCTGCTGCAGTTCATCCTCATGCCCATCCTCTACGTCGTGCAGGAACTCACCGTCCGCCTCGGCATCTATAGCGGCAAGGGCCACGGCGAGCTGATCCGCGACCATTTCGGCAAAGGCTGGGCCTGGCTCTCCGCCGTCGGCCTCAGCGTCGCCACCATCGGCGCCATTCTCACGGAATTTTCCGGCGTGGCCGGCGTCGGCGAGATGTACGGCATCCCCAGAATCGCCACCGTCGCCGTGTCAGCGTTTTTCCTGCTCGTCGTCGTGCTCACCGGCTCCTACCGCCGCGTCGAACGCGTCGCCATCGTCATCGGCCTGTTCGAATTCGCGTTCTTTTTCATCGCCTACCTCGCCCATCCCAGCGTTTCCGACATGGCCGCCGGCGCGATTCGGCCAGACCTGGGCAACGCCCAATATGTTTACCTGGTCGCCGCCAATATCGGCGCCGTCATCATGCCCTGGATGGTGTTTTATCAGCAATCCGCCATCGCCGATAAGCGCCTGACGCCCGCGGACCTGCCATTGGCGCGCTGGGACACCGCCATCGGCGCCGTCATCACGCAGTTGGTCATGGCCGCCATCCTCGTCGCCGCCGCAGCCACCATCGGCAAGCACAATCCCAACGCCAGCCTCAATTCCGTCGGCGACATGGCCAACGCGCTCATCCCCTTCCTCGGCGTCACCGTCGGCAAGGCCGTGTTCGGCGCCGGCGTCATCGGCGCCGGCATGGTCGCCTCCATCGTCGCCTCCCTCGCGCTGGCCTGGGGCCTCGGCGAGGTTTCCGGCTACCGCCGCTCGCTGGAAGACCATCCCCTTCAAGCCAAATGGTTCTACGGCGTCTATGCCGGCTGCGTGCTGATCGGCGCCGTTCTCGTCGCTTTGGTTCCCAACCTGGTGTTCCTCAACATCACGGTCGAGGTGATGAACGCCCTGCTGCTGCCCATGGTGCTGGGCTTCCTCATCGCCCTTGCCATTTTCGCCCTGCCCGCCAAAGTGCGCCTGCAAGGTTTTTACCGGTGGGTGGTGATCGCCACGGCGACGCTCACCGCCGGTTTAGGCGTCTATGGCGGCATCACCGGATCAGGACTTTTCTAACCATGCTCGACGCCGTTTTGCAGTCCATCGACAGCCACCTGGAAGACTCCCTCGCCCGCCTGTTCGAGTTCCTGAGAATCCCCAGCATCAGCGCGCAATCCGCCCACGCCGCCGACTGCCGGCGCGCCGTGGAGTGGGCGCGCGACACACTCGCCGCGATGGGATTCGACGCCAGAATTTCCGAAACCGCCGGTCTCCCCGGCGTCATCGCGCAATACCACGAAGCCGGCCCCAGCGCCCCCCACGTCCTCTTCTACGGCCACTACGACGTCCAGCCCGCCGACCCCCTCAACCTGTGGCACAGCGATCCCTTCGACCCAAAACTCATCGACGGCCCGCGCGGCAAAAAAATTGTCGCCCGGGGTGCTGTGGACGACAAAGGCCAGGTCGTCAGTTTTTTTGAAGCCTGCCGCGCCCACCTCGCCGTCACCGGCACCCTCCCCGTCCGCCTCACCATCCTGCTGGAAGGCGAGGAAGAATGCGGCAGCCCCTCGCTCATTGAATTGTTGACCAACGAACGCGAAAACCTGGCGTCGGATTTCGTGCTGGTCGCCGACACCAATATGTGGAATTTTGCAACCCCGGCCATCACCGCCACCCTGCGCGGCCTGGCCGCCGCCGAACTCACCATCACCGGCCCCGCGCGCGACCTGCATTCCGGCCTGTACGGCGGCATCGCCCAAAACCCCATCAACGCCCTCACCAAAATCCTCGGCCAACTGCACGGCGAGGACGGCAAAATCCAAATCCCCGGCTTCTACGACGGCATCGCGCCGATCCCGGAGGCTCTGCAATCCTCCTGGGCCAAACTGGGTTTTTCCAGTGCTGAATTCCTCGGCGAGGTCGGCCTCGCCCACCCCGCCGGAGAAGCAAAGGAATCTCCGCTGGCGCAGCTCTGGGCCCGCCCCACCGCCGACATCAACGGCATTTTTGGCGGCTACCAGGGCGAAGGCGCCAAAACCGTCATCCCCTCAACCGCCACCGCCAAACTCACTTTTCGGCTCGTCCCCGGTCAAAACCCGGCCAAAATCCTCGAAAACTTCAAAACCTTCGTCACCTCCCGCCTGCCCCCCGACGCCAAAGCCAGCTTCAAATCCATGGGCGCCGCCCCCGGCTTCGCCGTCGCCCTCGACGCCCCGTTCATGCGCGCCGCCCAGTCCGCCCTCGCCGCCGAATTCGGCCAACCCCCCGCCCTCGTCGGCTCCGGCGGCTCCATCCCCGTCGTCGAGATTTTCAAAACCCAACTCGGCCTCGACACCCTGCTCGCCGGCTTCGGCCTGGACGACGACTGCATCCACTCCCCCAACGAAAAATTCGAACTCGCCTGCTTCCACCGCGGCATGCGCGCGCAGGCCCGGCTGCTAGCGGCGTTTGCGGAAAAGTAAACAAGAAAGCAGCGCTTTTTAAAA
>PLFB01000139.1:0-59637 GCA_003137135.1 Acetobacteraceae bacterium
CCATGGGCTTCCAGCACCTCCGCCGCCACCGCCGGGGCGCGCCGGCAGACCCAGTATTTGGCGATCGGCGTGATGACGCGATTCAGTGCCTTTTCCTGCGGGCTGCTTTCCGCGGCATCCAGGGCCGCGGCGGCGCGCAGCGCCAGCCAGGTGGCGGCTTCGGATTCCAGCGCCAGGTCCGCCAGCAGGTTGGCCATCATCGGCTGGTCCGCCAGGCGGCGCTGGAAGGCGCTGCGGTGGGAGGTGTGGTGGATGGCCTGCGCCGTGGCCTGGCGGATGAGCGCTGCCGAACCCAGCGCGCATTCCAGCCGGGTGAGGTGCGCCATCTCCAGCAGGGTGGCGATGCCCCTGCCCTCCTCGCCCACCGGCACCGCCTCCAGCCCGCGAAATTCCACTTCCGAGGACGCGTTGGAGCGGTTGCCGCATTTGTCCTTCAGGCGCTGGATTTGGATGTTGTTGCGGGCGCCGCTGTCCAGCCAGCCTTGCGCCAGAAAGCAGGAAATGCCGGATTCGGTCCGCGCGAGGGTGAGAAACAGGTCGCTCATGGGCACGGAGAAAAACCATTTATGGCCGGTGAGAAGAAAAATGCCGTGGGCGGTTTTTGCGGCCGTCGTTTGGGTCTGACGCAAATCCGAGCCGGCCTGCTTTTCAGTCATCGCCATGCCGACGGAGAGCGATTTTTTGTCCGCCGGCGGCAGCGGGCGGGGGTCGTAGGTGGTGGACAGAATCTTGTCCCGGAATTTTTCGAGGAGCGCCGGCTGGTGCTTCAGGGCGCCGATGGAGGCGAAGGTCATGGTGGCGGGGCAGCACACGCCCGGTTCGCCCTGTCCCCATAGGTAGGAAAGTGCCGCGCGGGCGACCTGGGCGCCGGGCTTTTGCGCGGTCCAGCCTAGCGAGATCGATTCGTGGGCGCGGATTTCGGCCATCAGTTCGTGCCAGGCGGGGTGATAATCCACCATGTCGATGCGGTTGCCGTTGCGGTCGTGCGTGCGCAGTTCCGGGGTGTGGCGGTTGGCGTCGCGCGCCAGTTGCGCCATGCGGGCGGAGCCGATGAGCGCGCCAAGCCTTTGCAGCTTTGGCGCCGCCCAGTCCGCGCCGAAGATTTGCAGCGCCGCGCGCAAAGCCGCGTCCGTTTCGTAGGCGTTGAAACCTTCAAGGTCCGGCGGCTGGTTGAAAACCTCGTGCGTGGCGGCGGGTTGCGGCATAGTCTGGCTCCGGCGATGGGAAGTAAGAAAGCACTTCTTTTTTGAAAAAAAGAAGCAAAAAACTTTTATTAATCTCAGCCGGCGGTGTTGGAACCAGCACGGTCCAGATGAATCAAAAGTTTTTTGCGCGCTTTTTTTCAAAAAAGCGCTGCTTCCTTGCTTCCTTTGTATTTACCCGTTGGACGGACGGGCTTTTCCGATTTCGGGAAATCCCATACTATACTTCTGTTATTTCACCAAAAAAGACGACGGACAGGGCTGGGGCGATGCGCCAAATTTTGTTTCGCGTGCTGTGGGGGATTTGGCTGGCCGTCGCCTTCGCGGCCGGGGCGCGGGGGGATGATACGACGCTGTTCAGCTTCCGCCACGTGATCGTGGACACGACGACGGCCAGCCCCAGCGTGTGCCTGAGGTTCTCGCAAAACCTGAAAACCGACCCGGCGGCGCATTACGAGGATTATCTGGCGTTTTCCCCCACGCTTCGCCCGGCGCTGACGGTAACGGGCACGGATTTGTGCGTCTCCGGCCTGGATGCGGCGACGGATTATATGCTGACCATCCGCGCCGGGCTGCCGGCGGCATCCGGCGACAAGCTGACGGCGGACCAGAAGCTGGATGTGAAACTGGCGGACGCGGCGCCGCTGGTGGCGATTGCGGGCGATGGGTATATCTTGTCGCGCAACACCGCGAATGGCCTGGCGATCCAGACCGTGAACGTCGCCAAGGTGCGGGTGCACGTGCTGCGGATGAGCGACAAGTTGCTGCCCTGGCAGTTGAGCGATACCAGCCTGAGCGCGCAGACGATGGATTTGGGCGATTTGAACAATCTGCTGCAGAACACGGTGAGCGTGGTCTGGACCGGCACCATGGACGTGCCGCAGGACCATAACCGCACCGTTTCGACGGCGTTCCCGATCGCCAGCGTCGTGCCGCCGGGGCGCAACGGCATTTTTCTGGTGGTGGCGGAGAATGCGGCCAAACCGTTCCCGGATGCGGTGTTTTCCGACAGCACGCACGAATTCAACACTCTGGATACCGACGCGTATGACCAGAACGCGGCGGTGCACTGGGTGGTGGCGACCGATATCGCGCTGACTTCGATGCGCGGTGATGATGGGCTGCATGTCTTTGCCCGCTCCCTGGCCAGCGCGCAGCCGCTGGCGGGGGTAAAACTGCGGCTGATTTCGCAGGGGCTGGATACGCTGGGCGAGCAGGAGACGGATGCCTCGGGCCAGGCGGTGTTTCCGGCGGCGCTGCTGGCGGGCACGCGGACCAATGCGGCGGATACAATTCTCGCCTATGGCGATGGCGGCAGCTTTGCGTTTCAGGATTTGACGCAGCCGGCCTTCGATCTTTCGGACCGCGGCGTTTCCGGCCGGCAGCCGCCGCGGGATTTTCAGGTGTTTGAATACACCGAGCGCGGGATTTATCGGCCGGGAGAAACCATACAACTGATGGCGCTGCTGCGGGACCGGGTGGGGAATGCGGTGCTGGGCCAAAAAATCAAGATTCTGGTGCGGCGGCCGGACGGCGTGGTGGACCGGGGGATTGTCGCTTCGCCGGATGCGGAAGGCGGGTTTTATGTGCCGGTGAGCTTGAGCAAGAGTGCGGCGCGCGGAATGTGGACGCTGGAGGCGTATGTGGACCCGACGGCGCCGCCGGTGGGGCGGGTGCAGGTGGACGTGGAGGACTTTGTGCCGCAGGAGCTGAAAGTTTCGCTATCCACCAGCGAAAAATATGTGACGCCGGCGCAGACTATCACGGCGGACGTGAGCGGCGCGTTTTTGTACGGTGCGCCGGCGGCAGGGCTGCACGCGCAGGGGGACCTGCGCGTCGTGCGGGATTTTGCGCCGATCGCGGGACTGACCGGCTACAGTTTTGGGCTGGTGGATGACAAGGTGGACGACATCGACCAGTCCCTGACGCTGGATGACGCGGATGACAAGGGCGATTTGTCGCTGGTGGCGCCGCTGCCGGATTTGCCGCAGACCTCCGTGCCGCTGAAGGCGATTCTGACGGCCGGGCTGTTCGAGCCGAGCGGGCGGTATGTGAGCGACGAGACGCAAATTCCGATCCGGGCGCAGGACCTTCTCATCGGGATCAAGCCGCTGTTTATGGATGGGCAAGTGGCGGACGGCTCGCCGGCGAAATTTGACATCGCGGCGTTTGGGGCGGACGGCGCGCCGGTGGCAAAAACCGGGCTGACCTGGACGCTGGTGCGCGAAGACCAGATTTATGACTGGTTCGATGATAGCGGGTCTAACTGGACGTTTCATTATACCACGCAGGATACGCAAATCTCCTCCGGTCGGCTGGACGTGACCGAGGCCAAACCGGCGGAATTTACCGTGCCGGGGCTGGGCGAATATGACTGGGGCACGTACCGGCTGATCGTCTCCGACGACGCCAGCGGGGCGGCGACGAGCGTGCGGTTCAATATCGGGTGGGACACTACGGGCGGCTCGGTGAGCACGCCGGACAAGGCGCAGGTGTCGGTGGAGAAGCCGGTGCTGAAGCCCGGGGAGACGACGAAGGTTCATATCAAGGGGCCGTTCGGCGGCCCGGCGCAGATCGTGATCGGGAATGACCGTGTATTTTCAACCCAGAGTCTCGACGTGCCGAAGCAGGGGGCGACGTTTGACGTGACTGCGGACGGGCAGTGGGGTGCCGGCGCCTATGTGATCGTGACGATGGCGCGGCCGCTGGCGCAAAGCGGGCCGACCGCGCCGGTGCGGGCGCTCGGCGTGGCGTATATCGGGATTGATGATTCCGCGCATACTTTGGGCGTGGCGATCGACGCGCCGGCCAAAGTGACGCCGCGGCAGGTGTTGATGGTGCCGGTAAGATTGTCCGGGTTCGCGGCCGGCGATGTGCCGGTGGTGACGCTGGCGGCGGTGGATGAAGGGGTTTTGCAACTAACAAAATTTTCGACGCCGGACCCGATTTCGTTTCTGTTCGGCAAATTGAGTCTGGGGCTGGATATTCGTGACCAGTATGGCGATTTGCTGGATGGCTCCGCCGGCGCCGGCGCGGTGCATGAAGGCGGCGATTCCGGCGCGCTCGGCGGGCCGGGGCTGGCGGTGGAAAGCACGCAGGTGGTCTCGCTGTTTTCCGGACCGGTGACGGTGGGGGCGGACGGGATGGCAAAAATTCCCGTCCGCGTGCCGGATTTTGAGGGGCAGTTGCGGCTGATGGCGGTGGCGTATGACGCGGCGCAGGTGGGCAGCGCACAGGCCACGACGATCGTGCGCGATCCCGTGATCGAGGATGTCGCGGTGCCGCGGTTTCTGGCGCCCGGCGACAGCGCGCTGCTGGCGGTTTCGTTGCACAATACGGATGGGGTGCCCGGCGTATATCACCTGGCGCTGCACGGCACGGGCGCTGCTAACGCGCGGTTGGAGAAGAATTTTACGTTAGCCGCCGGGCAGCGCATACAGGACTCGGCGCGGATTGTGGCGAATGAGGTGGGGATCGCGCATATCGACGCGGTGTTGTCCGGACCGGGCGGGTACAGAGTGGAGCGGGGTTTTGACGTGGCGGTGCGGGCGCCGCATTACCCGGTGACGCTGCAAAATGTAGCGCTGCAGCCCAACAACGCGGATTTTTCGCCGGACCCGAAACTGCTGAGCAATTTCGCGCCGGGCAGCGTGGTGGCGAGCATCGGCTATGCCGCCTATCAGGGCATCGACGTGCCAAGCCTGCTGCAATCGCTTTGGCTCTACCCGTATGGCTGTACCGAGCAATTATCCTCCACCGCGTTCCCGCTGCTGTATTATTCCAACGCGACGCTGCTGGGACATGCGGCGCAGGCGCGGGATGGCGATGCGGATGTGCAACAAAAAGTCCAGGATGCGATCGATACGATCCTGGACCGGCAGGATTCGTCCGGCGAATTCGGGCTATGGGATGTGGGGGACGGCGACGCTTCCGACTGGCTGAACGTGTATGCGATGGATTTTCTGGTCCACGCCAAGGCCGCCGGATTCGCCGTGCCGCAGGAGGCGCTGACGCGGGGTTATGACAATCTCAGCGCCATCGTCGCCAAAATCGATAGCGGCGCGGCGAACCCGGATGACGGCTACTACAGCGAGGCGCCGCAGGCGACCATGGCCTACGCCGAATATCTGCTGGCGCAGAACGGCCAGGCCGATGTGGGGCTGCTGCGGCGCTACCACGACGCCGCGGCGTTCGTGAATGACAATGACGGCGCCGGGGCTTCGATGAGTCGCTGGTACTGGCAGGCGAGCGCCGGCGGCAACGGGCCCGACGAAAATGCGCTGGCGGAGCCACTGGCTTTGGCGCAACTCAGCGGCGCGCTGGCGCTCATGGGAGACCAAGGACGCGCCGACAGCGCGATGCAGATGGCGGTGGCGAATCTGGGCGTGACGGATTATCCGGTGTGGTGGTTTGACGACGCGTATTACTCCGAGCAGCGCGACCTGGCGGGAATGGTCCGGATCGCCGCGGATGAAAATAACGGCGCTCTGGTCGGCCGGCTGATGCAGAGTTTTAACAATTTGCACGTCAGCCCTAATGATTTGGATACGCAGGACAAGGCCTGGCTGCTGGCCGCGGCGTATGAGCTGAACAAGAACGCGGCGGCCGTGACGCTGACGGTGAATGGAACAGTGCAAAAGAACCTGGCGATGCCGATCGCGCTGAATCTGACGCCGGCGCAGATCGCGCAAAAATTCGACGTGAAAAACACCAGCGGGCGTGACCTCTGGCGCACATATACCGTCACCGGCGCGCCCGCCGCGGGGCTGCCGGAAATCGACCAGGGCTATACGATTTCGAAAGACTATTACACGCTGGATGGTAAAACGCTCGACCCCACCAAGCTGAAACAGAACGACCGGTTCATCGTCTCGCTCAGCGGCAGCGCGGATGACGAGGACGACCACCGCAGCGTGGTGGTGGACATGCTGCCGGCGGGCTGGGAAATCGAGGCGCCAATCACCGATGACAGCTCCGATTACGGGTTTCTCGGGCCACTGACGCAAGCCAAAACCATCGAAGCACGGGACGACAGCTTCGTCGCGGCCTTCAACCTGGGCAGCAACTGGCCGACCGACCAGGACCAAAGCGTCGATGACAGCAAGCCGCATCTCACGGATTCGCAGTTCCAGCTCGCCTACATCGTGCGCGTGGTCACACCCGGCAGCTTCACGTTGCCCGAAGCGGTGGTGACGGATATGTACCGCCCGGCGGTGATGGGACGCACTGAATCATCACACACCACTGATTCTGCAAGATAGAAGAAAGCAGTTACTTTTTTGAAAAAAAGTAACCAAAAAACTTTTGCTCCTGGGGGCGTTGTCGCGGGGAGTGCCATTAATCGCCTCCNNCTTTGCTTGCTTTGCTTGCTTTTTGCTTTGCTTGTCTTCGCTGCCGACCGTACGTTTCCGCCCGATCTCTCGCGCTACCGTGCGTTGTCGCTGGAGGTGCAGGCGCGGGATGGGACGGTGGTGGATGTTTTAACGTCCCCGGACGGCTATTATCGGCTGCCCGCCGGGCCTTCCGATGTTAGTCCGCATTACGTGAACATGCTGGTGGCGGCTGAGGATAAGCGGTTCTGGTGGAATCCGGGCGTGGACCCGTTGGCGATGGCGCGGGCCGTTTGGCAGTTGGTTGCGCATGGGCATGTGGTGTCGGGCGGTTCAACGTTGACGATGCAGGTGGCGCGGTTGTTGACGCCGCATCGGCACGATCTGGCGGGGAAGTTGTTGGATATGGCGCGGGCGGTGCAACTGACGGCGCATTTTTCAAAAACGCGGATCTTGTCGATGTATCTGACGCTGGCGCCGTATGGCGGGAATATCGAGGGGGTGCGGGCGGCGTCAGAAATTTACTTGCAGGAGGAGCCGGATGAGTTGACGGATGCGCAGGCGGCGCTGTTGGTCGCGCTGCCGCGCAGCCCGGAGCGGCTGCGGCCGGACCGCCATCTGGCGGCCGCACTGGCAGCGGCACGAAGAGTGCTTTTGCGGGCCGGCAAAAATCCGGATTTTCCGGCTTCGGATATGCCGGATCTGGAGCGGCACAAACTGCCGGCGCTGGCGCCGCATCTGGCGCAGCGGCTGCGCGGCGAGGGTTTTGCGGGCGTTGTGCGGACCACGCTGGATGCGCGCGTGCAGCGCGAGATTGCGGAGCTTGCAACGCAGGAGAAGAATTTTTCCGATCCCCGCGAAACCATGGCGGCGCTGGTTGTGGATAATCAGAGCCGGAAAATTTTGGCGTATCTGGGCGGCGGCGATTATTTTGGGCCGGGCGGCATGGTGGATATGGTGCGGGCCAGACGGTCGCCGGGGTCGGCGCTAAAGCCGTTTATTTATGGCATGGCGATGGATGATTCGCTGATCGTGCCGGATACGATGCTGCAGGATTCGGCGGCGGATTTTGGCGGGTATGCGCCCAAAAATTTTGATGGCGGGTTTGAGGGAATGGTGACGGCGGCGCAGGCTTTGCAGGAGTCGCGCAATCTGCCGGCGCTGGCGCTGTTGCGGGCGGTGGGGGCAAGACGGTTTGTGGCGGCGCTGCGGAATGCGGGCGCAAAACTGGCGCTGCCTGGGGACGGGCAGGCGAGTTTGGCCGTGGCGCTGGGCGGCGTGGGCATTTCCATGCAGGATTTGGCGATGCTGTATGCGGGGCTGGCGGATGGCGGGGAGGTGGCGCCGATTGCCGTTCTACCAAACCGCGGCGGGCGCGGCGTGCCGGTGATGACGGCAGGGGCGGCGGCGGAACTTGGCGAGATTCTGAGGGGCTCGCCGCTGCCGGACGGCGTGGCGGCGGGGGATCGAAAAATCGCGTTCAAGACTGGCACGTCCTACGGGTTTCGCGATGCGTGGGCGGCCGGGTTTTCGCCCGATTATACGGTGGTGGTGTGGGTGGGGCGGGTGGATGGCACGCCGTGCCCGGGGATCTTTGGGCGGGCGGTGGCGGCGCCGCTGATGTTCCGGATTTTTGGGTTTTTGCCGGCGGATGCGCATGCGCCGCCGGCGGTGCCCGAGATGCAGGCGGCGGGCCTAAAAGTTTTCGGCGCAACGCGGCCGGATTTTTCGGCGGGGCCAAAAATCCTGTTTCCGCCGGATGGGGCGATTTTGCAGGTGACGGATGGCGCGCCGGTTTCCCTGGAAGCGGCCGGCGGCGCGCCGCCCTACCGGTGGGTGGTGAACGGCAAAATGCTGCCGGCGGCGCCGGTGGGAGAAAATTTCGACTGGCAGCCGGACGGGCCAGGCTTTGCGCATATCGTAGTTATCGACAAGAATGAGGCCACGGCGAGTGAAGATGTGCAAATGAGGTAACAACCATGAGCGTGCAAAAGCCGGCTTTTGGAAAATCTTTTATGGACCGGCTGGGGGTGAACCGGTTCTGGTCGTCGGTGGCGGACCGCGGGCGGGGTTTTGCGGCGCTGCCGGGCGAACATGTGCGGCCGGCGGAGCGGGCGAAAATGCTGGCTAAGGCGTTGATTTCGGGGCGGGGGGAGGCTTCCGGTGCGGCGCTGGCGCGCGAGTTGCAGGCGGTGGTTTCCGGCATGCAGGCGCCGGACAGGCTGGCGTTTTACCGGTTTGTGGCGACGCATTTCGAGCCTGATGGGGAGCAACTGGCGGCGGCGGCGCGGGCGTATTTGGCGGCGCCGG
Organism: Acetobacteraceae bacterium; assembly: GCA_003137135.1. Classification (GTDB taxonomy): domain Bacteria; phylum Pseudomonadota; class Alphaproteobacteria; order Acetobacterales; family Acetobacteraceae; genus Acidocella. The sequence goes on from PLFB01000139.1 coordinate 8,843, forward strand.
GGGCGGTGACGGCGGCCAAGCTGGCGCAAGCGGCGGAGCCGCCGAGGCAGGAACTGCTCAGGCGGATGAATTTTTCGGCCGGCGGCACGGCGATGCTGGTGGCGATGCGGCGGGAGATTCTGGAGCACAAGGAGCTGAAGCCGCTGGATGCGGATTTGCGGCATTTGTTTGCTTCCTGGTTCAACCGCGGGTTTTTGGAGCTGCGCCGAATTGACTGGCAGACGCCGGCGGCGGTGCTGGAAAAGCTGATCACCTACGAGGCGGTGCACGAAATTGCGGGGTGGGACGATCTGCGCCGGCGGCTGGCGGCGGATCGGCGGTGCTTTGGGTTTTTTCATCCGGCGCTGCCGCAGGAACCGCTGATTTTTGTGGAGGTGGCGCTGGTGCAGGGGCTGGCGACGTCGGTGCAAAATTTGCTGGCGCGCGGCCTGGATGAGGCGGAGGCGAGGACAAACGCGGCGGCGGCGGATACGGCGATTTTCTATTCGATCTCGAATTGCCAGGAAGGGCTCAGGGGCATTTCGTTCGGCAATTTCTTGATCAAGCAGGTTGTGGAGGAGCTGTCCGCGGAATTGCCCTGGGTGAAGACGTTTTCGACGTTGTCGCCGGTGCCGGGTTTTTCGGCGTGGGCGCGGGAGCGGTTGCAAGAGGACGAGCGGCGGATTCTGGCGGCGCCGGAATGGTGGCTGGATGACGAAATTTCGGCTTCATTGCAGGCGCCGGTGTTAAAACTTTGCGCGCGGTATTTGACCGGGGAGGGGCGCGATCCGGTGGCAAAGTTTCATTTGGGCAATGGCGCCCGGCTGGAGCGGATCAATTGGCTGGGGAACCCGACGGCCAAGGGGATGGCGGAGAGTTTTGGGATTATGGTGAATTATCTTTATGATCTGGCGACGATCGAGGCGAATCATGAGGCGTTTGTGAAGGACCGGGTGGTGGCGCGGTCCGATGCGGTGGATGCGATGTTTTTGGAGGAATCCATGAAAAAACAAGGGAAAGGGCGCGGGAAATGAGGGACAGGATGCCGCCGCTGGCGGATGCGGAATTGACGCCGGCGCAGATGGCGGCGAAGGCGGCGATCATCGATGGGCCGCGCGGGCGGTTTGAGGGGCCGTTTGTGCCGCTGCTGCGCAGCCCGGATCTGATGGGGCGGCTGGAGAAGGTGGGGGAATATCTGCGTTTCGGCAGCGGGCTTTCCGGGCGCATCCGGGAACTGGCGATTTTGATTGTGGCCGCGGAATACCGAGAGGAAACGGAATGGGGGATTCATAAGCCGATCGCGCTGAAGGCGGGGCTTTCCGGCGAAGTGATCGCGGCGGTGGCGGAAGGGCGGCGGCCGGAAGGAATGGCTGAGGATGAGCAGGTGGTTTGGGATTTCGTGTTTGAGATTTTTGCCAAACGGCGGGTTAGTGATGTAACCTATGGGCGGGCGGCGCAAAAATTTGGCGAGGATGGGGTGATCGATCTGACGTGTCTGTGCGGGTATTATGGGCTGCTGGCGCTGGTGATGAATGTGGCGCAGACGCCGCCGCCGGAGGGCGCGGACCGGTTGGGGTGATGTTGGTAAACCTGACTGGATGCTAGAGAAGTCGGGGATGCGGAAATTTGTGTGTCGGCGCAGAATTGACAGGTTGGCTGGCGTATTAGGGAGTTGTTAAGTCAGCATGTGATCCGATGATCTGACAACGTCGTGACCCATGGCGGGCGGCCTGTTGCGTTGGCGGCGCGGTTGCGGCATGGTAGCGCCGCGTTCTTGAAAGCCTTGCCTACGTTCGTAACGATAGGAGGTCTAAAATGCTGGTGCTATGGTATAGCCCGTTTCCGGATGGCAGTTTTACGGACAGCGTCACGCAGTTCGTGGCCGATACCACGACCAAAATTGTGCATAAAAATACCGCGAAATATTACAAATTTAAGGCGCATCTGCCGAATGGTCAGGACGAGCTGAAGGATTTGCCGTCGGGGACGCGACTCTATATTATCGGGCATGGGGATACCAGCCAGGGGCATATTTCGGGTGACAAGCCGGTGGCGCTGGCGGCGGTCCCGAAGGGTTTTTCCTCGACGGCCGCTTCACTGGACCAGAATAGGCGGCTGACGCTGACACCGGTTGAGCTGGCCGATCTGCTGACGGCGCAAGGCGGCGCGCTGACGGGGGTGACGCAGATCAAGCTATGGAGCTGCATCGCGGCCAAGGGCGCGGATAGTTTTGTGGAGGCGTTTGCCCGGATCGCGATGGAAAGATGGCCGCAGGCGGAGGTGTTTGGATATACGGATTACATGGTGTTCGGCGCGGGCAAGAAGCGCGGCGCCATCATGAAGGAATTCGATTCGCGGCCGGCGAGCAAGTCGAAGGTGAATATGACGGCGAAGCTGAGGAAAAAATCCGAAATTCTGGAGATTTCCGAAGACGAGGATGATTCGCCGCCGTTCGATGACGATCCGTTCAACAATCCGTTCGTGAAGGTTGGGTTTAATCCCTTGGCCAATACGAATTGATGGGGGGATGAAGGGCAATCCGGCGGTCTGCGGCGCGGCTGAAGGCGGACAAACCGTCCAAACAGGGAAATTCGTCGCCGGAAATTGTTTGAGGAAGGTGCCGGGACATGCCGCTTGTTGCTTATCAGTCGTTCAATTCGAATGCCAGTAAGACGCATGATTTGGCCTCGGCCAGCATGCAGCCGTTCACCAGGCAGACCAACGCTTATGTGACGGAGCAGCAGCAGAAGGCGCTGGTTTTGCCGTTTATTCCGGGCGATCTGACGGCGCCGGTGGAAGGGCCGGCGCATCTTGTGCCGATTAAGCGGTTTGACGAGCCGAACCCTAAGAAGCGCAAGCGCGAGGATGACGGTGCTGGTGACGAGCCGGCGGCCAAGGGGGCGCGAACAGGTGAGCATACGGCGCCGGTGTTTGGGGCGCAGATTTCATTGCTGTGACAGAATTTCTACCGGCAGTTTGGAGAGATGCCAGTGATTATGGTGTGCGGGGAGTTGGATTCGTCGAACGCGGATTTCAGCGGCGTGGCGGCCGGGACGGATGTGAGCAACCGGGCGAGCTCCGCGGTGAAGGCTTGTCAGTCTTTCTCGGCGATTACGCGCAACGGGATTGCGGCGTCGTTCGTGGCGGAGGGGGATGGGTATGTGGTGTATGCGATTGCCAATTTGAATGTGGTGTTCGTGCATGTGCCCAATAAGATCGCCAAGACGGGGAGCGATACGGCGGCGTTTCATAAGGCCATCGCGCAGGGGTTGTTGAGTAATGGGAAGATTATTCATTTGGTGATTGGCGATACGAACCAGGGCAGCGCCGATTTCACCATGCAGGCGCTGAATACGGCGTTTCAGACGAAGGCGTACGCCAATGCGCTGACCGGCGGGACGATAACCAAGATTGATAATTATGGGGTGACTGAGCAGGGGACGAATGCCAAGGGCACGCAGTTGTATGACGTGGCGGTTTATCGCTCGGATGTGGTTCAGCTGAAGGGGAATGTGGCGTATTTGTCGCAGTCTTCGGGTGCGGTTACGGTGACGGATCATTGTGGGCTTGGGGTGGTGGTGGAATTGAAGTCGACGTGATGGAGGTGGGGGGCGGCTTGAAGGCCGGAGAGAGGAGCGTTTTGCAAATTCTGGCAGCGGGGATAGAGCTCAAATGGAGGCTATGGGTAACGCTTCGCTCCCTTATCGTTGGCTTTCCGAAATGATGATTTCGAGCCAAATTTTAGGGCTCGAGGAAGCTGAGATTCATAGATTAGCGAAATTTGGTGAAACCCTTAGGAGGCAAGGATGAGTGGGCTGGAGAAAGTTAGGCTGCTTAGCTGCTTCTGCCTTATCCTTTATTCAATCTTTGCTCTTACAATTGATGCACGCGCAGAAATAGTGAAAAATGGTCAAGCTTCGGCCGGCCTTGCTAGGCCGTTAGATTTCGTTAGACCCTCTTCTGATCAAATACCAAACACACTCGGGGTGATTTCATACAGAGGCAGCGGCCCCGTGTCTCATGGTGGTCTAATTGCCTGCCATACACTTCATACCACCATCATTTACTATGGTGCGTCTTGGCCTAGTAGGATACAGGAGCAGCAAATCATTGGGCGATTTTTAAATTCGATATCGAATGCTCCATATCTAATATCCTAGGCGCTTGCGTAAGCGGCACCTGTGATGATCCGGCAAGGACTATTGATGTGGTCAAAACTGACGCGGACCCCGGTTCGATTGGTAGGACGCCAACTCTTGGCGCACTAGGCGACCTGATTGAAAGTCGGGTTAATTCAAAAGAATATCCTTTAAAAACCAATCTTTACATTATTATCGGCACGCCGGAAGTATCTGTAACCTATGGTTCGAATTACAGTTGCAATTCTCCTCAAGCTGATCGTGCAAATTCTTGTTTCTGTGGAATCCATACTTGGCAGCAAAAAGTCGGTGCAAACCAGAGCGAATTTAGATACGCATTCATCACAACAGGTTTGCCAGGTTGCCAAGCTCAGATTTTGGCGTCGCCAAACGGGAATGTGGATGCGGATGCTGCCGTGAACATAATTGCGCATGAAATGGCCGAGTCTGTTACGGATGGGTATCAGGGAACATTCGGTGGAGGGCTCATTCGGGAGGGTTACAATGATCCCCGCGATGGCTCGGAAATCGCAGATATGTGCAATTTCTATTTTCCGAACATTTACAAAGTGGCGAACGGATCGTTAGCTAACATCCATATTGGGTCGTATGACTTCCTTATTCAGGCTCTCTGAAAGTTGAAAGCTGGATGCGCGATGAAATGAAATTCAGAAAAAAGGCCTCGCGTGCAAGTTTAGCATCGGCGTATTTAAGCGAGCACCTAGGTATCTGACGACCATCGTGTGAACTATCTGGGCAAAGCTGGTAATTGATCGCCTGGGCGCATTTGGCCTACGCCAAGCTGACGAGACATCGCCTTAATTCGCCAAGGTTGAGATATTGGACACGAGGTGGTGGCGGACGCTGCGGTCTGAACCGCTATAGTCAGTGGATGAGATTATGGCCTTAATCTAGCCACGGTGGCGGTGGTGGAGTGGCCGGGGAGGAGGTTCGCCAGGGCGACGCGGCCGCCCCAGCTTTCTACTTCCTTGGCGCCGACGACGGTTTCGGGGGTGTAGTCGGCGCCTTTGATCAGCAGGTCGGGTTTGATGAGGGTCAGGGTGTTTAACGGGGTGTCCTCGTCGAAGATGCAGACCAGGTCCACGCTGACGTTGGAGGCGAGCACGGCGGCGCGGGCGGCCTCGGACTGGATCGGGCGGGTGGGGCCCTTGAGGCGGGCGACCGAGGCGTCCGCGTTGAGGCCGACGATCAGGCGGTCGCATTGCGCGCGGCATTGTTCCAACAAGTGCACGTGGCCGGGGTGGAGGAGGTCGAAACAGCCGTTGGTGAAGCCGACCTTGTAGCCGCGGGTGCGCCAGCGCTCGGCGGCTTCGGCGGCGGCGGCGACGGAGACGATTTTTTGCAAAATGCCGGTGGCGGGGGTGAGGGCGGCCAAGATTTCGGCCTGGCGGGCGACCGCGGTGCCGGTTTTAGCGACAACGATGCCGCCGGCGATGTTGGCGAGGCGGGCGGCGTCCTCCAGGGGGACCTGGACGGCCAGGGCGGCGGCGAGGGTGGCGACGACGGTGTCGCCGGCGCCGGAGACGTCAAAAACCTCCTTGGCCTCGGCGGGGTAGTGGCGGGCTTTTTCCGCGGTGATGAGGCTCATGCCGTCTTGGCTGCGGGTGACCAGGACGGCGCCGAAATCGTGGCGGAGCAGAAGGGTTTTTGCGGCGGATTCGATGTGCGGCTCGGTATCGACCGACATGCCCGTGGCCTCGGCGAGCTCCTTCAGATTTGGGGTGACGATGTCGGCACCCGCGTAGCGCGAAAAATCCGTGCCTTTGGGGTCGACGATGATGGGGCGCCCCAGAAGTTTGGCGGCGGCGATCAGGCGGGCGGCGACGTCGGCGCCCAGCACGCCCTTGCGGTAGTCGGAGAGGATGGTGACGGAGGTCGCGGCCATCGCGTCGGTGGCGATGCGGATGAGGCGCTCGGCGAGCTTTTCGGGCAGCGAGATGGTTTCCTCGCGGTCGGCGCGCAGCACGTGCTGGCCGGCGGCGATGTAGCGGGTTTTGAGCGTGGTGGTGCGGCCGCCTTGGACCAGCAGCCAAGGTTCCACGCCGTGCTGGCCGCCGATGAGGCCGGTGAGGTCGGAACCGGCCTGGTCGTCGCCGACCACCGAGACGAAGGCGGCGGCGGCTTCGAGTGCGATGAGGTTGCGCACGACGTTGCCGGCGCCGCCGGGCATGGCGACCTCGCGGGCGACGGTGAGGATGGGGACGGGGGCCTCCGGACTGACGCGGTTGACGGACCCATAGACGTAACGGTCCAGCATCACGTCTCCCACCACCAGCACGCTGGCGTGCGAGAGGCGTTTGACGTGGGCGCCAAGGTCGGGGCTGGGGGTCATGGATGACGGCTAACGCCAGATGCGCGTTTGGGCAAGCGATATGGCAAGGCGGAAAAATCCTGACTATGTAGGGGATATGGCGGCACTTCCCGACTTTTTGGATTCGAGCCGGCCGGATGTGCCGGATTTGGCGGTTTCCCGCGGGGTGACGCCGTTTTTTTTGCCGGATCTGCCGGTACGGGGAAGGCTGGTGAGGCTGGGGCCGCTGGCGGCGGCGCTGCTGACGCGCCACGAGCATCCGCCGGCGGTGCGGCGGCTGCTGGGGGAGGCGCTGGCGCTGGCGGCGAGTTTGGCGAGCGCGCTGAAGTTTACGGGGTCGTTTTCCGTGCAGGCGCGCGGGGATGGGGCGGTGAGCATGCTGCTGGCGGACTGCACGGATGTGGGGGCGCTGCGGGGGTATGCGCGGCTGGACGAGGGGAAGCTGGCGGCGCTGCTGGCGGGCGGGGAAGAGGTGACGGCAAAGAGGCTGCTGGGGGAGGGGTATTTGGCTCTGACGGTGGATTTTGGCGGGGCGAAGGAGCCGAGCCAGGGGATTGTGGCGCTGGAGGGGGAGAGTTTGGCGCAGATGGCGGGGCATTATTTTGAGACCAGCGAACAATTGGCGAGCCGGGTGTTTTTGGCCTGCGGAGAGACGGAGGCGGGCTGGCGGGCGAGCGCGCTGGTGCTGGAGAAGGTGGCGGGGGCCGGTGGGGTGGGTGCGGGCGTGAGCGAGGCGGAAGGCGAGGAGGCGTGGCGGACGGCTTGCATTCTGGCCGATACCATTACGCAGGCGGAGCTGTTGGACGACGCGCTGCTGCCGGAGCGGGTGCTGTACCGGCTGTTTCATGGTGAGGGGGTGGCGGTGGATAGGCCACGAGCGCTGGCTTATGGGTGCCGGTGTTCGCGGGCCAGGTTGGCGGCGGTGCTGGAAGGGTTTTCGCGCGATGATTTGGACCATATGAGCGTGGACGGGGATATCGTGATGACGTGCGAGTTTTGTAATTATGATTTTCGGTTTGCGCGTGACGGCGTGGGCGGGAGAGACGCTTGAAGAAGCAAGAAAGCACTTCTTTTTTGAAAAAAAGAAGCAAAAAACTTTTTATCAATGTGGGAGATGGGACGGGCATGGGCAACGCGCGGAGGTCTGGGGAGCAAAAGTTTTTTGCTTCCCCAGGCGGGGCGCCTTTTTTTCAAAAAAGAAGTGCTTGCTTACTTACTTTTCTTCTCGCGTCGTGCGGCGGGCCGCCACCGCCGCCGATTGTTTATAAGCCGATCGATTTTTCGTATCTGCCGCCGATGACGTTGCGGGTGGCGAACGTGAATGTGCAGAATACCTACGTGCCGGACCCGGACGACGCGACCCTGATCGGCGAGGACCCGGAGGCGCCGGCGAATGCGCTGATGGATCTGCTGAACCGCAGGCTGGTGGCGAGCGGGGCGCCGGGCACGGCGACGGCGACGATCGAGGTGGCGTCGCTGGATGAGAGCGGCGGGAATTTGACCGGGACGATGACGGTGCGGGTGGATGTGGCGAGCGCGGATGGCAAGCAAACGGGGTTTACCGAGGCGAGCGTGACGAGCACGGAGGCGGCGCCGGATTCCGACGCGAGCCAGGAGGATGTGCGGGCGGCCTTGTTTGGGATGACCAAAAGTCTGGTGGAGGATTTAAACGACCGGCTGCAATACCAGGTGCAGCATGATCTGGCGAAGTGGCTGGTGGTTGGCGGCGTGAGCGGGGCGGGTGTGAGCCCGGGCGGCGCGGTGACGGGCGGGATTGTGGCGACGCCGCTGACGCCGAGCACGCCGGCGCCGACGCCGCCGCCCGCGGCGGGCGCGCCCAATAATACATTGCCGCCGGGCAGCTTGCCGCCGGGCAGCTTGCCGCTGGGAACGCTGCCGCTTGGCACGCTGCCGGTGGGGCCGGCGCCGGGCACTGGGGTTTCGCAATGAAATTGCATGGTTTGGGGCGCGAAATGGATGCGGCGGCGTGGGAGCCCGTGCCGGCGGAGAAGGTGGTGGCCGGCGCGCCGGCGACGCGGACCTGGGTGCAATACGAGGAGGCGGGCGGCAGGCTGGCCGCCGGGCAGTGGGAGGCGACGCCGGGGAAATGGCGGATTGCCTACGCGGAGTGGGAGTATGTGGTGGTGGTGTTCGGGGCTTGCGTGATTGCCGGCGACGACGGCAGCCGGATCGAGGCCGGCGCGGGTGACGCGTTCGTGATCGAGCCGGGGTTTGCCGGGACCTGGGAAGTGTTGCAGACGATGCGCAAGCATTGGGTGATCGAGGAGCGCTAACACGGCCGGGTTGATTAACACGCACGCTGATTGTAGCGTTGCGGCAGGCCTGTGCGCCAAAGGAATAACGTGTCGAAAATTGTTGAGCGGACGTTGGACTTTTTAGAACTGTTCGCGGAACAGAAGCGGCCGCTTTCGCTTTCGGATATATCGCGGCTGCTGACCATTCCGGTTTCCAGTTGCCACGACGTTTTGCAGGCGTTGCAGGAGCGCGGGTTTATTTACGAGGTCTCGCCGCGCGGCGGGTATTATCCGACGTTGCGGCTGTATGAGGCCGGCAGAGTGATCGCGGAAAATGACCCGGTGACGTTGCGGGCGGAAATTTTGTTGCGGGAACTGCGCGATTCGCTGGATGAATCGGTGTTGCTGGCGAAGGTGACGGGGCTGCGGGGCACGTATCTGCTGTGCCTGGACAGCTCGCAGCCGTTGCGCTTTCAGCAGAAGGTAGGGAACCCGATACGCAGCCTGTGGGGGGCTTCCGGCGGCAAAACGATTCTGGCGAGCCTGGATGACAAGGCGCTGGACGCGGTGCTGGAGGGGATGGAATTCACCGCGTTCACACCGCGGACGGTGACCGATAAGGCGGCGCTGCGGGCGGCGGTCGAGACCGGGCGGGCGCGCGGGTATTTTGTCAACCAAGGCGAAACGATTGATGGGCTGACGACGATCTCGGCGCCGTTTTCGTGGCAGAAATCGGTGTTTATTGTCACGATTGCGGGACCGTCGGCACGGATGGATGGGCGGATTGAGGAGCTGGCGGAGATGGTGATGGGGGTTTGCCGGAAGTTGGAGATGAAGGGGTGAAGAGAGCGGCGCCTAAACGGCTCCTATGGAGCCGCTTAAAGGCAATCCCAGGCCCAACTCCCCCAGCTAGCAAAAGTTTTTTTGGTTACTTTTTTTTCAAAAAAAGTAACTTCTTGGCGCCTTTACTTCCATTTCCAGCACCATCTGCGCGTAGGCTTTGCCTTGCGGGTCGATACGCAAGGAGGCCATGCCGCCGCCGCCGAGGGCGTTCTGGATGAGGAAGTTGAGGGCGTTGAGGCCGGGGGCTTCGAAGCGTTCCGTGGGGCCGGTGACGAGGTGGCCGAGCTGGGCGGTGATTGTTTCGGGGGTGAGGATTTTGCGGAGCCACGGGAGGTATTCCGGCTTGCGGGCAAAAATAGCGATGTTGGCCGAATTGCCTTTGTCGCCGCTGCGGGCGTAGGCGAGTTTTTCCAGCGGAATTTTTATGGTATCCGCGGCGTCTTCGGCGATGGCGCCTTGGAGGGGTTTGGGGGGCGTATAACCGCCGGTTAGGGAGATTTTTATGAGGGTGGACGGATTTTCGCCGACGGTGAGGGTTGGCGGGGGGAGTGCGGATTTGTTGAGGAATAATGTGAAGAGTTTGACGACGGGGGTGGGTTTGGGGCGGCCGGAGTAGATGCCGGTGACGCCGGGGGCGGTCGAGAGGCCGACGGAGCCGAGTTCGCGGCCGAAGATTTCGAGCGCGTCACGGGAGTCGTGGACCACGGCCAGGCGGAGCAAAACTTCGCGGGTGGCGCGGGTGCGGGATTTTTCGCCGTAGGAGGCTTCGGCGCCGAGGGCTTCGATGTGGGTGGCTTTGAAAGGGGCGAGGTTCTTGCCGCGAAAGATGTCTTCGGAGCGGGTGATGAGGGATTGGGCGATGCGCTCGGCTTTTTGGGCGGCGTGGGGGCCGACTATCGATACGGAGGCGACGGAACGGTAGCCATCCTGGTAGGTGGCGGAGACTTTGTAAGTTGAGGTTGGCGGGCGGCCTTTGGCGCCTTTTATTTCGACTTCGTTTTCGGCGATTTGGGTGATGGTGACGTGAGAGAAATCGGCCACCACGTCGGGCAGAATATAGGCGGCGGGGTCGCCGATTTCGTAGAGCGTCTGCTCGGCGACGGTTTCCACGGTGATGAGGCCGCCGGTGTTGGCGGGTTTTGTTACGGTGAACGAACCGTCCGCGCGGCAGGTGGCGATGGGGTAGCCGATGTTGTGCCAGCCGGGGACGGCTTCCCAGTCGGTAAAATTGCCGCCGGTGGCTTGCGGGCCGCATTCGAGGATGTGGCCCACCAGGGAGCCGGCGGCGAGGTGGTCGTAGTCTGTTTCAGACCAGTTGAATTCGTGCATGAGGATGCCGAGGGCGAGCGCGCTGTCGGCGCAGCGGCCGGTGATGACGATGTCGGCGCCGGCGGCGAAGGCGGCGGCGATGGGTAACGCGCCGAGATAGGCGTTGGCGGTGAGCAGGCGGGGCGGGAGTTTTTCGCCGGAGACGTGCTCGCGGATGTCTTGCTCTCGTAACGAGGGGATGAGGGGCATGACAGCGTCGCCTTCGACCATGGCGACTTTCAAGGACAGGTTTTTGCTCCTGATGAGGTCTTCGAGGGCGCGCTTGCAGCCGGCCGGATTGACGCCGCCGGCATTCGTGGCGATTTTGATTTTTTTGGCGGCCAGGTCCGGCAGGACGGCGCCGATGTAGGCCACCGCGTCGGGCGGGTAGCCGGCATCCGGATCTTTCATTTTGGCGCGCGCCAGCAGGGACATGGTGACTTCCGCGAGGTAGTCCATCATGAGGTAGTCCACGCCGGCGCCGATGAGTTGGGTGAAGGCGCCGGGGCTGTCGCCCCAGGCGCCGGAGGCGCCGCCGATGCGGATTTTTTTTTCCGTCATTTGGTTTCTTTCCAGGCTGGGGCGCGCTTTTCGTTGAACGCCGCCAGACCTTCGGCGGCGTCTGGGGTTAACGAGGTGATGGCGATGAGTTGTTCGGCGAAGGCCAGGGCTTCGGCGAAAGACATGGAGTCCATGGCGGCAATAGCGTATTTACCGCGGCGCAGCGCCATGGGGGACATTTCGGTTAGTTTCGATGTTAGTTTTTCGATCGCGGCGTCGAGGTCTTCGTAGGGGACGACCTGGTTGGCGATGCCGATTTCTTTCGCGCGCGTGGCGGATAAAAATTCGCCGGTGAGACACATTTCGTTGACGATGCGCGGCGGGATCATTTTGCGGAGATAGACCAGGACTTGCATGGGAAACACGCCGACCTTGGCTTCCGGCAGGCCGAAGCGGGCGTGGTCCGCGACCACCGCGAGGTCGCAGAGGGACATCAGCGCCATGCCGCCGGCGATGCAGTCGCCGTTGACGCGGGCAATGAGAGGGATTTGCGATTCGCGCGCGAGGCGGGCGAGTCTGCCGAAATCAGTTTGCGGTTCTTCCACGCCCAGCGTGAAGGTGTTGGTGCCGCCGGAGAGGTCGGCGCCGGCGCAGAAGGCTTTGCGGCCGGCGCCGGTGAGGATGATGGCGCGGATGGTTTTGCCGTTCGCGGCGCCGCTTATGGCGGATTCGATGCCGGCCAGAACCTGTTTGTTGATGGCGTTGCGGCGGTCTTCGCGGTTGATGGTGAGCCAGAGGGCAGCACCACGGGTTTCGATGAGGATGGGTTGCTCCGTCATAAGGCAGCCTTCGGGTTTGAAAATTCGCTGTTGTGCTCGCCGAGATTGGGGGCGAGGCGGCGGATGTTGACGGGGGATTCGGCGAAGCGGATGGGGAATTTGGCGACGTTCAACGCGCCCTCCGTCGGGTGGGTGTGTGCCTCGAAAAAATTCACCGCCTGCAGATGCGGATCGTTCGCCAGGTCTTCGATGGAATTGACCGGGCAGGCGGGGATGTCGATGTCGTGCAGCAATGTCAGCCATTCGGCGTTGGTGCGGGCCTGCAGTTGCTCCGAGAGGAATTGGCCCATCGCTCGCGCGTTTTGCGTGCGCGATTCCATTGAGGAAAAACGCGGATCGGTTTGCATGAGGCCGGGTTGGCCGATGAGGGCCGAGAAGGCTTGCCAGTGCTTGTCGGTATAGACGACGATGGCGAGAAAACCGTCTTTCGTGGGGTACGGGCCGCGGGTGGGGGAGAGCAGGCGCTTGTAGCCCATAGGACCTTTGGGCGGGATGAAGGCGGCGCCGCCGATGTGGTCGGAGAGCACAAATTGCGCCATCGTTTCGAACATCGGGACTTCGATTTCCTGGCCCTGGCCGGTTTTTTCGCGGTGGTAGAGTGCGGCGGTGATGGCGCTGGCGGCGTACAGGCCGACGATGCGGTCGCACAGATTGACGGGAGCGTAGCGCGGCGTGCCATCGACCGCGCCGAACAGGCCGGCAATGCCGGAGGCGGCTTGCATGAGGTCGTCGTACACAGCCTTGCCGGCGTTGGGACCCCCGCTGCCGTAGCCGACGGCGGCGCAGTAGATGATTTTTTCGTTCGTTTGACGAACGGATTGATAGTCGAGGCCGAGGCGCGCGAGGCCTTGCGGGCGGACATTGGAGACCAGAATGTCCGCTTCCGCGGCCAGCGACATCGCCGCGGCTTTGCCATCCGGTGTTTTAAGGTCCAGCGCCAGGCTGCGCTTGTTGCGATTCGCCCAGAGGAATAACGGGCCCATGCCGGGGGTTTCCCAGGGGCCGACCCAGCGCATGGAATCGCCGCCTGGGGTTTCGATTTTCACGACGTCGGCGCCGAGATCGCCAAGAAATTGCGTGGCGGAGGGGCCCATGACGACGGTGGTGAGATCGAGCACGCGCACGCCGGCCAGGGGGCCGGTGGCGGGGAGGGGATCGGGGGCCCAGGACATGAAAAGGTCTCCAAACTAAAGAAAGGCAAGTGAGAAGTTACTTTTTTTGAAAAAAAGGCGCCCCGCCCGAAAGGGGAGCAAGAGTTTTTGCGCGCCCCAGGCGGGGAGCCTTTTCTTAAAAAGCGCTTCTTAACTTCTTCTATAGCTGAAGTTTGCGCTGGCTTCACCCTTCGCGAGGACATGGCGGCGCATCGAATTTCGTGGCTCAAAACCTGTGGATGAACTGCATGTTGAATTTCGGGCCGACGGATTCGTTGTGCGCTTCGACCGGGAGATAGACATTGACGTTGAGCGCGCTGGTGGGGCTGAAGGCGTAGCGGAAGCCGGGGCCGACATAGACGTCGTTTTCCAAAGAGTGCGCGACGACGATGCCGTCGGTCTGGTCGTAGGTGAGTTCATCGATGAAGTAGCCGTTGACGCCGAGTTCGAATTTTTTGGTGATTTTGTAGGAGGCGTCGAAATTGTCGTAGATCATCTGGCCGGCCTGGCCGTTGGTAAAGCCGGGCGCGAGGGCGAGATTGCCGGTGCGGAAATTGTACTGGTAGTTGAAGCGGGTAGAGAATTCGACATAGGGCGTGGGCGCCCAGGTGGTGGAGATGTATGGGTTGATGGCCCAGTAGCCGCAGCCCTGGTTGATGGCGGAATGGCGGTTGAAGCCGCCGGTGGGGGCGAGGATGATGAGCTGGAAGCGCCAGGCGAATTCCGGCCGGCCGTGGTCCTTGTAGATGCGGGATTGATAGATGGGGCCGAACACTGTGTCGCCGACCGCGAAGCCGTTGGCTTTGAGGTGCGCGAGCGAGCCGGGGTCCTCGTGGAAGTTGAGATCGACCAGCGGGACGGCGATGGAGAAGCCGACGCCGTCGCCGCCGAAGGGGTGCCAGTTGGTGGTGTAGGAAACTTGCGTGAGCGAGACATAGGCGTTGATGCGCGGGGCGACAAAAACGTCGTGCGGGCCATTCGGCAGATCGACGACCGGGGGCTTGCCGTTATAGCTGTCGATGGTGTTGATGGCTTCCCAGGTAAAATATTGCAGCAGGGTGAAGCCCGCGGTGGTGCGGCCGAAACCGTCATAAAAGCTGGTGCTGCCGTAATTGCCGCCGCCCGGGGGTTTGACCGTGTCCGGCACCGCTTGCGCGTGCGCGCCTGTGCCTGCGAGCATGCCGGCGAGCATGAGGACGGTGCTGGACAGACGTGTTAGTTTTCCCAGGCTAGTCATGATGATACCTCCGGCTTTTTGTATATGTTAGAGAAGTTTCGGCATAGTTATTCTTCTGCCATGCCATCGCGTTGGCGATGGGGCTGAACTTTCCAGGCGGGATTTTTTGGGTTAGGGCGCGGTTGTCTCCGGCAGTTGCATGACCTTGTCCTGGTCTTCGTTGTATGGCGGGGCATAGATCACGAGCATCTTGATTTTTTCGGACAGAATCTTGATGTCGTGAAAAACTTTTTCCGGAAAATACATCATCTCGCCGGCTTTCACGTGGTGCGGGACGCCGTTGATGTTGGCCATCGCCTCGCCTTCGAGGATGTAGACGGCTTGTTCCAGGTCCGGGTGCGCGTGCGCCGGCGCGCCTTCGTGACGCTCGATTTCGCCGAGCGCGATTTCGAGATATTTGGCGCCGTTGACGCGCGGGCCGATCAGGCGGGTGTTTTTGGTGCCGGTGTGATTCGCGGGGCTGTAGCTCGGCATTTCCGATGGGATGATGTGGTACTTTGGCGAATCACTCATGGTTCGACTTTCAGTGTGATGGAGGTTTTGCGGCGAGGGCTTTGTCGATGGCGGGTTGCAGATTGAGGATGCGGATGATGTTGTCGCGAAACAATTTGTCGATCACGCCGGGGCGGAAATTTTCCATCTCCCATTCGTCGCAGCACTGGCCGGGGCTCCAGCCGGGATAGTCCGAGCCGAAAATGACCTTGTCCTGCAGGCGGCGCTGCATGTCGAATTTCAGTTGCGCCGGCACGTATTTCGGGCCCCAGCCGGAGATGTCGATGGAAACGTTTTTCTTGTGCAGGGCGACGGCGATGAGTTCGTCGGTCCAGGGCCAGCCGGGATGGGCGGCGACGATTCTTAGCCGCGGGAAATCGGCGGCAACGTTGTCGATGTTGGGGATGGGCCTGGCGTGGTGGAGTTTGAAGCCGAGGCCGCCGGGTTCGCCGGCGCCGATCGCGGTGGTGCCGCAGTGAATCAGCACGGGGGCGTCGAGCGATTGGAGCAAATCCCAGATCGGATAAAATTGTTTGTCGGCGGGCGAGAAATCCTGCACCGGGGGTTGGTATTTGATGCCGGTGAGGCCGAGCACTTTGATGGCGTGTTCGATTTCCTCGAGGCCCTTGCGGCCGCGCCAGGGATCGACCATGCCCCAGCCTGGCAGAAAGACGTCCGGGTAGGCGGCGCAGAGTTTGGCGAGGTCTTCGTTGGAAAACAGGCCGCCGGCGGCGCCGTGCTCGGCGTCCCAGGCGATGGGCATGGCCAGGCAGTCGTCGCGGCGGAAATCGTCGGCGATGTGGTCGTTGGAATAGCCGTCGAATTTGCCGGGGAACATGCGCTGCGCCGAGGCCATGAACGGCAGGCTGGCCTCGACATATTCGGGGTTCATCGGGTGGACGTGGATATCGATCGCGCGCATTTTGGCTCCCTCACGCCGCCCGGGCGGCATGGAGGCCCGGCAAGGAGTCTTGCCAGTCAGCTTCGATGAGTCCGCGGGGCAGGCCGCGGGTGATTAACACGATTCTGGAACGGCGGTCTGCATCGGGCCAGGCCGGGAGTTGCGTTGGAGTGTGCAGGACGTGGTGAACGCCGTGGATGACCACGGGCAGTTCGGAATCGGAAAGGTTGAGGATGGCTTTGACACGCAGAAGTTGCGCGGCGTGGGTGAGGCGGATTTTGCGGAGCCAGGCTTCGAACAGGCGCCAGTTGAGCGGGGCTTCGGCGGTGAGGGAGATGGCGAGGGTTTCGGTCTCGTGGCTGGGCGAGTCGGCGAATTTTCTGGCGCGGACGAAGGTGGCGGGGGCGGCGGGGTCGAGGAAGGAAAGCGGGAGCAGGGCGGCAGGGTCCACCTCGCCGTTGACGGCTTCGAAAATTTCGGCGGCGGGATTCATGTTTTTCAGGGCGGCGTGCAAAGCGGTGACGTCCGCGGCTTCGGCCATGTCGGACTTGGTGATGACGAGGCGGTCGGCCAGGAAAATTTGTTTGGCGGTTTCGGTGTGGGTGTCGATTTGGCGCAGGCCGAAAATCGCGTCCACCGTGGTGACGATGCCTTCGAGCCGAAAAGCGCGGGCCATGACGGGGTTGCGCAAAATCGCCTGGGCGATGGGGGCGGGGTGGGAAAGGCCGGAAGGCTCGATGATCAGGCGCGCGAAATTCGGCAGCGCGCCGGCTTCGCGGCGGGAGAACAGGCGCATGACCGCGTCCTCCATGTCGCCGGCCAGGTTGCAGCACAGGCAGCCATTGGCCATGACGACGGTCTTGTCGGCGCCGTGGTCGATGAGATGGGCGTCGAGCGGGACTTCGCCGAACTCGTTGACGGCGACGGCGGTGTTGGCAAGGCGGGGGTCGCGCAGGAGGGCGTTGACCAGCGTGGTCTTGCCGCTGCCGAGGAAGCCGCTGAGCAATAGGACCGGCAGGCGCGCCTGGGATTTTTCGGCGGTGAGGTACATGAGTTAACGCCCTATCAGACAAGAGAAGAAAGCAGCGCTTTTTTGAAAAAAAGCGCGCAAAAAACTTTTGGTAATCTGGACCGCGCTGGTGAAACCACCATTGGCCCAGTTTAGTAAAAGTTTTTTGCTTCCCCGGGCGGGGCGCCTTTTTTTTAAAAAAGAAGTTCTTGCTTTCTTGCTTGCAAAGCCATTGCCCTTGAAAAGATGGATGGCTTCGCTGCGCTCGCAATAACGGGGAAAGGCCATCGGCTTAACTTAGGCCCGAGCGTCCGCGACCACGTTGGCGGCGTCGCGGGCTTTTTGTTGGGTGGTGCCGACCAGATAGAACACCGCGGAGATGATGACGCCGAAGGCGGCGATGAGGAGGAAGCCGACGGTGAAACCGCCGGTGGCGTCTTTCAGGTAGCCGATGAGGTAGGGGGCGACGAAGCCGCCGGTGACGCCCATGGCGCTGATGGCGGCGATCCCGCCGGCGGCCGACGCGCCGGAGAGGAAGCTGCCGGGGATGGCCCAGAACGGCACCACCATGCAGAGCGTGGCGGCGAAGGCGATGGATAAGGCCGCGCCCCGCAGCACCGGGTCCTGCACCAGCATCGCGGCGATGAGGGAGAGGGCGGCCAGCATGTTGGCGGCGGCGGCGTGCGCGAAGCGTTCTTTCGTGCGATCCGCGTTCCAGCCCCAGATGATCATGGCGACCAAAGCCAGCGCGTTGGGGATGATCATGAAGTCGCCGACCTGGCGCATGGTGAGGCCGAAACCTTTGACGATCTGGGGGAGGAAAAAGAGCACGCTGTTGAGCAGGAGGACGTTGGAGAAATACATCAGCGCCATCAGCACCACCGTGGGGTTGGTCACCGCGGCGAGCACGGATTGGGCGCTGCGGTGCTCGATGCGTTTTTCCTCGTGCGCCAGTTTTTCGGTCAGCCAGGCTTTTTGGTCGGGCGGGAGCCAGGCGGCGTCGGCTGGTTTGTCCTGCAGGTAGAACAGCACGATGGGGGCGAGGATGATCGAGGGCAAGCCTTCGCAAATGAACATCCATTGCCAGCCCATCAGGCCGCCGAGGCCGGAGAGGCCGAGGAGGTGGACGGAGAGCGGGCCGCCCAAAATGCCGGTGATGGGGATGGCGATGAGGAAGTAGGAATAGGTGCGGGCGCGGTAGGCGGCGGGAATCCACAGGGTGAGGTAGAACAGGATGCCGGGGTAAAAACCGGCCTCGGCGGCACCGAGAGCCAAGCGCATGACGTAAAAACTGGTGGGGCCGACGACGAGGGCCATGCCGGCGGCGATGATGCCCCAGGTGAACATGATGCGCGCGATCCAGCGGCGGGCGCCGAATTTGTGCAGCAGCAGGTTGGAAGGCAGTTCCAGCAAGGCGTAGGTGACGAAAAACAGGCCTGCGGCGAGGCCGTAATCCGTGGCCGTGAGGCCGAGCGGCTTGTTCATCTGCAGGGCGGCGAAGCTGAGATTGATGCGGTTGAGCCAGCAGAACACGTAGCAGAGCATGAGAAACGGCAGCAGGCGGCGCAGCACGTGGCGCATGGTGGCGGCCTCCAGCGGCGTGGCGCTGGCGGTGGTGCTTTTGGCGCTTAGCCGGTCAGCCGTACTGGACATGGTTCCCCCTGGTGGCATCCTGGATGCTCTGTATCGTAATGACTTCGTTCGCCACAACTTTGCGTGTGGGAACCCCTTGGACTGTTTAGACTTCGCTGTTGCGAAATTGATTTCGTGATATCGTAAAACATACAATTCGCCGCCCGTCAACTGTTATGTTGTGCGGGATGATTAGCTTGCGGCCGGTGAATGGGGGGTAAACTGGGCCAAAGGCGGTTTCGCCGGCACGGTCTGAATTAGAGAAAGATTTTTGCGCGCCCCAGGCGGGCAGCCCCAGGCGGCAGCCCCGGGCGGGTAGCCCCAGGCGGGTAGTCCCGGGCGGGCAGCCCCAGGCGGGCAGCCACGGGCGGGGAGTCTTTTTTAATAAGCGCTGCTTACTTTCTTACTTGCCTTGCTTGCCGTCGATCTCCGGCTTGATCGAGCCGTGGTTGAGGATGGTGACCAGCAGCACGCCGCCGAGGATGTTGCCGAGCAGGGTGGGGAGCAAAAACAGGCTGCAATACTGGCCAAAACTGGCGGCGCCGGAGAGGACGTCGTAGGCGGCCTCGGTGCTGCCGGCGACGATGTGGGAAAGGTGCGCGAGCGAGACGACGTAGGTGATGATGAGGATGACGAACAGGCGGGCGGAGCGGGCGGCGGGGAGGATCCAGACCATCAGGGCGATCAGCCAGCCGGCGAAGAAGGCTTTGACGAGGGTGGCATAGAATACCGGGGGGATGGCTTCCTGGGCGATGTCCTGAAAAGCTTTGGTGACGTCGCCGGGGAAGACGTTGGGGGCGTGGATGATGGCGGCAAAAACCCAGGTGCCGGCCAGGTTGGCGGCGAGCACGACGGCCCAGAGGCGGGCGGCGGAGAGGAAGGTGGCAAAATCGCGGCGGGTGAGGACGGGCAGGACGGCGGTGAGGGTGTTTTCGGTGAACAGCTGCTGGCGGCCGAGCACGACGATGATGAAGCCGACGGAATAGCCGAAGCTGGCGATGTCGTCCCGCCAGGGGGTGGCGGGCATGGAGGCGCGCAGCAAAGCGAGGGCGAGGAAGGAGAAGCCCATGGAGAGGCCGCCGGCGAGGCCGGACAGGGCGAGCGCTGTGTTGGTGCGCTCGAGTTCCTGTTCGCCTTCGTCGCGGATGATTTCGTGGATGACGAGGGCGCGGGGGGTGGAATGGGCGAGCGCCTGGTCCTGCTCGTCCTCGTCGAGATGGGGGGAACCTTGTTGCTCGTCGTCTTCCTGGTCCGCGGTTTCGCTCATGCCGAGGGATAAGGGGATGGCGGGGAGCGAAGAACAGTGACCGGCGGGATAACGATTTTTAATGCGGGCGGCTGCATGACAATCTGCGTTGATCCGCGAAATCCGCCGTTAGCTTTTGTCCTTCGGGTTCGGGTCTCGGGATAGTAAGTTGGCGGCCCAGGCGGGAACGGTGGTGGCGGCGGGGCCGGGGATAGATTCCGTGAACGGGCCGCCGGTGGGGGCCAGGTTGAGTTCGACGGTGTGGCAGCGGCGGCCGTTATGGCTGGCGTGCTCGGCGAAGCCGGCGGCGGGATAGACGATGCCGGAGGTGCCGATGGCGGCGAAAATGTCGGCCTGATCCAGGGCGTCCTGGATTACGTCCATGTGGTAGGGGATTTCGCCGAACCAGACGATGTCTGGGCGCAGGTGGCCGGGTTCTTGGCAGGCGGGACAAATATCGGCGGGGGAGAGGTCGTCCGCGTGCCAGGCGGTGTGGCCACAGGCGGCGCACAGTAATTTGCGGATTTCGCCGTGCATGTGGAGCAGGTTTTTGGAGCCGGCGCGGTCGTGNNGCGTGGTGGGCGGCGTTGGGGTGGACGGTTTTGAGCTGGGCGCGGCGGAGATTGTAGAAGCGGTGCACGGTTTCCGGGTTTTTGGCGAAGGCGCGGGGGGAGGCGACGTCCTCGATGCGGTGATTTTCCCACAGGCCGTTCGCGTCCCGGAATGTGGCGATGCCGGATTCGGCGGAAATGCCGGCGCCGGTGAGGATGACGAGATTCTTCATAACATGGACCTGAGGCGTGGTTTGGGGGCATATTAGGGCCAGGAGGAGAAAAAAATGAATATTGCGGATGATGTGACGGGGCTGGTGGGGCGCACGCCGATGGTGCGGATCAACCGGATGGCGGCCGGGATGCCGGGAAAAATTGTCGCAAAGCTGGAGTTTTTTAACCCGGCGAATTCGGTGAAGGATCGGATCGGGGTGGCGATGATCGAGGCCGGGGAAAAGTCAGGGGCGCTGAAGCCGGGGATGACGGTGGTGGAGCCCACATCGGGCAATACCGGGATCGCGCTGGCGATGGTGTGCGCGGCCAAGGGGTATAAGTGCATCCTGACCATGCCGGAGACGATGAGCAAGGAACGGCGGGCGGTGCTGCGGGCTTATGGGGCGGAGATTGTGCTCACACCTGGGCCGGGCGGGATGGGGGCGGCGATTGCCAAGGCGGAGGAAATTCTTGGGTCTGGGTCCGAGTATTTCATGCCGCAACAATTCAATAATCCGGCGAATCCGGAGGTGCACCGGCGCACGACGGCGGAGGAAATTTGGGCCGATACCGGCGGGGCGGTGGATTTTCTGGTGGCCGGGATCGGGACGGGCGGGACGATTACCGGGGTTGGGGAGGTGATCAAATCCAGAAAACCTTCGTTCAAGGCGGTGGCGGTGGAACCGGATGCCTCGCCGGTGCTGTCGGGCGGGGCGAAGGGGCCGCATGTGATTCAGGGGATCGGGGCGGGGTTTGTGCCGGCGGTGCTGAATACGCATGTCTATGACGAGGTGATTCGGGTGACGAATGACGACGCGCTGGCGACGGCCAGGCGGGCGGCGAAGGAGGAGGGGCTGCTGGTGGGGATTTCATCCGGGGCGGCGTTGTGGGCGGCGATGCAGGTGGCGAGCCGGGCGGAGAATGAGGGGAAGATGATCGTGACGATTATACCGAGCTATGGCGAGCGGTATTTGAGCACGGCGTTGTTTGCCGGGTTGTCGGATTGAGCGGAACGCTTTTGACGCGGTAGGCCGATGGCCGGGCCAGCGAAGGGACCGGCTTTTTCGCTGGCGGGTGTGGCCATCTTTTGCGTCCTGGCAGGGGCGATATATCTGGGACTGATCTATCCGGTTTATCGGCTGGTTCATCCCATGCGCGCAACCGCGCCCAGCAGCGCTGCGGCGGAGCCGGCGGGAGACGGCCCGATCGCCGGGTTTGGCCCTGGGTGGACGTGTCAGGGTCCTTTGCGGGCCCTTGTTTGCTGGCGGGCGCCATTGCCTGGCCAGAGCGCTGGGTCGAAGTGATGCGGCGCGCGCCGGAGGAGCGGCGCGTGCAGTGGCGGACGCTGCGCGTATTCGCCGTGCGGGTCCTGGGCTGGGCGTGAAGGATGTTTAATGGGGCGGGGCGGCCCGCGTGACCATATGGCGGATGCGGGTCATGATGGCCCGCAAATGCTACAATAAGAATGACATAAAAGGACTTTTCACATGGCTGATACAATCCATACCAACGCCGCGAAATCGCACGAAGAAGCCGCCAAGGCGCATCACGCCGCGGCGCAGCAGCACGAAAAGGGCGACGCCAAACTGGCCCTCGAGCACGCGGTGAAGGCCCATACGCACTCGGAAGCCGCGCACAAGCAGTCGGCCGGCGCTGTTAAAGCCTAAAGCTTTAGCGCTGACGGATCGGGGGGCGGACATGCGGTGCATGTCCGCCCCCTTTTGTTTTGGGCGCCATGCGCCGGCGTTATGGTGCGCGAGGCGCGCGGGCGTTATGTCTGGGCGGCATGTTGAAACAGGCGCCGAAACCGGACGAATTGCTGTTCGCGCTAAAGACGTTTGGCGGGGCGATGCTGGCGCTGGCGCTGGCGTTCTGGCTGGGGCTGGATAATCCGTATTGGTGCATGGCGACGGCCTATATCGTGGCGCAGCCGCTGACGGGGGCAATGCGCTCGAAGGCGGTGTACCGGTTCGTGGGGACTTTTGTGGGCGGCACGGCGGCGGTGGTGATCGTGCCCAATCTGGTGGATGCGCCGGTGCTGCTATGCCTGGCGATGGCGGGATGGATTGGGCTTTGTTTGTATTTGTCGCTGCTGGACCGCTCGCCGCGGGCTTATTTGTTCATGCTGGCGGGATATACGGCGGGGATTATCGGATTTCCGTCGGTCGCGGACCCCGCAAACATTTTTCAGACGGCGCTGACGCGGGTGGAGGAAATTTCCATTGGTATTGCCTGCACCACCGTGGTGGGGACGGTGATTTTTCCGCGCGCGCTGGGGCCGGTGCTGGCGGCGCGCATCCGGGCCTGGCTGCTGCCGGCGGGGGAGTGGGCGGAGGCGGCGCTCGCCGGGCGGGAAGAAACCGCCGAAGTGCGGGCGGCGCGGCGAAAAATGGCGGCGGAGGCGGTGGATATCGGGATGATGACGTCGCAACTGGCGTATGACACCTCGGCCTTGCGCACGGCGGTGCCGCAGGTGCGGCGGCTGCGGCTGTATATTTTAAGCTTGATGCCGGTGCTGAGTTCGATCGGCGACCGGGTGGCGCAGTTGAAGGCGACCGGCGGGATGACGGCGGATTTGCAGGCGCTGCTGAAGGCCTGCTGCGCGTGGGTGCGCAACACGGCGAATTATGAGTCCGCGGCGGCGGATGCGCTGGATGCGGAGATTTTCCGGCTGGAACGGTGCGAGGAAGCGGCGCTGAGCTGGCCGGGCATTTTGCGCACCACGCTGCTGGTGCGGCTGCACGAGTTTGTCGCGATGGTGCGGCATTCGCGGGCGATCCGGCATTTTGTGGTTGATGAGGCGGGGCCGCCCGGCGGCGCCGAACCCACGGCAAGCGTACCGGGCGTGGGGGTGGTGGCGGCGCCGGCGCAGGTGCGGGATCATTTTCTGGCGGGGCTTTCGGCGTTGGCGGCGATGATCGCGGTGCTGATTGTCTGCGCGTTCTGGATTTTTACGGCCTGGCCGGCCGGCGCGGGGGCGGCGGTGATGGTGGCGGTGGCGTGCTCGTTCTTCGCGGCGCAGGATGATCCGGCGCCGGCGATCGCGACCATGCTGCGCAACGCGGTGATCATCGTGCTGGCGGACGCGGTGTATGAATTCGCTATACTGCCGCGGGTGGAAACCTTTCCGGAGCTGATGCTGGTGCTGCTGCCGGCGGGGCTGGTGATCGGGGTGCTGGTGTCCAGGCCGGCGACGTTTGGGACCGGGATGGTGATGGGCGCGGTGGGCTCGACGATTTTGGCGCTGAATAATGGCTATGCCGGGGATTTTTCGGCGTATGTGAATGGCGGGCTGGGGCTGATTTTTGGGCTGGCTTCGGCACTGGTGGTGACGCGGCTGATCAGGTCGGTGGGGGCGGCGTTTTCGGCCAGGCGGTTGCTGCGCGCGGGGTGGCGGGATATCGCGGCGGCGGCCTCCGTGGCCGGGCACCAGGACCGGGCAAAACTGACGGGGCTGATGATGGACCGGCTGGGGCTGCTGATGCCTCGGCTGGCGGCGGTCTCGCCGGGGGCGGATTTTTACGCGGCGGATGTGCTGGTGGATTTGCGGGTGGGGCTGAATGTGATCGGGTTGCAGCGGGAGATCGAGTTTTTGGGGGTGGAGGAACAGTTACTGGCGGCGCGGGTGCTGCGGGGCGTGACCAGGTATTATGAGGGGAACCCGTTGTTGCCGGCGGGGCCGGGGTTGTTGCAGAAAATTGATTCTGCGGTGGTGAAAATCGCGGAGAAGGTGGGGGTGGCGCATGGGCGGCACCACCGCGAGGCGCTGATGGTGCTGGTGGGGCTGCGGCTGGTGCTGTTTCCCGCGGCGCCGCCGCCGTTCGAGACGTTGGCACTGGAACCGGCGATGGCGGCGCAATGATCGGCGAGATCGACCTTTTCGGCGTGCTGCTGCCGCCGCTTCTGGTCTGGCTGCTGGGCGCGGTGGCGGTGGCGGCGCTGGTGCGGGCGGGGCTGAGCCGGGCGGGATTCTACCGCTTCGTGTGGCATCGGCCGCTGTTTGACTTTTTGATCCTGGTGATCTTGACGGGGCTGATTTCGATGCTGGCGGAAACGTTTTTCTGAGATGAAATTGACGCGGTTTTTTTTGCGGTTCGCGGTGACGATGCTGGCCGCCGCGGTGGCGGCGGTGGTGGCCTGGCAGTTGTGGGTTTATTACATGGAGGATCCGTGGACGCGCGACGGGCGGGTGCGGGCGGATGTGGTGGAGGTGGCGCCGGATGTTTCCGGCCTGGTGGCGCAGGTTTTTGCGCGGGACAACCAGGCGGTGCATGTGGGGGACGCGCTTTTTCAGATCGATCCCGTAAGATTTCAGGTGGCGCTGCAAGAGGCCGGCGCGGTGGTGGCGAAGGACAAGGCGGCGCTGGCGGAAGCCGAGCGCGACGCGGCGCGCTATAACGCGCTGCCGGGCAATGCGGTTTCCAGCCTGTCACGCGATGAAAACAATACCGCGGTGCTCGAGGCGCAGGCTGAACTTGCGGCGGCGCAGGCGGATTTATCGGTGGCGGAGCTGAATGTTTCACGCGCGACGGTGCGGGCGACGGTGAATGGGGTGATCACGAATTTTTCGATGCGGCCTGGGGATTACGTGACGGCCGGGAGCGCGGTCGCGGCGCTGGTTGATACGGATTCGATCTATGTCGATGGCTACTTCGAGGAGACCAAGCTGCCGCGGATCGCGGTGGGGGATAGTGCGCGGGTGACGCTGCTGGGCGGCGGGCCGGCTATATCCGGGCATGTGGAGAGTATCGATGCCGGGATCGCGGATAACGAGCGGGTGGCTTCGCCTAACCTGTTGGCGGATGTGAATCCGACTTTTACCTGGGTGCGGCTGGCGCAACGGGTGCCGGTACGGATCGCGATCGACCGCGTGCCGACGGGGGTGCGGCTGATCGCGGGACTGACGGCGACGGTGGAGGTGGTGGGGAAATAGATTCAACCGCAGATTGGCGCAGATTTGAATCGGATATTGTGGTATCCGCAGATGACGCAGATGGCCGCAGATCAGAGGGAATCTTCTTTATCTGCGGTCATCTGCGGATTATTCTTTTTTCGGGGCGGCGGGAAAATTGGGATGGGCACTGGCCGGCCGGCGGCGTTGACTTTCATGTTTTGGCGGCATAACTCTGCCGAAATCGTTTCGTGAAAAAAAAAGAGGGGCGTCGGGATTGCTGATGGGGCAGTCGTCATGACGTGTTGTGCTTAAATCAATCATTTGAAAGAAAACGCAATGACCATAAGCCCTTCCAGTATCGCAGCACCTTCGCATATGAATTTCGCGGCCGAGCACGCGCCGTCGGCCGTGACCAAGGCGGAAAAAACGCTGGCCGCCATGCTGTCGCCGACCTTCATCGCGGACGCCGCCGCGCTGGTGACACCTTCATATGCGGGATTTGTCAGTGCCGGTTTGACTGACCTGCACAACGACCTGTTGGCGGGAATGTCAATTTCCAGCATCAAACAAACTGTTGCCGAGTATTTGGGTCTGCTCGGGGAAGCCGGGGTCGTTTCGCCATATGACTACGCGGCCGGCAAGGCGGTCGCCAAGGGGATCACGACCGCGGACGCGAATGCGATCTACAGCCTGCTGCCGGCCGGGTTGGTCACCAAAGCCGCGTTCGAGACGGATATCGCGACGCTTAAAACCGGTCTGAAAACCGGGCTGGGATTTTCGGAGTTGTCGTCGCTCTAACGGTTTTCGTTACGCGATCTCGCCGCAGATCCACCAGGTGTTGCCGGCGGGGTCGGTGACGGCGGCCATGCGCTGGCCGTAGTCTTGCGTTTTGGGCTCGGATAGCGAGACGGCGCCGGCGGCGAGGGCTTTTTCGTAGATGGCGTCAACGTCTTTCACGTAGAGACAGAGATGGATGGGTGCGCGCGGCAGGTCCGAGGCGTCGGAAAGCATGATCAGGCTGTCGCCGAGTTCGACCTCGCCGTGCTTCACGCCGTGTTCGGAAGGCATCACCAGGCGGGCTTTGCCGCCAAAGCCTGATTCGAGGAACGCGATGAGGGCCTTTGCGTCCTGGACAAGAAGGTAGGGAACGATTGATGGATAGGATGACATCGCTTGGCTCCGAAGCTGAAGGCAGGGAAGAAAGTAGTTACTTTTTTGAAATAAAGTAACCAAAAAACTTTTGCTCCTGGGGGCTTTGCGCGCCCCAGGCGGGGAGCCTTTTTTCAAAAAGCGCTGCTTTCTTCTACGCGGTCCTGGACATCGAAACGTTGCGCGCCTCGGGGCCAAAAATCATCAGCACGATGAGGATGACGGCGACGGAGCCTGCGACCAGCATCAGGGCAAAGCCGTAATCGTTGCCGTTATGCGCGGCGATGCCGGCCTGTAGCGGCGCGTTGAAGGAGGCGACGAAGTTGCCGAGTTGGTAAACAAAACCCGGAAACGTGCCGCGGATTTCGGCGGGGGAAAGCTCGTTGAGGTGGACGGGGACGACGCCCCAGGCGCCCTGCACGGCGAATTGCATGAGGAAGGCGGCGATGGCGATTGCCACCGGCGTGGTGCCGTGGGACCACCAGTAGAGCACGACGAGCGAGAGCACGCAGGCGGCGGCGATGGCGTAGCGGCGGCCGATGCGCTGGCTGAGGAAGCCGAAGGCGATGCCGCCGAGCATGGCGCCGACATTGTAGATGAGGCTGATATTGGTGATGACCGGGTGCGGGAAGTGCAATTGCTTGCCGAGGAAGAGCTTTGGATAGATGTCCTGCGTGCCGTGCGAAAAGAAGTTGAAGGCGGCCATCATCACGACGCCGTAGATCACGAGTTTGCCGTTGTTGCGCAGGATTTGCATGGTGGAGATTTTTGGGCCGGTTTTGATTTTCTGGAAGGCCGGGGATTCCTCGATGGAGGAATTGATGAAGAAGACCAGCAGCGCCGGCGCGGCGCCGACAAAAAACATGCCGCGCCAGCCGAGCGCGTGGTAGCCGAAGCCGAATAGGAGCGTGGCGAGGAAGTAGCCGGAGGGGTAGCCGGCCTGCAGCAGGCCGGAAACCCAGCCGCGCCAGCGGTCCGGGATGGTTTCCATGGCGAGTGAGCTGCCGATGCCCCATTCGCCGCCCATGGCGATGCCGAAGAGCGCGCGGATGACCAGGAAGGAGGCGAACGACCAGGCGAAGCCGCTGGCGGCCTCGAACAGCGAGTAGAGCAGCACGACCAGCATGAGGATGGGTTTGCGGCCGTACTGGTCCGCCAGGCGGCCGAAGATGAAGGCGCCGAGCGCGCGCGTGGCGAGCGTGAGGGTGATGGCGAAGGTGATGGAGGTGACGCTGACGCCAAAGGTTTTGGCGACGTCGTCGAAGGTGAAAATCAGGATGAAGAAGTCAAAGGCGTCCAGCGCCCAGCTGAGGTAGGCCGCGATGACGACGTTGCGGGCGCGGGCCAGATTTTCCACGGTACCGGACATTTTTCCCCCCTTAACGATCTAATAATGCCGCGGTAGATAGCCCTGGTGGCTGGTCATTTTAAGTAGCGGCGGGGCCAACGCGGTGAAAATGGTCGGAGTCAGAGGATTCGAACTTCTGGCCCCTGCGTTCCGAACACCAAGGTCTACGAAATAAAATTGCTTAATGGTTCGCGGGCCACCCCTCCAGATGAGGACAAAATGGACCGGGTTGGCGCCGGCGACACACTGGCGACGATCAGTGCAAATTGGTCGAATAACCATTTTCAGGGCGGCCGGGTTTCCAGTTCTAGACTTTAGTATAAACTATATCGAAAGGAAATGGCATTTCCCATTGAGTCCGCGATTCAATTTTCGCAGAGAAAACGAAGGAACGTCAAACTTGGTCAGAGCACCTATATACTTGATATTTATGAGTTTTCTACTTGGGGGTTGCTATAATTCTTCTGCTCCCCAATCCTCAAATCCAGTTTCCAATACCTCAGCCACGGAGGAAACTGCTCTGGCTTACCAAAACGCCTTGGATGCTGCGATGAAGAGTACGACGCTATGCGGAAAGCAACTCGATTCCGCTAAAGACTTGCAGGGGGCAATGTTAACGTATGTGAAATGCACTGATGCCGCCTTATTAAAAATGGCTGCTATTACCGACAGTGACAATATTGATATTTACCAGGAGCAAGCTGCCCAGACTGAAGTTGCCGCGGCCCAATATGACGCAGGTGCTATAACATTGGCTGAGTTCGAAGCCATGAGAGATGAATACTCTGCGGAAGCCAACAAGTCGCTAAAGGACCGCGAACTAGCCCGTGACCCTCTCCCATCATTTGGGGAATGAATAATATACGAGGTTCTAGGAAGATTAAGCCACCCGCGGTGTAATGAATCAAATTTCGATTGGATTTGGCCGGCGGATAGACTGCTTAGAATTGCCAATAGCCGGCCCCCTTTGGATCAGGCGTTTTCTTGTGAGTGAAGGGCGACAATTGCGGTATTCGTCCTTTCAGCGATTTCTTGTAAGGCAGACATGATCCAATCATACCCGATTGGCCCATCCGGGGAATGCCCGCATGGCAGCAGGGCGTCAATTCCAAGAAATTTTGGGCCATCCAAATTATCTAGCAATGTGCAGAGGCTAGACCCGCTCTCACTCAGGGCTACGTCAGTGTCAGAATTGATTCCGTTGGAATAGATGAGCGGACCTGCTGCTGCCAGAATACGAAACCGGCGGCTCGGATAATTAATTCCGTTAGTCTTACAAATTTCTCGTGCGATGTTGGTCAAATCTTCCTCACTCCGGGTGAATGAGAGATAGAACGAGTGGGCGCAGGTAACTACAACCCTGTCATTAATTGTAATTCCCGATGTGATTCCCAATGCCATCGTCAAGAGGTCAATTTCCGCCGATGTCTTATCTTTTGGATAGTGCGGTTTCAGATGGAATTCGGCCAACGGCACTTCATTTGCGATGAGGTAGCAGCTCTCGGTCGGTGCCATTATCCATCCCCATAAATCGCCCCAAAAAACGGCTTTTTTGAATAACTCGTTCAAAAGGACCGTTGGGTACTTTTGCAAACCCCGAAGTGGAAGCGTAACGCCTCGAAGTAAAAGACTTAGATTGGTCGGAGTGAGAGGATTCGAACCTCCGGCCCCTGCGTTCCGAACACAGTACTCTAACCAGGCTGAGCTACACTCCGATGCGGTGAGGCTATAGCGGAAGCGGATGCGCGGCGGCAAGTGGCCCTGTCCGCCGCGGCGGCGACGCGCTACGAATGCGGCCGGTCGTTACGTGGGAGAAGGCGGCATGGCTGAGGGTGGATTGCCGGCGGGGGTGCCTCCGGCCGATTTCATCGACGAGAAAATCCGGTCGCTGGGCGACTGGCGCGGCGCGACGCTGGCCCGGATGCGGGCGCTGATCCGGGACGCCGATCCGGACGTGGTCGAGGAGGTGAAGTGGCGCGGCGTGCCGGTGTGGTCGCATGGCGGCATTATTTGTACGGGCGAGACCTACAAGACGGCCGTAAAACTCACCTTCGCCAAGGGCGCGGCGCTGCCCGACCCGGCCGGGCTGTTCAATGCCAGCCTGGAGGGCAATGTCAGGCGGGCGATCGACATTTTTGAGGGCGGCAGCATCGACGAGACGGCTTTTCGGGCGCTCGTGCAGGCCGCCGTGACGCTGAATACCGCGGGCAAGCGCAAATAATGCGCCGACACGCGCTGGATTCGGCGAAATTTGTTAATAAATGTTCATGATTATGTAGCCATCTTCAAATCTGGCGTGGTATGGGCGGAGCATGTGTAACAACTGCCTGATAACCCGGCGGCGGTTCGGGTTTTTGGCTTTGGCGGCGGCCGGCACCGCGGGGCTGGCGCTGCCCCGGCGCGCGCGCGCGCAAAACGTGCCGACCGTGATGCTGGACCCGGGACATGGCGGGCACGACCCCGGCGCCATCGCGCCGGATGGGACGTTTGAAAAAACCATCACGCTGGCCTCCGCGCTCGCGCTGCGCAACGCGCTCGGCACCGGCGGCAGATACAATGTCGCGATGACGCGCACGGATGACTCGTTCGTGACGCTGGAGGACCGGGTCACGCTGGCGGTCTCGGCCGGGGCGGATCTGTTCATCGCCATGCATTGCGACCATCTGCCGGAGCCGTCGGACCGCGGTGCGAGCATCTATACGCTGGCACCTGATGCCTCGGACAGCCTGGCCGCCGCGGTCGCGAGCGATGAAAATGCCGCGGATCATCTGGGCGGGGTGCCGGTGGCCAAGGTCTCGCCGCAGGTGCTGCCGATCCTGGCGAGCCTGGAGACGCGCGCGACGCGCATCGCCTCGGCCACCTTCGCGCAGGATATCGCGGCGTCGTTCCAGGGCAGCATGGTGCTGATGCCAGATGCCGTGCGGAGCGCCAATTTCGCGGTGCTGCGCGACCCATCGACGCCCAGCGCGCTGCTGGAAATGGGCTGCCTGACGAACCCGCTGGATGAGCAATTGCTGACCGACAAGGTGCACCAGGCCGCGATGGCGCAGCGGTTGGCGGCGGCGATTGATGTTTATTTTCAGACGCAGAAGGCGTGAAGAAAGCAGCGCTTTTTTGAAAAAAAGCGCGCAAAAAACTTTTACGAACTGCGGGCGCTGGCATGGGGAGTGCCGTTAATCGCCACCATGGGTGGCGATTAACGGCACTCCCAGCGCCAGCGCCCGCAGCTCGTAAAAGTTTTTTGCTTCTTTTTTTTAAAAAAGAAGTCCTTCCTCAAATCCCATAAGTCTCCAGCAACCGCTCCATCCACCCCTCAATCACCCCTTCCCCCTCCAACAACGCAAACGGACAAGTCAGCCGCCCCCACTGCAGCGCCCCAAACACGATATGGTCCGCAAACGCCGGCCCCGGCCCCGCCAGAAACGGCTGCATCTCCAGTGTCCTGCGCAACGGTTTCAGCACCGCCCGAAACACCGGCTCAAACTCCGCTCGCCGCGCCGCCAATTCCTCGATCGTCATCCCATACATCGCCTCCCGCGTCTCGCGAAAATACCCCTGGTCCCGCGGCCGGATCATCGCAAAAATCCCCGGCAGCACCAGCCTTCCAATCGCCGGATGCAGCGTATCCTCCGCCCAGTGCTTCACAAACCGCGTCAGCGCCGCCTGCGCCGCGTCGCCAAACAGCGACGGTTCATTCCCATAGGTCTCCTCAAGATATTCGGCGATGTCATAACTATCAAAAATCACCTTCTTGCCATCCACCAGCACCGGCACCTTCCCCTGGCCGGAAAACGCGATCTTCTCCTTCTCCGTAAAATGCCAAGGCAATGTCTCATACGGCAGGTTCTTGTGCGCCAGCGCCAGCTTCACGCGCCAGCAATATGGGCTGAACCGCACGCGCTCATCGGCGCCCGCCAGATCATACAATTTCCGCTTCACGCTCACCGCGCCACCTGGCCAAACAGATGCTGCCGCGCTTCCTCGTTCACCGTCGGAAGCTGGTTCACCTGCCTGGCCATCTCATACGCCCGCACCACCGCCGGCCGCGCCTTCACCGCCAAAAACCACCGCTTCAGATGCGGAAAATCCTCGATATTCTGCTGCTGCCGCTCATACGGCACCACCCAGGGATAGATCGCCATATCGGCGATGGAATAGGCGCCCGCGACAAATTCCCGGTCCGCCAGGCGCCGGTTCAGCACGCCGTAAAGCCGGTTGGTCTCCTTCACATACCGCTCCATCGCGTACGGAATTTTCTCCGGCGCGTACTGCACAAAATGGTGGTTCTGCCCCGCCATCGGCCCCAACCCGGCCAACTGCCAGGTCAGCCATTCCAGCACCTGGTATTTTTCACGCACATCCGCGCCCGCAAACCGCCCGGTCTTTTCCGCCAGATATTGCAAAATCGCGCCCGACTCAAAAACGCTGATTTTCTCCCCGCCATCCGCCGGCGCCGTATCCACGATCGCCGGAATCCGGTTATTCGGCGAAATTTTCAAGAACGCCTCGCCAAACTGCTCGCCCTTCGAAATATTGATCGGCAACACCTGGTACGGGGTCTCCGTCTCCTCCAAAAAAATCGTAATCTTATGCCCGTTCGGGGTGGTCCAATAATACAGCTCGATCATCCATTCGCTCCTAAAAACCCAACTGGCGAAACCCGGCGCAGCCGTCATATGGTAAGCCATGCCCGATGGTTCACCCAAATTCGAATTAACGCTTCACCAGCGCATCGCCGAAATCGGCCAGTTCGCCTGGGATTCCTGCGCGGGCACCGAGAATCCCTTCGTTTCCTACGCTTTCCTCTCAGCCCTGGAGGATTCGGGTTCCGTCGGTGGCCGCACCGGCTGGCACCCGCGCTATGCCGCCTTGCGCGCCGAATCCGGCGCCCTCACCGCCCTTGCCCCCGCCTACGCCAAAACCAATTCCTATGGCGAATACGTTTTCGACCACGCCTGGGCCCACGCCATGGAGCGCGCCGGTGGCCGCTACTACCCCAAACTGCAGGTCGCCGTGCCCTTCTCGCCCGTCCCCGGCCCGCGTTTCCTCGTCAAACCCGGTTTTTCCGCCGCCAGTCTCGGCGCCGCTCTCATCCAGGCCGCGCAAAAGCTAGGCTGCTCCTCCGTCCACGCCACCTTCTGCACCGCGGACGAATGGACAGAACTTGGCGAGGCCGGCTGGCTGCAGCGCCTGGGCACCCAGTTCCACTGGGACAACCAAAACTACGAAACCTTCGACGATTTCCTGGCCACGTTATCCTCCCGCAAGCGCAAAGCCATCCGCCGAGAACGCCGCGACGCCGGCAACGGCCTGACCCTAAAAGCCCTCACCGGCCCGGACCTCACCCCAAAAATCTGGGATTTTTTTTACAAATTCTACCTCTCGACCGTGGACCGCAAATGGGGCGGCGCCTACCTCACCCGCGAGTTCTTTTCACTCCTCGGCGAGCGTCTCCCGAATAAAGTGGTGCTCATGATCGCCGAGCGCAACGGCACCCCCATCGCCGGCGCCCTGAATCTGCGCGGCACGGAAGCGCTATACGGCCGCAACTGGGGCTGCGTCGAAGACGTCCCCTTCCTGCATTTCGAGCTCTGCTACTACCAGGCCATCGACTACGCGATCCGGGAAAAGATCCCCCGCGTCGAGGCCGGCGCCCAAGGCGAGCACAAAATCCAGCGCGGCTACACCCCCAAACCGACGTTTTCAGTGCACTGGATAGCAGATTCCGGCCTCTCCCGCGCCGTCGAAAATTTCCTCGCCTCCGAACGCCCCGCCATCCTGGAAACCATGTCCGCTCTGGAATCCGAAAGCCCCTACAAAAAATCCGGTGACGCGGAGTAAACAAGCAGCGCTTTTTGAAAAAAGCGCGCAAAAACTTTTGGACCGCTTCGCGCGGATTTGGACGTCAAACTGTCCAACCCCCCCTCAATCTAAGCTTTGGCCCAGCGACACCGTCAATTGATCAAAGGCACCGACTTTATGAGGAAAATTTCCTCATATTACTTGCATATGTGTTGTGCCGCTGCTAATTCGGTTTTGGCCCAAACGGCCGATATAAAGAACGAAATATCCAAAAATCATCTACTCAAACCTGCTGGGAACAAAGATATGCGCACCACGACCCAAACCCATACCAGCCTTCCGCCCCCGCGAAAACGCGGGATCTTAAAGGACCTGATAAATGGAGCCCAAATTAAGCCCGGCTAATTCGCGCAAAAAACCTTATCAGCCAGCACCCGGCAAAAACTTCGAAATCGATCCGGTGCCGGCAATCGAAGCAAAGACCAAAGGTTTCTTCGTTCGCGTACTCGTCACCACAGCACTCGTAGCGGTGGCAACCACAGGCATTTTTGGACTTATCTACAACAAGTTTGGACCCCTTCAGAGTACTTGGGTGGTCGTTGGCCCCATCGTAGGCGCCATGGTCAACCACTACTTCGGAAGTCCCAGAAAGGATTCAGGATGACCGCACGCTCTCTAACATCAGGTTTGGCATCACCCGCAAAGCAAGAGACCGAAGCCAAACTTCGCGTCCCCAAAAACCGCGTCCAGTTCGACCTGCCCCCCCGTTCCATGGAACGCCTCAATGCCCTTAAACTAAAAACCGAAGCCTCCTCCTACGCGGAAGTCCTCAAAAATGCCCTGCGCCTGTACGAAGCTCTGATCGAGGAAACCGAAAAAGGCAACGAGTTCCTAATCCGTAACGAAGACGGCACCATCACGCCTTACCGCATGTTCTTAACCTAAACCTCGCCCGCCTTCCCGCGGACGGGAGAATCCGCTACCCCCCCAGAATCATGATCAAAGTCCGCGTCGCCCCCAGCCCCACCGGCTACCTCCATGTCGGCAACGCCCGCGCCGCCCTCGTCAACTACCTGTTCGCCCGCTCCCAAAACGGCCATTTTCTCCTCCGCCTCGATGACACCGACACCGCCAGAGGCCGCCCCGAATACGAACAGGCGATCTACGACGACCTCACCTGGCTCGGCCTCTCCTGGGATTCTTCAGCCAAACAATCCGACCGTTTTGCGCGCTACGCCGAAGTGGCGGAGCAATTAAAAGCCACCGGCCGCCTCTATCCCTGCTTCGAAAACGCCGAGGAACTCGCCGCCAAGCGCGCCGCGCTCGAAAAGCGCAAACTCCCCCCCATCTACGACCGCGCCGCCCTCGCCCTCACGCCAGCGCAAATCGAAACCGCCCTCCAAAACGGCCACCGCCCCCACTGGCGCTTCAAACTCTCCCCCGGCGAAGCCACCTGGATTGACCTGATTCTGGGTGCGAAGCGCGTAAAGTTCGCCACGGTTTCAGACCCCGTCCTCATCCGCGAGGACAACACCCCCCTCTACACCTTCACCTCGGTCGTGGACGACGTCGATCACCAGATCACCCACGTCATCCGCGGCGAGGACCACGTCACCAACACCGCCGTCCAGCTCGACATTTTTGCCGCCCTCACCAACGCCCTCCCCAAATTCGCCCATCTCCCCCTCATCTCCGGCGGCGAGGGCGAAAAACTCTCCAAGCGCGTCGGCTCCGCCAGCCTGCGCGGCATGCGCAAGGACGGCATCGAACCCGCCGCCATCACCGCCTACCTCGCCCGCCTCGGCACCAGCAAAGATCCTGCCCCCATCCCCCTCGCTGAGCTCATCAAGACCTTCAACATTGCCGATTTCGGCCGTTCCTCCCCCCGCTTTGACCCGCACCAGCTCCTCGCCCTCAACCGCAAATTCTTGCACCACCTCCCCTACGACTCCGTCAAAGACCGCCTCCCCGAAGCCGCCACCGAAGCCTTCTGGAACGCCATCCGCGGCAACCTCGACCTCCTCACCGAAGCCCGCCAATGGTGGGACGTCGTCCACAACGACATTTCCACGCCAGACCAGCCCGACCAGAAAATTTTTCTGGAAGCCGCCCTGCAAACCCTCCCACCCGAACCGTGGGGCGCCGAAACCTGGAAAACCTGGACCCAGACGCTCGCCCAAGCCACCGGCGCCAAAGGCCGCGCCCTCTACCACCCGCTGCGCCTGGCCCTCACCGGCGAGGAGTCCGGCCCCGAAATGGCCGCTCTCCTGCCCCTCATCGGCCGCGAGAAAACCGCCGAACGCTTGCGCCGCACCGCCAGATAGGCGATTGCACCCCGGCACGCGCCAGAACCAACAAGGTCCCAAAATTGGTCGATATTTTTGACGAGGTTTCCGACGATCTCCGCGCCGAGCGCGCCGCCCGACTCCTGCGCCGCTACGGCGCCCTCCTCATCCTCGCCGCCATCCTCGTCCTCATCGCCGTCGGCGCGCAGCAGGCCTGGCAGTATTATTCGGCGCGGCAAGCTCAGAAAGCCGCCACCGCCTACCTCGCCATCACCAACCCGATCGACGCGAACGCCGAATCCCTCACCAACCCGCAGCGCCTGACCGCCGCCAAAACGCTCGAAACCTTCGCCGCCAGCGCGCCGGAAGGCTACCGCACCCTGGCCACCATGCGCGCCGCCGCCCTGTACGCCGCCGCCGGCAACCTGCCAGCCGCCGCCACCGGCTGGAATCAGGTTTCTGGCGACGCGGCGGCCGACCCGCTGTTCCGCGACCTCGCCAGCCTGCTCTGGGCCCAGCACGAACTCGGCATCGCGCCCGATCAAAGCGTCGCCGCCCGCCTGCAACCCCTGACCGTGCCGGAGAATCCTTATCACGGCCTGGCGCAGGAAACCCAGGCCCTGCTCTACCTCTCGGAGGGCAAAATCGGCCAGGCCAAGGCGCTGTTCAGCCAGATCGCCTCGGATCCCGGCGCCACCGACGGTGTGCGCAACCGCGCTGACGGCCTGCTCGCCAAACTCAACGGATGACCCAAAACATGTTTTCTACTCCCCTCCGCCGCCGGGCAGCCCTCACTTTGCCCTTGGCCGCGGCCGCCACCCTCGCCGGCTGCGGCGACGATAACGGCAAGGCCAAATTCACCGGCACCCCCATCCCCGTCCTCCCCGAAACCAATGTTTTGCGCCCCTCGCCGGACGCGCCCGCCGTCACGCTCCCCGCCCCCGTCACCCTGCCCGCCTGGCCCACCGTGCTCGCCACCCCCGCGCACGCCCCCGGCAACATCGTTGGCCCCACCGGTCTCACCAAAGCCTGGGAAGCCGCCATCGGCACGCCCGGCGGCTACCGCCAGCCGCTCGCCGCCAGCCCCATCGCCGCCGAAGGCAAAATCTTCACTTTTGACGCGGACGCCAACGTCTCCGCCTTCTCCGCCACGTCCGGCAACCGCCTCTGGCGCACCAAAACCCGCCCTAAGCATAATTCCGAGCAAAATCTCTCCGGCGGCATCGCCTACGCCAACGGCACCATCTACGCCTCCACCGGCTACGCCGAATTGTTGGCCCTCGACGCCGGCAGCGGCGCCGTCAACTGGCGCCAGCCGCTGGACCTGCCGGCCCGCACCGCGCCCACCGTGTGCGAAAACATCGTCGCCCTGATCGAGCAGAACGACATCCTGCTCACCTTCGACGCCGCCACCGGCACCCCCGGCTGGCGGTTTCTGGGCGACGTGCAGAACGTCGCGACCTCGGTCGCCGTCAGCGGCCCCCCGGCCTACGATTCCGGCATCATCGTCGCCGGTTTCGCCTCCGGCACCCTCGCCGCCCTGGACGCCAATTCCGGCACCCCGCTCTGGGAACAATCTTTCTCCTCCGCCTACGGCCAGGCCAGCCCGCTGGATTTTTCCGACATCGTCGCCGCCCCGGTCATCGCCGGCGGCGTCGTCTATGCCGTCGGCCTCGGCCA
The DNA here is from genome assembly GCA_003137135.1 of Acetobacteraceae bacterium. Classification (GTDB taxonomy): domain Bacteria; phylum Pseudomonadota; class Alphaproteobacteria; order Acetobacterales; family Acetobacteraceae; genus Acidocella. The sequence continues at coordinate 46,629 of PLFB01000139.1, forward strand.
GAACATGCAAGCCATCGACCTGCGCTCGGGCGCAAAGGTCTGGGGCACCAACACCTCCGGCGCGCAACCCCTCTACGCCGCCGGCGATTTTTTATATGTTCTGGACAACACCCAGCTCCTCGCCGCGATTCACGCCGACGACGGCCTGGTCGCCTGGACGTTTCAGATGCCCGCCTTCAAGAACGCCAAAAAACACAAAAAACCCATCGCCTGGTCGGGCCCCATCCTGGTCAACAACACCCTAATCCTCACCAACGACCACGCCGAACTCGCCTTGGTTGACCCGGTTGCCGGCCACATCGTCTCCACCGCCAAACTCCCCGCCCCCGCCGACATGCCCCCCATCATCACCAACGGTTTTTTGGTCCAGCTAACCCGTAACGCCACCCTGACAGCCTACAGCTAGGCCCGCAGGATGGGCAGAGCGCTTGCCAATCCCATCATTCACGCTCCCCGCTCGTCAAACCGACCACTTTTAAACTTCACGCCAAGCCGCGGACCAACCGATCGGCATTGGCCGGCCTTCATCCCACGGAACCGTTACGGTGCCGCTTGATTTGATCCCGAAACTACCCTACGAAACCATGAACTAGCTTGGTGTTCCCGTGCGGCCTGACACGGTTTGCGCGCGTCTGAAGACCGGCATTCAGCGCAAGACTAGGCTGGCCGCTTCATTACAGGACGGCAAAGACGTGGAAAACGGGACATGACGGGAACGACGATTTCAAGCCGAATCACCAAAACGGTGACTTTGGGCAGCGGCGGCTACACCAGCCCGCTCACCATCAGCAGTGCCGGAACGATTGACCCGACCGCCGGCGGCGCCACCGGGCTTTATGTGCCCTCTGGTCTCACCGGCGTGATCATCGTCAATGATGGCGTGATTGACGGGGGTGCCGGGGCCACCAGCGGCGCCGGCGGCATCGCGGTGTCGCTGAAATCCGCCGCGACGCTGACGAATGGCGATGCCATCATCGGCGGTCACGGCGGGATCAGCGGCACGATGGGGCTGGCCGGCGGCATCGGGATTTACGCCCTGGCGGCGGATTCTATCACCAATACCGGGGTGATCGAAGGCGGCAGCGGCGGCAACGGGTCCAGTTATGGCGGCGATGGCGGCATCGGCGCGCTGATCGATCACACCGGAACCACGCTGACGAACACCAATTCGGGCGGTTTCATCACCGGCATTTTCGGCGGCGCCGGCGGCAACGGCACATACGGCGGCGACGGCGGCATTGGCGTGGAACTGAAAAGCGGCGCGGCCGTGAACAACTCGCTCATCGAGGGCGGTAGCGGCGGGTATGATCTCAGCGGCAATCATCGCTCTTTCGGCGTGGGCGGCTACGGGGTGAGCATCGATCAAGGCACGCTGACCAACGGGTCCAAGGGCAGCATCCAAGGCGGCGCCGGCGGGGAAGCCAAGCAAAACGCGCTGGCGGGTGGCTTTGGCGGCGTCGGGGTCTATGTCAATGTCGGTACTGTCAGCAATCTGGGCAGCATCACCGGCGGCGTGGGCGGTGCGAGTCTGGAAACCGGCTTTCCAGGTAACGGCGGGCATGGCGGCATCGGGCTGCGGGCGAAAGATCTCGTCACGGTCTCCAATACCGGCACGATCATCGGCGGCCTGGGCGGGTATGGCGATGAGCAAGGCGGCACCGGCGGCATTGGCGCCGCGGCCTTTGACGGGGCGGTCCTCAGCAATGCCGGAATCATCATCGGTGGCGCCGGCGGCGCCGCGGGATCGAATGGCCAATATGGCGGCAGCGGCTATTTCGGGGTCGTCGGATCCTATGCCAGTGTTTCCAATACCGGCTCGGTCCGGGGTGGGGAAGGTGGCGCCATCGGCCAGGGTTTCGACGCGGGGACGGGCGGTGGCGGGGTGTCCGTCGATCATTCGACACTCTCGAATAGCGGGACGATCACCGGCGGAACCGGCGCGCTGGGCGTTTATGCGTATGATACGGTGCTGAACAATTCCGGGCGGATCGCCGGCGGCTATAATTCCGGGCAGATCGCCGGCGGCTATGACGGCGGCGAAGGCCTGACGCTGGGCGGCGGCAATGCGGTGAACACCGGCACCATCATCGGCGGCGCGGGCGCGGCGCGACTCTATGACGGTGGCGGCGGCGGCGATGGCGTTTACCTTTCCAAGGGTGCCACGCTGAGCAACAGCAATTGGCTGGCCGGCGGCGAAGGCGGCTACGGCGAATATTACAACGGCAATCGCGGCTATGGCGGCGATGGCGGCACCGGCGTGGTCATCAGTAACGCCGTGCTGATCAATGCCGGCACCATCAGCGGCGGCGCCGGCGGCGAAGGTGGCGTCTATGGCGCGCCCGGCGATGCGGTGGCGTTCAAAGACGCCGGCACGCTGGTGGTCGAGCAGGGTGCGGTGTTCATCGGCGATGTCGCCGCCGAGACCTCCTTCAGTGACGTGCTCGAACTCGCTGGCACGTCCAGCGCCGCGCTGACCGGCATCGGCACGCAGTTCACCAATTTCACCGATATCAGCTTCGCCAGTGGCGCGGCCTGGACCATCGCCGGCAACACAATCGGCCTGGCCAGCGGTGCGACGATCAGCGGTTTTGCCGCGGGCGATACCATCGTGCTCGATGGGTTCGCCAAAGACGTCGATTCCGTTGCGTACACCAACGGCGTCGTCATCGATATTGCCGGCGGTCCGACCACCGGCGCGGCCATAACCCTGGGCAGCAGCCTCTCCGGCGATTTGCTGATCTCTTCCGATGGCACCAATACGACCTTGTCGGTCGAAAATACCCTTGCCGGTATCACGCTCACGTCCGGCGAGGACGCGCTGGTCCTCCAGCACGGCAAGGCCAACCACGTCTCAGTCATGGCCGGCGGGTTTCTGGTGGCCCAATATGGCGGCAAAATCATCAGCACCACCGTCGAGACATCCGGCGCGGCCTCGGTGATCTCGGGCGGCGTCACGTCCGATACCGTGGTGGACAACAAAGCCGCGCTCTACGTCAATTTTGGCGGCACCGCCGTTTCCACCACGATCAAGAACGGCGGCCTGGAACAGGTTTTCGGCGGTGGTATAACCACCGACACGGTGATCGATGGCGGCACGCTGGCGTTGGTGAATTCGGGCGGAGTCACCGGCACGCTGAAATTCAGCGGCAAAGGCGGGGTGCTGCAGGTCGATCAGACCGAAATTCCGACCACCGTTATTTCCGGCTTCAAAGCCGGCGACAAGGTCGAACTGCTGGACGCCGCCTCCGCCATCGGGACGGTGACGGTGACCAAGGCCAACGTGGTGACGATTTCGGCGGATGGCAAAACCTACAAGCTGAACATCGCCGGCGCCAAGGTGGGCGAAACCAATTTCAGATTTTCCGGCTTTGCCCTGACGGAAACCGGATCAAAAATGGCGATCCAGCGACCGGCGGAAAGCCCGGCAGCCGGCCATGCGCTACCGGAGCTGTTCACCGCCGGCGGCCACCAGGCCATCGCCGCCACGCCGGCCCCCTCCATCGCCTGGAGCGCGTCGGCAGCACCCTATGCCGCACCATCGCATGAATTGATCCATGTCCCGCATGGCGGCATCCAGACGATGGTGACCCTGCAATCAGGTTAGCTGCAACCCGGTTAGAACCGTAGGATGGGCAGAGCTCTTGCGAAGCCCATCCTCCACCCGCGCGCCAGCCGCCCCCTCTAAATACCCCGCCAGGATTCGCTTGATATATAGCATAAATACATATCGCCAACCGCGCCATAAACAGCGCGTCAGTCCGATAAAAACCGCGCCATGTCCCCCAAAAAAACCAGTTCATTTCGAATAAAGAACATCTAATTTAAAAGATTCCTTTTAGCCCCAGCCATTTAAAAACGTCAGGTCAGCTTACCTGTCTTTTGAGTCATATGACTCAAAAGACAGCATGACTGTCGTATTGTTAATTTTACTAACCGTCTTTCATCTGCGGCCATCTGCGTCATCCGCGGATAACCTGCCCTTTTTGGCCCCACCCGCACAATCTGTTAAAACCACAAAATGCCCCCCAAAATCGTCATCACCGGCCGCCCCAATGTCGGCAAATCCACCCTCTTCAACCGCCTCGCCGGCCAGCGCCTCGCCCTCGTCGCCGACACCCCCGGCGTCACCCGCGACCGCCGCGAAGCCCAGGCCATGCTCGCCGGCACGAACGTCACCCTCGTCGACACCGCCGGCCTCGAAGAAGCCGCCCCAGACACCATCCCCGGCCGCATGACCGCCTCCACCACCCTCGCCGTCGAGGAAGCCGCGCTCATCCTCTTCTGCTTCGACGCCCGCTCCGGCCTGCTCCCCGAAGACCGCCATTTCGCCGCCTGGCTGCGCAAATCAGGCAAACCCGTGCAAATCGTCGTCACCAAGGCCGAAGGCAAAACCGGCGCCACTGCGGCCCTCGAAGCCTACGAACTCGGCCTCGGCGACCCCATCGCCGTCTCCGCCGAACACAACGAAGGCATCTATGGCCTCATGCAGGAAATCGCCGAACGCCTCCCCAAACCCGAAGAAGACCAGGAATCCGACGAAAACCGCCCCCTCCATTTCGCCATCGTCGGCCGCCCCAACGCCGGCAAATCCACCCTCGCCAACCACCTCCTCGGCGCCGACCGCCTCATCACCGGCCCCGAACCAGGCCTCACCCGCGACGCCATCTCGGAAGATTTCGAAGGCCCCGACGGCACCTTCTACCGCCTGGTCGATACCGCCGGCCTGCGCAAACGCGCCAAAGTGGACGAAGGCCTCGAACGCCTCGCCACCTCCTCCGCCATCGAAGCCCTCAAACGCGCCGAACTCGTCGTCCTCGCCATCGACGCCGTCCTCGGCATCCACGAACAAGACCTCCACATCGCCCGCCTGATCGAGCGCGAAGGCCGCGCCTGCGTCATCGCCCTCACCAAATGGGATTCGGTGGAAAACCGCGCCGCCGCCCTCAAAACCACAAATGACCGCATCTCCATCAGCCTCAGCCAAATGAAAGGCATCGCCATCATCCCGATCAGCGCCGAGACCGGCGAAGGCATTCCCAAACTCCTGAAAACCATCCGCCACACCTTGGAACTCTGGAACAAGCGCATCCCCACCAGCGCGCTGAATCGCTGGTTCGAATCCGCCCTGGAAAAATTCCCCCCGCCGCTCGTCGAAGGCCGCCGCCTGAAACTGCGCTACATCACGCAGGTCAAAGCCCGCCCGCCCACCTTCGCCCTGTTCGGCACCCGCGCCGAACAAACGCCGGACACCTACCACCGCTACCTCGTCAACAATCTGCGGGACGCCTTCGACATGCCCGGCATCCCCATCCGCCTCCACCTCCGCGGCACCGAAAACCCCTACGCCGAAGACTAACAACCACCCCCTACCGGCCGCCAAATCCGTCAAAATTGCATTTTATTACAAAACTTTAAAGGCAGGGCCGCGGCTTCACTCCTAAGCTACAAAAATATGAAAACATTGCTGATCCATGCCGGCCTGCCGAAAACCGGCTCGTCCGCCCTCCAGGTTTTCTTCGCCCGCAATCACGCCGCACTCCGCCAAAAATCCATCGACTATTTTCCCCTCGGCGAGTTCGCCGCCGCCGCCACCGGGCAAATTTCCGCCGGCAACGCCTCGTGCCTCGCCACCGCCCTCATCCCCGCCGCCCATCCGGACGCCGCCGCCAACCCGACTCAGGTTTTTGCCGCCGTCACCCGCGCCATCGCCGCCGGCCGTTGCCAAACCGGACTGCTCTCCAGCGAACTTCTGGCGGACGCAGACCCGGAACGCCTGAGAAACTGGGCCGCCACCATCCGCGCCGCCGGAATCACCCTCAAATCCGTCTATTTCATCCGCCAGCAAAGCCAGATGCTCTGCTCGATGTACGTGCAATACGTCAAACGCAGCCTCTGCCGCGAAACCCCGGAAGCCTATATCGAGCGCACCTACCGCGCCGCGCCCTACCTGAATCACGCCAGCTTCTACAAAACCCACGCCGAAATTTTCGGCGCCGGCAACGTCACCGTCCGGCTGTACGAGGACGCGCTGCAAACCTCCGTCATCGAAACCTTTCTCGAAGCCGCCGGCATCAGCCAGGCCTCGCTCGACACAAACATCCCCACCATCAATACCGGCCTGGCTCCCGCGGAACTCGCCATCATGCGCGAGCTGAACAAATTCCGCCCCCACACCCGCCTGTCGGATTTTTTGGTCCACAACGCCCGCCTCGCCGGCACCGCCGTTCCCGGCGAATCCTATGCCTTTCTGCCGCCCGCCCTCGCCGCCGACCTGGACGCCTATTTCGCCGCCGAAAATGCCGAACTCGCAAAACTCTATTTTGGCCGTGAAGAGCTGTTTTCGGCTCGCGCGCCCGCCAGCACGCCCATCAAAATCGGCGAGTTCTCGCAGACCGACCTGGTCAACGTGCTCGGCGGCCTGCTGGTGCGCTACGATGAACGCCTCGCCGACCTCGAATCCCACCTCGCCGCCGCCCGCGCCAACCCCCTCCGTCGGCTCGCCCGTAAAATACGCCGGGTAGCGCGGGTAAGCGAAGCGTAGGCAAGAAAGCAGCGCTTTTTTGAAAAAAAGCGCGCGCGGGCTGCGTGCCAAAAAACTTTGCTCCTGGGAGCGTTGGGAAGGGGATTGCCTGTAATCGCCACCTTTGGTNNACCAAAGGTGGCGATTACAGGCAATCCCCTTCCCAACGCTCCCAGGAGCAAAGTTTTTTCGGTTACTTTTTTTTCAAAAAAAGTAACGTCTTTCCTCACTTCATCTCCAAAGCTCTTTCCCCCGCCTTAAACAAATCCAACCGCGAATAGACCCCAAACGCACTCCCGTCATCCAGAAACCCGCCCCCCGGCCCTTCGGTTTGCGTCAAAATCCGGTCCGCCTGCGCCAGGCTCAGATACGGAAACGCCGCCTTCAGCAGCCAGCCCGCCTCCGGCGCCTTCACCGCCACGTTTTCCACATGCCCGGCCTCGGCCGGAAACACCACCGGCAGCCCGTAGCTCATCGTCGATTCATAGAATTCCTTGTCAACCGTTAGATCACTGAACCGCCCGTTATCATCGCGCGCGCACGCCGCCACGCTCTCGCCGCAGCCTTTCGCCAGCGCCGCATCCAGCGCCGCGCGCGCCGCCGCCACCGCGCCGCGATACTCCGCGATCGGCTTGGCCTTGCCTTCCTTTTGGCCCACATACGCCGGATCGTCCGCCAGCAGATGCGCCAGGTCATAATAGGCCAGCGTCCGCCCCGCGATCACATCCATCGCGTAATGCGCCCCCAGCACGATCCGGCTATTGCCGTATTCCGCACCGCGCGTGATCATCTGCGGAAACCGCGGCGGCACCAAAATCGCCAGGAGCGTCGATTCCGTATAGCCATAGGTGGTATGCCCGCTCGGAAACGCCGGGCTTTTCCGCAAATCCTGTGCCGGGCCAAACAAATAATCGGTGTTGGCGGAGGCCGCGCCGAAATAATCCGGGTCCTGATAGTTCAATACGGTCTTCTCGGTCTGGAACGGCCGCGAATCACCAAAAGGGTCCGCCCCCTTCGCACCCGCCGGCACGCCATAGGCCTTGCCGAAAACATCGGTGGTGCCAGCAACATTTTTCAAAATCGCAGCACCCGCCGCATTCACCGGCACCGCCGACCCCTTGGTCTTTTGCACCCCGGACGCGAAGAAAAACTTGCCGGAATTGGAATCCGAACCGGTCAGCGTCGCGGTATAAACCAACAGATTCGCTACCGCCGCCGGCCCGCTGGTGATTTTAACGGTCTTGCCGTCATCGCTGCTGGCATAGACGTTCAAGGCGTCATACGCGGCGCCCAGCTTGCTGCCCAGCCCGTCGGCCAGTTGCGCGGCGTTGGCAATGGTGATGAACGCATCTTTGATCGCCTGCGCCTGCTGCGCGGCAAACGGCTGCAACCCCGGCTGGTCCGATTTGCCGGTCTGGATGTCCGCCGTCACCCGCAAATTCGCCGCCAGCGCCGCCTCGCCGGCCGCGCTGTTGCCCAGCGCCGCGAACGGCGACAGCCCCTGCAGGGCTTTCAGGTTCAACGCGTTTTGCGCCAAGCCCGCCTGCGGCAGCGCCACCGCCGCGAGCAGCCAGAGAGCCGGTTTTATGCGCATCTTCGCTCCTTATGTCATTGAGATTGGCCGTTTCATGAACCGGAACCGGCGCGATTGCATGTGAAAGAATTGTTGCAATCGGCGCCCAAGCAAGCGGTCGCTTTTTTGAAAAAAAGCTCCGCAAAAAACTTTTGCTCCCGCTTGCGCTGGGGCCTACTTCGCCATGCAGCCACCATCCGTCACCAGCATCAGTCCGGTCGTAAAGCTCGAAGCCGCACTCGCCAGATACAGCGCCGTGCCTTTGATTTCCGCCGCTTCCGCCACCCGCCCCATCGGCGTGAACGCGCTCACCGTCTCCACAAACCCGTTATCGTCATACGCCCCGTCCGAAATCCGCGTCCGGAAAAACCCAGGGCAGATGGCGTTCACCTGGATATTATGCGGCGCGTATTGCAGCGCCAGTTCGCGCGTCAGGTTGACCACCGCCCCCTTGGTCGCCGCGTAGGCCGGGATCGGAAACACGCTGGAAGGCCCGGCCAGCCCCCACATCGAAGCCGTGTTGATGATCTTGCCCCGCTTTTTTGGAAACATGATTCTTAGCGCCTCCCTGCAGGTATAAAACACGCCAGCCATGTTGATCGCGACGACTTTTTCCCAGTTTTCCGTCGGATATTCGTGCAGCAGCAGCGGCTGCGGATCGCCGATCCCCGCATTGGCGAACGCGATATCCACCGTCCCAAATGTCTCCAAAGCCGCGGCAAAAAGCCCCGCCACCTCGTCCTCCCGCGTCACATCGCAACGCACCGCCAGCGCCTCGCCGCCCATCTGCGTCACGTGCGCCGCCGTCTTCTCCGCGCTCTCCGCCACGATATCCGCGCACACCACGCGCGCCCCCGCCTCCGCCATCGCCTCGGCAAACTGGAAGCCCAGCCCGCTGCCGGCGCCGGTGATCACCGCGACCTGTCCGGTCAGATCAAACATTTTCAGAACGTGCAAAGCTTCCTCCTCAAGACGCTTCCCGCAAAACCTCCAGCTCCAGCCATTTTTCTTCCGCCGCGGCCAGTCTTTCCTCCGCCGCCGCCAGCGCCGCGCTCGCCGCGCCAAACGCCTTGGCATCCCGCCCATAAAACCCCGGCTCCGCGAGCTTCGCCGTCAGGTCTCGCACCTGCGTCTGCAGCCGCTCGATCTCCGCCGACAGCGTTTTCAGTTCATGCTGCTGCTTGAACGTAAGTTTAGGCCCACTAACCGCCGACGTCGGCGGCAGGGCCGCCGGCCGCGGCGCCTTCGCCTTCACCGCCGCCGCGACTTCACCCCGTTGCGCCAGCATGTCGGAATAGCCCCCGGCATATTCCACCCACTTCCCCTGCCCTTCATACGCCAGAGTGGACGTCGCCACCCGATCCAGAAAATCCCGGTCATGGCTCACCACCAAAATGGTCCCCGGATTTTCCGATAACATTTCCTGCAACAGATCCAAGGTTTCCAAATCCAGATCATTCGTCGGCTCATCGAGCACCAGCAGATTGGAGGGTTTCGCCAGCGCCACCGCCAGTAGCAGCCGCCCGCGCTCGCCGCCCGACAACGTGCCCACCGGCGTGCGCGCTTGTTCCGGCTTGAACAGAAAATCCTTCATATACCCGATCACATGCCGGCTGGTTTCCCCCACCACCACCATATCCGTCTTGCCGCCGGTCAACGTATTCGCCAGCGTCACGGCCGGATCCAGAGCCGCGCGCTGCTGATCCAGCGTCACCACATTCAAGTTGGTCCCCAGTTTGATGCGCCCGGAATCCGGTTGCTCGACCCCCATGAACATTTTTAGAATCGTCGATTTGCCCGCCCCGTTCGGCCCCACGATTCCCAGCCGATCCCCCCGCAAGACCCGCATCGTCAAATCGGCCACAATCTTTCGGCCGCCAAACGATTTCGAAACGTTTTCCGCCACCACCACCAGTTTCCCCGAAAGCGCCGCATCCGCCGCGCCCATTTTCCCCTGCACGGCTTGCGCGTTGTGCTCGCGCTTCGCCCGCCGCAGCGCCGCCAGGTCCGCCACCCGCTTCACGTTACGCTTGCGCCGCGCCGTCACGCCGTAGCGCAGCCAGTCCTCCTCGCGCGCAATTTTGCGGCCCAGCTTGTGAAACTCCTGCTCCTCCTGCTCCAGCACCTCGTCCCGCCAGCCCTCGAAATGCGCGAACCCGCGGTCAAGCCGCCGCGTCACCCCGCGATCCAGCCACACGATGCTGCGCGACAATTTTTCCAGCAGCCGCCGGTCATGGCTGATCAGCACAATCCCGGCGGATAACGACCGCAACTCCTCCTCCAGCCACTCGATCGCCGGCAAATCCAGATGGTTCGTCGGCTCATCCAGCAGCAGCAGATCGGGCGAAGGCGCCAAAGTCCGCGCCAGCGCCGCCCGCCGCGCCTCCCCGCCCGACAGGTTTTCGGGTTTTTCGGCGCCCGTCAGCCCCAATTGTTCCAGCAAATACTTGGCCCGATATTCATCGTCATTCGGCCCAAGCCCGGCTTCGACATAATCCAGCGTGGAGGAAAAATCCGAGAGATCCGGCTCCTGCGGCAAATACCGCATCGTCGTTCCCGGCTGCAAAAACCGCGTGCCGCCATCAAACGCCAGTTCCCCCGACGCAATTTTCAGCAATGTGGACTTGCCCGAGCCGTTCCGCCCCACCAGGCAAATCCGCTCCCCCGCCCCCACCCCAAGCTCCGCCCCATTCAGCAGCGGCACCGAGCCAAGGGTGACAAAAATATCCTGCAAAAGCATCAGCGGCGGATTGGCCATGGCCGGGTTGTGGCGATTTACCTGCCATGACTCAAGTGCCGTNNCGTGCCCGTCCTGGGCGCCATCAGCCTGTGCCACATGATCAACGACATGCTGCAGTCGCTGCTGCCGGCGGTCTATCCCATCCTCAAGGGCGGCTTCCACCTCAGCTTCGGCCAGATCGGCTTTTTGACCCTCACCTACCAGATCATCGCCTCCCTCCTGCAGCCGGTGGTCGGCCGCTACACGGACAAACACCCCCTGCCCTACTCACTCTCCGCCGGCATGGGATTTACCCTCCTCGGCCTGCTTACGTTGGGCGCGGCGCCGGACTACGCCATCCTGCTGGCCGGCGCGGCGTTGCTCGGCATCGGCTCCGCCATTTTTCACCCGGAATCCTCGCGCATCGCGCGCCTGGCCTCCGGCGGCCAGCACGGCCTGGCGCAATCGGTCTTCCAGGTCGGCGGCAATTTCGGCCAGTCGCTGGGGCCGCTGATGGCCGCCTTCCTCATCCTGCCCAACGGCCGCGGCTCCATCGCCTGGTTTGCCTTTCTGGCCCTGTTCGGCGCCGGCATTCTGGGTTTTATCGGGCACTGGTACAAAACCCGGCCATTCGCCCGGGCCGCCGTAAAAAAAGCCGCCGCCGCGCCGATGCCGGCCGCCAACGTCAAACGCGCCATGACGGTGCTCATCGCGCTGATGTTCTCAAAATTCTTCTACCTGGCCAGCTTCACCAGCTACTACGTTTTTTACCTCATGGAACGCTTCCACCTGACCACACAAACCGCGCAGGTGGACCTGTTCATCTTCATGGCCGCCGCCGCGGCCGGCACCGTCATCGGCGGGCCCATCGGCGACCGCATCGGCCGCAAACGAGTCATCTGGGCCTCCATAGCCGGCATCATCCCCTTCACCATGGCGCTGCCCTACGTGCCGCTGCCCGCCACCATCCTGCTTTCCGTCATCATCGGCCTCGTGCTCTCCTCCGCCTTTTCCGCCATCGTCGTCTATGCGCAGGAACTCATGCCCGGCCGCACCGGCATGGTCTCCGGCCTGTTCTTCGGCCTGGCCTTCGGCATGGGCGGCATCGGCGCCGCGGTGCTGGGAGAACTGGCGGATTTTACGTCCATGCAGTTTGTGTACAGGCTCTGCGCGTTTCTGCCGTTTATCGGGCTGTTGACGGCGTTGCTGCCGAATATCAAGGAAAGTAAGTAAGCAGTTACTTTTTTGAAAAAAAGTAACAAAAAAACTTTTGTGAATTGGGGGAGTTGGCATGAATTCGGGAGCAATGACCGCCTTGCTGGTGCGGCTGGGCGTGGGCCTTATCATCATTCTTTGCATTTATCTGGCGTTCAGGTTCTTTGACCCGAAGGCGCCCGGTCAGCTTATCAACATCGCCATCACCATCGCCGCCATCGTCATCCTGCTGGCCCCGACAAACTGGTTCAAGAGGTAAAATTTCGCGGCGGGATGATCACATCTGCGCCCCGCACGAAGCGAACCAAAAGTTTTTTGCTGCTTTTTTCTTAAGAGGAAGTTCTGCCTCACTTCTTACGTTAGTTAACTAGGTATTTTCCGTCCCTCGCCAAATGCCGGCCTGGCGGCCACATCATCCGCATAGTTTCACGCAAAGGATGCGTCACGTGTTGGCAGCCTCTCTCTCATTGTATCTTCTCCCCATTTTGGTCCTCGCGTTTTGTGTCATCATCGGCGCCACGGTCCGGATTCTGCGCGAATACGAACGCGCCGTCGTGTTCACGCTCGGGCGCTTCGACAAGGTCAAAGGGCCCGGCCTGGTGTTGCTGTTTCCCTTCATTCAGCAGATGGTGCGAGTCGATCTGCGCATCCAGGTCATCGAAATCCCCAGCCAGGATGTGATTTCGCACGATAACGTCTCGATGAAGGTTGATGCAGTCCTCTACTTCAAGGTCGTTGATCCGGAGCGCGCCATCATCCAGGTGCAGCAATTCCTGCCGGCCACGAAAATGCTGGCCCAGACCACATTGCGCGCGGTGCTCGGCCAGCATGAGCTGGATGAGATGCTGGCGGAACGGGTGAAGTTGAACGTGGATGTGCAAACCATACTCGACAGCCAGACGGAAGCCTGGGGCATAAAAGTTACCAACGTGGAAATCCGCACCGTCGAACTGACCGAAAACATGGTGCGCGCCATCGCCAA
>PLFB01000139.1:59671-73635 GCA_003137135.1 Acetobacteraceae bacterium
TCCACCATCGTCTTCCCGATGCCGATCGACATCATCAAGCCGCTGCTGGACCTGATCGACGGTTCCGCCAAGCCGGCAGTGAACGGCGCCGTGAAGGGCACGCATCAGCCGCTATTGCCGGTGTGAAGGAAGCAGCGCTTTTTTGAAAAAAAGCGCGCAAAAAACTTCTGCTGGCAGGTGCGGCAACTCCAGTGTCCCTTCAGCGCCCCCGGCAGGGGCATTAAAGAGACACCGGAGTTGCCCCCCCTCCAGCAAAAGTTTTTTTGGTTACTTTTTTTTCAAAAAAAGTAACTTCTTCTCTACTCTTCCAAGACCTTTTTCATTGTTTCGACCGCATCATCCTCGGGCTCATCTTCCGTCAACGAGAGCGTCTGGTCCGTCGGCAGCCTCGGCAGACGCGGGATTTTTACGAACGTCTGACGGTCCACCGAGGCGATGAAGCGGCAGAACGTTTCGCCGGCGGCCTTGGCGACGGCGTATTCACCGAGGCTGGATACAATCTCATCCACATAAACCGAGGACGGATAGACGATTGTTAGCTGATGTTTGGAAAACGCGCGGATGGCGCACCACAGGTTTTTCACGCCCTCAACGTAGTAGTGGCAAAATTTCTGAAATGTTTCGGTTGAGAATCCGCCTGGCGCGCCGGCGGTGATGGGCGGCGTGGCGAAGTAATAGACATGCGTGGGCGGTGCCGCCGTGAACCAGATGGCGAGCGACGCCGGCGGGGCGAGCACGTTGTAGGCGACCGCGTTGACGGCGCCGCCTTGCGCCAGAATTTCCGCGGCGACGCGGCCGGCGTCCTCGCCGCCCTGGTGATAGGTGAGCCACACCTGCGCGCCGCCCGCGGCGAGCATTTTGGCGCATAGTTCGCCCAGACCGCGCGAGCCGCCGATCACCAACGCCCGCCGCCCGGCATAGGCCGTTGGCACGATTTCGGCCGCCAGGTCCGCCATGCTGGGCTGCACCCGCGGCGGCGGCCGGAAGGCGGCGGTGATGATGGCGTTGCCGGCGGCACTTCGTGCCTCGATCGTGACGCGGCCAAACCGTTCGTCGTAGTTTTGCACCGCCCATTCCACGCCGTGCGGCGCGGCGGTGGCCGGCGCCATGTCTAGCGCCGTGTAAACCGAGTGCAGACCTGGACATTCCATGCCGACGATGCGCGTGGTGGCGGCCAGAAACGCCAGCTGCGCTAACGGCAGATTGCCGGCGAGGCGCGGGAACGCATCCCGCCATGCTGCGGCCGAGATGCGCAACGCCGCGACGCCGCGCGCGTCCGCCGCCGCTTCCGGCGCCAAGATTTTGCACGCCTGCCGGGTGGGCGCCGCATCCGCAAACGGCAAATCCTGCGGCGCCGTAAAGGTAATTTCGGCGCTTAGACTTAATGCGCCACGGCTGCTAACGCGCAACCTCAAAACGCCGTTTTCCGAGTTGGCCTGCCACTCCGCGTCCTCCCCCACGCCCACCGGCCGCCGAAAGGTGCAGGATAGTGTTTTGATCGCCGCCGGGTGATCGGGCTGGCCGCTTTCCTCCAGCGCCCATAACAGCAGGTGCACGCCGTGCACCAGCGGCCGGCCAAACTGCGTGCGCCGGGCCGCCACCGGGTCCACGTGCAGCGGATTCCAGTCACCGGTCAGCGCCGCGAATCTTTCCTGATCCGATGATGAGAACACCCGCGCGCTCATGTGGTTTTGCGCTGCGCGTGGCTGCCCTGCGCCTCCTGCCCCTGCGTTTCCAGCACGCGCAGCACCTGGTCGCCGAGCAGATTGGTGAAAATCGCCCGGCCGACATTGTTCAGATGGATCGTGTCATGAAAATATTTCGGCTGTTCCAGCGAAACAAACGCATCTTCCGGTAAAAACACCGTGTTAACATCATGCGTCAGCAATTGCCGCAGATCCGGCGCGCCGGCAATCGGCCCGCGCGCCGGTAGCGGCATGGGCCAGCGCGGAATTTGCGCGAAAAGCAAAATGGTGCTGCTACCTGCGTAGCGCGCGATGATTTTGTTGAGCCAAAAAGCCTGAAATTGCGCGTTGCGCGCGGTGTTAATGGCGGCGTCCCGCGGCGAGGGGCGGGTGAACTCGTCGATGCTGTTGGCGCGTTCAAAGCTGTTCAAATCCGACGGAAAAACCGCGACCCCGCCATTGCCGGGACCGGCCCGGAAATCCTGCATGGAGCCGGGCGTGCCGGGCCAATCATAGAGCCAGAACGCCCCGCCAGCCCAGCGCTGCCGCAGCCGCGCCGCGCGCAGCGAGGGGTGCAGAATCAGGTCCTGCAAATCCGCCGCGTCGCCATGGCTTGGAAACGCCGCCAGCAAGGCCGCCTTCCAGCGCAAATCCGGATTCTGAAAATTTGCGATCACGCCGGGCCATTCGGAAAGGCTGAGGATAGGGGCCAACATTTCCGCATCGTCGTAATTCTCCGCCTCGTCATCGTGCCAGGAATCCACGATGTAGCCGGCATTGGGAATCACGATCGCGGCGTAGCGGTCCCGATCCGGGTCCACCGCCCGCAGCACGTAATACCACATCTCTTCATTCGTGCCGGCGATGGCACCCATCACGAAGGCGTAGCCAGTGTTTTCATGCGCCAAATTATATTGTTTGCACCAGAACGCCCAGTGCATGGTGGAAGCGCCGGCCAAAAAAATCTCGCGCTTGCCCGTGGCGGGCCGCAGATTTTCAAAATGCACGGTGTTGAAAACCTGCGCCGGCAGCGTTTCCGTATTGGCAAAGCGGGCGTACATGCCGGAGCGGAAAATGCCGTTATCCAGCGCCAGAAACACGGCGAGCGAGGCGGCGAGCAGCCACAGCGGATTCCGAATCGCCAAAAACCTAGAACTGGCCATAGATAAATCCCCCGGCGCTCTCCACGGTCATGGCGGAGATCAGCAGCAGCGCCAGCCCGTATTGCAGCCAGTTCGGCGCCAGAGCGCCCGCCACGCGGCCCACCGGCCGCAGTCCCGGCGCGCCGATGCTGAAATAATACGCCAGCGCCATGCAGGCGATGACGGGATCCGAAACGTCCGACCGAATATCGCCCCAGCCCAGCACGCCCGCCGGCAGCAGGAAGGTGAGCAGCCGAAAATGCAGCCAGGCGCTGCCAAGAGTCTGCGTGTGAAAGAACAGCATGGAGAGTGTCATCAGCCCAAATGTCAGCACCGCTCCGCTCAGATGCGCCGCGGCCCGCGTGACGGCACGCCGCCCGAACAAAAATTTTCGAGGTTTCGCCGTGAGCGCCGTGACGTTGAGGCAAAGCGCATGAAACGCGCCGAAGCACAAAAAATTCAACGTCAGCCCATGCCAAAGGCCGATGGCCACCATGTTGATGGTAATGCACAGCACCAGCCCGGCGCGGCCCAGGCCACGCAGCGCCATTTGCAGCGGCATGAACAGATAATCGGTCAGCCACAGCGTCAGGCTCATATGCCAGCGCCGCCACATGTCCTGAATATTGGCCGCTGCGAACGGCGCGTTAAAATTCGGCGGCCCGGTGATGCCAAACAGCTTTCCTACGCCGAGCGCGATGTTGGTGTAACCCGCAAAATCCGCATAAAGCTGCAGCGTGTAGCAGCAAATGCAGGCGGCATTGACGCCCCAATTGAACCGTTCCGGTTCCACATCTACAACCGCGATGAACGCGCCCAGCCGGTCCGCGATCAGCAGTTTGAGCATCAGCCCGCCGAGGATGAGGCGAAACCCGTCCTCGATTCCCGCAAAATCCGCCGGCGCCCGGGCCGCGCGGCGCCACTGCGCGAAAAAATCCTGCGGCCGCTGGATCGGCCCGCTGACGATTTGCGGGAAAAAGGCCGGATAGAGGCAGAACGCCGCCAGATCGGCCTGCAGCGCCGATTCGTCCCAATACACTTCCACCAGATAGGCGATGAGTTTGAAAGAGTAGTAGGACAGGCCGAGCGGAAACAGCAGCCCTTTGATTTCTCCGCCGCCTTTGAAGCCCGCGACGAGGACGAGCAGCGCGGCGATGCCGCCGGCCAGAAATATTTTTTTGGACCGCTCTTCGGCTGCATGCGCGATCGCGCGGCCGGCGCCAAAGGCGGCCAGGCTGGCCAGCACCAGCAGCAGCAGATACGGCAGGCTCCAGCTCGCATAGAACGCATAGGACAGGGCCAGCAAATACCGCGTGCGCCATCGGCCCGGCACGGCGTAAAACGCGGTCGCGGCCAGCGCCAGACAAAGGAAAAACGCTACTGAAACGAAACCCACCGCTCACGCCGCTTTTTTGGCGATCAGGCCGACGAAATCTCCCACATTCTTCATCGCGCGCACCTCCCGCGTGGTGAGCCGAATCTCGAAAGCGCGTTCCACGGCTAGAATCAGGTTGATGTGCGAGAGCGAATCCCATGCCTCCACATCCGCGGCGGTCATGTCATGCGTCACCGTCAGCCTGTCATCGTCGAAGGTTTTCCGGAAAATCTCCGTCAGCCGGGCCAGAATTTCGTCCTGTTGCATCGCCATTTTTCCGGTTAGAAGGTGACACGGCTGTCGGCCATAAAAACCGGCCGAGGCGCGTAGGCGGCCGGGGCCAGGGACCAGGTGGAGTCGCCATTGCTCCATTCGTAGTCCTTCTGGAATCCAAAATTCTGGTAAAAATTCTCGACCATGGCGTTCTTCGCGGTTTTCAGGTATCTGCCCACCACACGTTTCGCGCCCCGCGCCGCCGCCAGTGTAAAAATCTCGTTCATCACGAAGTCTTCAACACCGCGCTTCAACACCCGGCAGCTCATGAGATAGGACTCAATCTCAATCTCGGCCTCGGACAGCCGCAATATGACCACCGAAATCAGCCCATAATCCCCGAATTTATCGGACAGCGTGACCGTAAGCGGCAGACATTTCGCATCGTGCATCAGCGCCGCCACCGCGCCGGCGCCGAGCCGCTGCGTGGTAAGGTTAAACTGGTTGCTGCGCTGCATGAGCTGAACGATGCGCGGCACCTGAAACGGCGTGAATCGCTCCACCGCTATTTTCATGCCGAGCGATGCCAGATAATCCTCGATATTTGTGAAAGCGACCTTTGCGAGTTCGCGCTGCGCCTCCACCCGGTACTGTTTTGGCCGCTCCCGGTCCGCCTGCGAATACGACGCCGTTTCAAAAAGATGGGCCGCATTCAAGGCCCGAATGTACAGCGCCGGGTCTTCCGGCAACTCCGGCACGACCACATCCGGCAGAAATTGCCGCACCAGATCGCGCTCGAACGGGTTGTCGTCGATAAACGCGATGGCATCGAAACCAATATTCAGCGTGGCCTGCAGCCGGCGCAGATTGTCCGCCTTGTTGTCCCAGTTGGCGATGAAAACGGCAACATCATCTTCCCGCAGCACCATGTGCGGATGCTTTTGGAACGGCAGCCGCGCGTTGGCCATGTCATTCTTGCTGACAACCGCCAAAATGATCCCACGGTTTTTCAAATCCTTCAAAAAATGCTGGAACGCCACGAACGCCTCGCCCTCGTCAAACTCACCCAGCGCGATTCCGGCCAGCCCGTCGTCACCGATCACGCCGCCCCACAGCGTGTTGTCCAGATCAAGCGCCAGGCACTTGATCATCCTGCCCTCGGCCGCCAGCACGATGCCCACGACCGCCTGCGCAAGCAGCGGCAGATGATCGAGCCGGCACGGCAGTTTGGCCAGGCTCCACAGCGCCTCATCCGCCCAGGAAGCGCGCCCGATCTCCGCGGCGATGTGGTCAACATCGCAGAGCAGAACGTTATTTGCCGCGCGCGCCGCTGCCGCCAGACCGGCATTCACCGCCGCCACGACCGCGCCCATGGATTCCGGCACCTTGAGCTCAAAATGGCCGAACGCACGCTCCGACGGCTGCACGAAATTGCCCTGGATGATGGTGACGCCGGAGTTCATCGCCGCCCACAGCCACGTGAAACGCGCCACCATCTGCGCCGCGAATCCTAGACGATCCTCCGACCTATAAAATTTTACCTTCAGTTTTTCGGCCGCTGGCAGAATCGCGACATAGCGCGGCGCGAAGGCGTGCAGGCCGGAGGATGCGTCAAGAATTTCCGCCTCGATCGAATCATAGTCCGCCTGATAAATCTCCAGCAATACGCCGGCGCGCGCCGCCAGCGCGCGCAGCAGGGGCAAAAGATGCGGCGTGGAAAATTCCGCCACCACCGCCAGCCGCACCGTCCTGTCAAGCGCCGCACCCGGTAGCCTGCGCGCCTCCTCAACCAGCGCAAAATAGTCCAGCCCAGTGCCCCCATGCGGCGTTTTGCTCACAGCTCACCCTTTCCAACCGCCGCCTTTCTAGGTTGAAAAAGTAAACTGATGTTTAACGATTAGAATGGATTTCGCGAAAAAATTTGTTTTAGTTACCCAACGGGCCGGCGCAAAACCCTAGTCCTCCGGCTCCACATCCAGCAGCAGCGGAAAACCCTGTTTGCGCGCTGCTTCGGTCGCGCGCGCGGCCTTGGTCTCGGCCACGTCCTTCACAAACACCGCGACCACGCAAAGGCCCCGGCGATGCGCCGTCATCATCACCCGAAAAGCCTGCTCCTCGCTCATGGAAAACTCCGCTTTCAGGACCTGCACCACAAATTCCCGCGGCGTAAAATCGTCATTGAACAGCAGCACCTTGTAGAGCCGCGGCCGCTCCGTCTTCGGCGCATCCTTGGTCTGCCGGTCGGTGATCAACCCGCTCATGAAACCGCCCTTAGAAACTTCGGGGCTATTCTATCGCCTCACTCGTCCACCTTCAAGGCGCGCAACGCCGCGGCACTCAGGCTCTGCTTGATGCCAAAATATCCCGTCCAGCCGTTCTCCCCTGCCTGCAGCGCGGCGTGCGCGGCGGGGATTTTCATTTCGTTTGCGGCATCGGCGGATTGCAGCGCCGTCCAGCTCAGCGGCCACGCCACCGGCGCGCCCGCCCGCGCGCGCGGCGAATAGGGCGCGATCGCGGTCGCGGCGACTTCATTGCGGAAATGATCGATAAAAATCTTGCCCTTGCGCCTGGCTTTCGTCATCGTCGCCACAAATTTTTCCGGCGCGTCCTCGGCGACGCGCGCGGCCAATTGCGCGGCAAAGCGCTTCACTACCGGCCAGGCCGCGCGCGGCGCGATCGGCGCCACCACGTGTATGCCCTTGCCGCCGCTGAGCATCGGCAGGGATTCCAAGTCCAGCGCCGCCAGCACCTCGCGCAACCGGAATGCGCCACTTTTGACGGTCTCGAACGGCAGCGCCTCGTCGGGGTCCAGGTCGAACACGATCCGGTCGGGCTTTTGCGGCGTTTTGACCGGACTGCCCCAGATGTGAAATTCCAGCACGCCCATCTGCACCGCGCGTATCAGCGCCTCGGGCGATTCACAGAAAACGTAGATCTGCTCTTTGCCTTCCTTGGTGGCAAATTTCTGCTCCCGCCAGGCATCGCCAAAACCGGCGGAAGGGTGGCGTTGAAAAAAACATTTTTTCTCGGCGCCGTTCGGGCAACGCAAGAAGCTCACAAAACGGCCCTGCAGGAACGGCATCATCAACTTCGCGGCGCTCTCGATATAGGCCGCCACCTCCGCCTTGCTGACGCCGCCATCCGCGAACACGGCACGCTCAGGATGGGTAATTTTTACACCGCCAATTTTCTTTGCGGCCCCGGCGTCAGGCGTCTCCCGTTCCGGCATTTCCCGCACAATCTCCGCTCCCTTCTTGTCGCCCCGCAAACCCTTGAACCGGCCGTGCCGGATCATTTTGTCCCTGGTCCAACCTGCAAACTCTATCTCCGCGATCAGCACGGGCTTGACCCACGTCGCGCCCGCCGCCGCAGCCTGCGACACGTTGTCGCAAGCCGGTTTTTTGGTCTTGTGCTTGTCGCGCAGCGTCGCGAGTTGTTGCAGCGTCTTATCCGAAAACCCGGAGCCCGCCTTGCCGGCGTAGCGCCACGCGCCATCTTCCTTCACCGCCAGCAACACCGACGCAAAGGGCCGGCCGCGCGCCGAAGGCGCAAACCCCACAATCACGAATTCCTGCCCCTGATCGCATTTTATCTTTTGCCAATCACCATGGCGCCCCGACCGGTAGGCAGAATCCGCGCGCTTGGCCAAAATGCCCTCCAGCCCATGCGCGCAAGCCGAGTTCGCCAGTTTTTCGCCGGTATCCTCGGCGCCGTCAAACACCTCGCTGATTTGAATCACGTCACTTTTGCCGCGCTTGCCTAGGATTTTCCGCAGTGCCGCCTGCCGCGCCCGCAGCGTCTCGCCGCGTAAATCGCGGCCGCCGGTTTCCAGCATGTCGAACACAATATAGGACAACGCGCCGCGGCCAGACTCCAATGCCGCCACCAGCGCGCCAAAGTCGGTCCGGCCCTGCGCATCGATCACCACAATCTCGCCATCCAGCAGCGTATCTTGCAACCGCAGCGCCGCCGCCGCCTTCGCGATCTGCGGAAATTTCGCGGTCCAGTCCAAACCTGAGCGCGTAAAAATGCGCACATCCGCGCCATCCGCGGCAATCAGCGCGCGATACCCGTCATACTTGACCTCGAAAATCCAATCCGTGCCGCGCGGCGCCGCGTCCACCAGCGTCGCCAGCATCGGCGGCTGGAAGTCGGGCAGCTTGCCCTGCGCATGCCAACTCTCGCCGCCCTCCGCAATTTCCGCGAGCGCCCGGCCGCTCGCCACACTCACCGTGTTGGCCTCCAGCAAATCAGGGTTATGGTTGGCGTACTCGTCAAGCTCCTTGATCAGCAGCCAGTTTTCCCGTTTTGCTTTGCGCGCTTTTTCGTCGGCCCGCATGCGCACCAGCGCCCAGCGCCCGCGCAGCCGCTCACCATGCAGCACAAAGGCGATTTTGCCGTCTTCCAGCCCCTGTCTCACATCTCCCACCGGCTCCCAGGTGCCGCTGTCCCACAGCATCACCGTCCCAGCGCCATAATTGCCGGCCGGAATCGTGCCTTCGAACGAGCCATATTCCAGCGGATGGTCCTCCGTCCGCACCGCCAGCCGTTTGTCTCTGGTGTTGTAGCTCGGCCCGCGCGTGACCGCCCAGCTCAGCAAAACCCCTTCCAGCTCCAGCCGGAAATCATAATGCAGCCGCCGCGCGTCATGCTTCTGGATCAGATACAGCGCGCCCGGCGCGCCCGCAGCGCCGCCTTGCGGCTCGCTCGTCTTGTCAAACCTGCGTTTCGCGCGATAGGTTTTCAGCGCCTCGTCCCGGGATTTTGGCATCACCCGGCTCGGCTTCTCCGTTTCGGCTTCGCCGCTGGCTCCTTCGGCGCCTGGTTCTGCTGCACGCTCTGCCGCAGCGCCGCCACCAGGTCGATCACGTTGCCGCGCTCGCCTTCCTCGTCCGCGCCGCCTTCGTCCACCGGCGTTACGTGCTTGGCCTTCGCCTCGATCAGCCGCCGCAGCGCCTCGGTATAATGGTCATGAAACCGCCCCGGCTCAAACTTCTGCGTCTTGCGCTTGATCAGATCCTGCGCCATTTCCAGCAGCTCCGAATCCGCCTGCTCATCGGAAATGTCGGCGAAGAAGGGTGCCGCCGTCCGCACCTCGTCGGAAAACCGCAGGGTTTCCAGCATCAGCCCGCGCCCGCACGGTTTTAGCGCCGCGACATATTCCCGCCCGCGCATCACAAACTGCCCCAGCCCCATTTTGCGCGAGCCCCGCAGCGCGTCGCGCAGCACGGCATAAGCCTCTTGCGCCAGCTTGCCGTCCGGCACCACAAAATACGGTTTTTCAAAATAAATCGGATCGATCTCGCCGTAATCGACAAACTGGATGAGATCAATTGTCCGCCGCGCCTCCAGCTTCACCTTGTCGATATCCTCATCGGTGACCAGCACATAATTGCCCTTGCTGATCTCAAAACCCTTCACGATGTTCTTGCTATCCACAGGCCCGATGCCTGGCGCCACCTTCTCGTAGCGGATCCGCTTATGCGACTTCGCATCCACCTGGTGAAACGACAGCCGCGCCCCCGTCCGCACCGCCGAGATCAGCTGCACCGGTATCGAGACCAGCGCCAGCCGCAACTGTCCGGACCACACGCCGCGGCCGGTAGCGGCCTCCCGCGGCGCCTCGCGAGGTGTCGGTTTTTTCGCCATCATGCGCACATATGGCGAAGAACTCCGGCTTGCCCGAAGGTGGAGTCGAGTTAATCCGTGCAAAAGAAGCAAGTAAGCAAGCAGCGCTTTCTTAAAAAAAGCGCGCGCGGGCTGCGTGCCAAAACACCTTTATTTACCACGGTGTTTGAGTGGCCAAACTGTGGCCGCTCAGACGCCAGGGGAATCGAGAGTTTTTTTTGCTGCTTTTTTTTGCAAAAAAAAGCAGTCGTCCTTACTACGCCGCCGCGTGCTCGCGCATCCGCCGCCGGTCTTCGGCCTCCTGCCGCGCCGCCAGGCTGCGGTGCAGTGTCTCCGCCTGCGCCTGCAGCACCGCCTTCAGCGCCGTCACGCTCACCGTCATCTCGTCCCGCGGCGCTGCCGCCGCGGCCGGCGTCTTCCTCACGCCGGCGAAAATTATCCCGGCCACCTCGCCGTCCGCCAAGATCGGCTCATAAATCGCCAAATACCCTTGGCCAAAAATCTCCGCCTCGCCGTGATACGAAAGCCCGGCGCCCAGCACGCGCTCATACGCCAGGCCGCGCCCCAGCCTGGTGCCCAACGCGCGGCTGCCATCCGGATTCAGCACATTCGTCGCCACCCGCCGGTCGGCCACAAATATCGTCGCCACCCCGCCGCACTGCATCTTCACGTCATCCACCACCGCGCAATCGCCGCCGATCAACGTGCCGCCAAAATACAGCTCATCACCGTCCCGCCGCGGCCGGCCCAGCGCGTAGAGCTTGGCGCGCAACAGGCCGATATTCTGCTCCAGCCCGCTTTGCGCCACCATATCGGCGTGAATCTGCTCCGCTTCCTCAATCGCGTCCCGTAACTGCCGGCGATGCTCCCGCAGGCGAAACCTGGCCTGGTAGAACAGCACCAGGGCGGGCAAAAAAATCAAAATCAAGGCGGCCGCGATCAAGGCAATCATGGTCAGCGTGTCTCCAGAAAAGTTCCGGGTCAGGCGCGCCAGCGTCCGCAAAAAGCCCAGTTTTTGGCATCCGGAGCAAGCAGTTGTTAAGAAGAAAGGCAATTCAGTCGTTAACCTTGTTAAGTGGAAAAAGTTAACGACAAGTTTACCGCCTCCGGCTTCTCGCCGGCTTGGTGATTTTTTTAGTCCCCGGTTAACTTCCTTTCGCTAAAGCAACATCATGCGGCCTGCCCCCGGATCGGGAACCAAGCCGCGCACTTTGGCATGTCGGGGTGGTATGTTCGCAATCCAAAGCGGTTCCTTGCCGTTCCTCAGTTCCATGGTCGCCTACGTCGTCGCGGCGCTCGGCTATCTCAGCCTGATCGCGGTGATGGACACTCTGCTCAAATCCATCGGCGGCGCCACGCGCGGCCCGCGCACCATCATCCTCGCCGTGCTGGCCGCCGGCGCCCTGCTGCAAATGGGGCTCATGCTGGTGTTCTCGCTCAACCAGGATGCCGGTCCGGGTCTCAGCATCATCGCCGCCGCCTTCTTCCTCGCCGTGCCCGTCAGCTTCGCGCCACTGCTGCAGCGCATCGAGGACGGCACGCTCGGCCGCACCGCCAAATCCCAGTCGCAGGATGTCGGCAAAGGTCCCTCCCCCGCCTGGCACAATTACGTCGCGCGCAACCCCATCCTGCCGGCCTCGCGCATCACCCTGCCGGTGCCGAACGATTTCGCCAGGCTCAGCGTCATCGCCCATCTCAGCCCCACCAACCTCACGCAAATCGGCACCGCGGTCGCGGAAGCCAATAGCATGATCTCGGAACTCGCCGTCCTGCACCGCCAGCACGATATTCTGGAAATGTCGGTCGAAGTCGGCTTCGTGGACGACCTGCACCTCAGCCGCATCATAACCACCCTGCGCGGCACCCGCGGCGTGCAGCAGGTGGATCGCCTGAAGAGCGAATAACTACTTCAAATGCTCCTTCAGGCGCGGCATCAGTTCCACCAGATTGCAAGGCTTGTGCCTGGAATCCAGCTGATATTTTAAAATATCATCCCACCCGTCCTTCACCGCCCCGGTGCTGCCCGGCAGCGCGAAAAGATATTTTCCGCGCGCCACCCCGCCCAGCGCGCGGGACTGAATCGTGGAGGTGCCGATCTTCTGGTAGCTCAGCATGCGGAACAATTCGCCAAAGCCCTCGATGCGCTTTTCCAGCACGCGGTCGAAGGCCTCCGGCGTCACGTCGCGGCCGGTGACGCCGGTGCCGCCGGTGGTGATCACCACATCGATCGCGGGATCGGCAATCCAGGCGCGCAACAGGGTTTCGATCAGGCCGGCGTCGTCTTTCTCGATCGCGCGCGCGGCGACGCGGTGGCCGGCTTTGACGATGCGGTCGGCGAGCGTGTCGCCGGAGGTGTCGTTGGCGGCGGTGCGCGTGTCCGACACCGTCAGCACCGCGATGTTGACAGGGAGGAAGGGGCGGGTCTCGTCGAGGCGTGCCATGGTCGTGCCTTTGCTGCTGCTGCCCGCAGTTTGCGCCAGACCGGGACCGGGGTGAAGCGGTCTGAGTACATTCCGAACCTGCCGCCGCGGCAAACCGGCGCCTAGCGTCTCGCTGGCCCGGGCAGTCAAGCCGCCCTTCGTGCCTGCCCAGCGGATTTCAGCGCAACAGGGCATAAAATCAGGAGAAACCGTCCGCCATGTTCGTGGAAACCATCACCCGGAGAGCCGGTCCCTACCGTGACGGCCTTGGCAAGGACATCGCCAACTACACGCCGCTGTCGCCGCTGAGTTTTCTGCCGAAGGCAGCCGCGGTTTATGGCGGCCGGACGGCCATCGTGCACGGTGCCTGGCGCAGCACCTGGGCGGAAACCTACGCACGCTGCCGGCGCCTCGCGTCCGCCTTGACGCGGCGCGGCGTCGGACCCGGCGACACCGTTGCTGTCATGGCGCCCAACGTCCCCGCGATGTATGAGTCGCATTTTGGCGTGCCGATGACCGGTGCGGTGCTGAACACGCTGAACATCCGGCTCGATGCCGAATCGCTCGCGTTCCAGCTCACCCACGGGGAGGCCAAAGTGCTGATCACGGACCGCGAGTTCAGCGCCGTGGTCAAGCGGGCCCTGGTCATGCTGGAACGCCGGCCTTTGGTCATCGACATCGACGACCCGCTGCACGAAGGCGGCACTCTGCTGGGGGAGATGGATTACGAGGCGTTCCTGCGCGAAGGCGATCCCGATTTTGTCTGGACGCTGCCGGATGACGAGTTCGGTCCGATCGCGTTGAATTACACATCAGGAACGACCGGCAACCCGAAGGGTGTGGTCACGCACCATCGCGGCGCATACCTGAATGCAATGTCGCAGATCGTGTCCTGGGGGATGCCGGCGCATTCGGTCTATCTGTGGACCTTGCCGATGTTTCATTGCAACGGCTGGTGTTTTCCCTGGGCGATGGCGGCGAATGCCGGCACCAATATCTGCCAGCGCCGGGTGGACCCGAAGCTGACCTTCGATGCGATCCGCGAACATGGAGTCACGCACATGTGCGGCGCGCCGATCATCTACAACATGTTGATCAACGCGCCGGCCGCTTTGCGGGCGGGCATCGATCACAAGGTCAGCGCCTATATCGCCGGTGCCGCGCCGCCCGCCGCCACCATCGAGGGGGCAGAACGTCTCGGCTTCGACATCACCCATGTTTATGGCCTGACCGAGACCTATGGTCCGGCTGCCCTGTGCGCCAAACAGGACGAATGGCAGTCGCTGCCGCTGGCCGAACGATCCCGTTTGAACGCGCGGCAGGGTGTGGCCGGTCCGATGCAGGAAGCGATGACGGTGTTGAACCCCGACACGATGGAACCGGTGCCGCCGGACGGCGAAACCATCGGCGAGATCATGTTCCGCGGCAACATCACGATGAATGGCTATCTGAAGAACCCCTCGGCCACCGAGGAGGCTTTCGCGGGTGGCTGGCTGCACAC
>PLFB01000004.1 GCA_003137135.1 Acetobacteraceae bacterium
GTGGTGGCCGTCGAGCCGGTGTTGAGATAGATCGTCTGGCTGCAATCGGAAAATCCAAACGTCTCGCCGGTCGTTAGAGTTTCCGCTTGCCGTGTAAAGTTTCCAAGCGTGCCCTGGATTGCAGAAAAATTGGGGTTGCCGCCATCTGCGGCGGTTCCCGGCCCGATCACGCTCCACCAATTAGAAAATCCACTTGGGAGAGAACCATCAGGGCCGCCGATAGAAACGCCTGAAAAATTGGTCCCGGTCTGGTTCGTATAAAGCTGAACAATGGCTGCCGGATTATAGGTGGGACTGCCATAAGGCGTAAATTTGACAGTTCCCAGATTAATGGCGGGCATGTTGCTTTCAGCGCCCGATGACCGGGTGACAAAACCCAAAATTACTCCACCACCAAGAAGCAAACTATCCGTTTGAAGATTGCCCGAACCCGCCGCCAACGCGATTGACGGTGGGTTGGTGATGTTCGACACATTCAGCGCACTATCCACTTGAACGCCCGCGTTCAAGTTAAAAGTGCCTGATCCCTGATCTAAGAATACTGGTGTAGCACCCCCGGTCAACAGTCCATGAAGAATAGAAATCTGATTGCAGGCATTTCCTGTCCCGGCACCGCTGCAATAAAAAGCCGCGCCATAATAATCCGCGATGTTGCCGTTTTGGCTATCAGAACTAAGCCATTCTTGAATGTTTATGTCTCCATACGTTCCGCCGCAACTTCCAGTCAGGCCGCACTGAATACCGTTGGCATCACGGTAAAGATTTAGGTTTCCAGATGCCGTGCCCGTCAATCCTTTTGAGAGATAAATGTCAGTGCTATCGGGAACGTCCACCACATACGAAAGACGCGATAACGCGGTCCCTGTGTCATGGGCATACATGCCTGTCGTTACACCAGTCGAACTTGAAACCTGTAAATCGTGAGAACCCGTCACCCCACCCGTCGCAGTCACCGTCACGCTGCCACATGAACCAATCCAATGTCGAATATAAAGAAAATTAAAGTGGTTGGTGCCATTGGCTTCGACATCGAAGCCATTGACGCCTGGCACTTCGTTCACATCAACCAACAAACTTCCAAAATTATGCACGCCAGCATGAGTGATTGAAATAACCGCCGGGCATACCCCACCGGAAGGTGCCAACCCCGATCCGGCTACAAGACTGATTTGTGGAAGATACAGATTGGAAACATTAATGTTGAAAGTCTGGTCAACCAAAACCGGGCCGCTGACGTTCAACGCATCCTGACGCACAGAACCACCCAATGTCACCGGCAATGATCCCACATAGGTCGCTGCTGCGGTTAGCTGCGTACCGTTATTGTTATTTGGATCGGTGCCCCCATAAAGGACGCCCCACCAGCGCGCATCATAAACAGTTTGCGGCGCCATGATCCAGCAATAGCCGCTGGTATTCGATGGATGCTGCGCGCCGCCGTCCCCCGCGCCTGAATTGAGTGAGCAAGGTGACGTGGACAAGATGAACTCTACCGGCGGGGCGTCCCCGGCCGTAGAATATCCCAGCACACGCGCGGCGGTTCCGCTGGTCATAATCGTGACAGGCAGCGCCTCAAGTGCGGAGACAGTCGGGACAGCGTTCAAAATCTTGTTGTTCGGAAAGCCGGGGAGGCTCTGCGCTACCAGCGATCCAATAAAGCACAAGCAAAACAGCATAAAAAGCGTGACACCGTTAAACGCCGTCGCGCGCGCAAAACAAAGCGCGTGGTCAATAAGCGCATTCCAGAGACGGAGCAACGCAAATTTTTTCATGAGATGCACAAAAACCCATTGTTGTTCCAGAGCACGCCTGGAGTTGCTGGAAGGGTGGTGGGAAGGGTGTCTAGGCTGAGTGGCGGTCCCCCGCTATCCGCAACCACGCCATTTACCACCCAAACCAAGCCGTGGCCTGGCGTGATGGTGCCGCTTTGCAGCACGTAGGGTTGAGGAAGATATTCCGACATCGGTTAATTTTCCTTAATAACGACCGTAAGGGTTGGTGACCCGGCCAGGTCTGGCTGCGGCGGAGTAGCGATGCACCATGTCATCAAAAAGCGCCAACATGCCGCGCGCCGCGTTCTGGTTCTGCATCTCCAAAAAACCGATATGCGCGGCGTAGTAGGGAATCAAATCATCCCAAGGCTGCGGTATGACCTCGACGCTCTGAAAATCAAGAAGGTCTTGTGGCATACAGAAACAATCCCATTCCATTTGATAATAGGTGGATGGAATCGGATAGAGATAAAAACTTCCAGAGCTGCCTTGCCCGAACTGAGAACCAATCGTCGGGACATACTGATATTGAAACGGATATTGCCGGATTTTGGCCTGATAAGTGGAAAACGAATACATGGGCAGCGAGTAGCGGTAGTTTGAGTAGATGATGCTGACTGACTTGACCATGTAGATTGCGCCGATGCCAGGAAACGCCGCGAGGTTAATGGAGGAAAACGGATAGACCTCTTGACCCTGATTGGTGGCGTTCAAAAACGACATATTTGGGGTGACGACAGCGCCCAAGCCGGTAGGGTCTGCGATGGTGAGTTGGGGTTGAAAATAGCTTGAACCGCCAAAACTGATTTGGACCGCTGTGATCTTGCCGGCCTGCATGGATGCGCTGCCCGTTGCTTGCTGTCCAAGCGGATAGGGTGGCAAGCCGCAAGGATAGTCGGGTGGGGTGATGACGACGCTAGGGTTGGTATAGCCCGAACCTTCGGAGGTGACGTTAGCGCTTATGATCGACCCTGAAATGGGCGTGAGAACGCGAAGGCACTGGCAGTGAATCGCAATGTAGCGGCGCGCGCGGTTCACGTATTTGCGGATATCCTCTGGGTTGACCAGACTTTGGCCGCCTTGGTGCAAAAACCGCTGCGTCTGTTGTTGGTAGTCCTCAAGCCCCTGCGTCATGCCGCACCGGGCCTGCCGCGGGCCATCGCCAACTGTCCAAGCTGCGCGGACATGGTGGGATCAGCGTTTTGAGGATAATTGCCCGGCAACAGCCCTGGCGTGGCAAAGCGGCGCGCGCGGTTGGTAAACTCCTCGTAAAGCTGAAACATGCGCTGCGCGTCCTGCATCCGGGCGGAGCCTTGTGACGATAGGAGCGCAAGGTAGGCGGCGAAGTAAGGAACCGCGTCTGTCCACAAATACGGTATGGCCTCCACGTCCGTATCGGATGCAAGAGGGATCGGATAGCAAACGGTGTCCGCAAAGACCAAATAAGCCGCGTCAGGCAGGGGGTCGATGTAGATGGTGCCCGATACCCCCTGACCGTATTGCGCCCATCTGGCAGGCTGCCCTGAGGCCGGAACGGGGTGGTTTAGGGAATAGAGGCTAAACCATTCAAACGAGCGGGGCGTGATCCATTTTTGGCCGGTCGCCACCGAATACCATAGGGTATTGACCTTGATGGGTGATTGAATGCCCTGGCCGGCGGGGATCGTGAAGCCAGAGAACGGAAACACGCGCGCGCCTATCGTCAGCGTTTGCGAGGTGTAGAGCCTGATGCACTCTGATTCGGCCGCAAGCTGACCGCGCGCGGTGTTGATGAACTGCGTGAGAGTTGCGGTGCTGTAGAGGGTGGTTGGAGCGGCGGGGTTTTGGAGAAGCTGCGCCGTCTGCGTCAGGTATTGATTGAGCATGACGGCGCGTTGTCCTATGCCCCAAGGGCGTGATTAGGGAGCCGGCTGCATGACGACGGTATCGTTGGCGTAGCCCATGCCGAACACCAGCGTTGCCGCCGTGGTGGGAATGGTGCCGGGCGCGGAAATAACCGGCGAAGGCGCGGAAAGGAATTTGCCGGTATCGTAGAAGGTGACCGCGCTGATGGTCCCACCCGCATTGGTCGTGCCCGCTCCATTGGCTTCGCGTGGCACAAAATTGGTCAATTCCACCCATGGGTTCTTGTTGAGCGAAGTCGCCGGGAATGCGCCGCCTGATGTGCTGACGTTGGGGAACGAGGTGGCGTTACCCCAGCCTGCCCCGCCCGCCGAGACGGTGGTGCTGGCGATGGTTTGCAGGACGGCGGCGGACAACGACGCCCCGGTGCCGGCGCCCGCCACGGTCAGCGAGAATGAGTTAACGCTGGCGAGGGGCGTCCCCTGGTTGGTGCATAGCGCGCCCGTCAGCGCGCCGGAGTTTGTGAGCGTGAAGCTGACCGATCCGGCGGATGCTGTTTGATAGTTTGGATCGTTTGGCGCCGGCAAAAGCAAGGCAGACACGGTGGCGGAGGTGTAGCCCGCACCGTTGTTGATGAGCGTGACGCCAGACACGGTGGAGCCTGTCAGGGTTGCCGATGCGGAGGCTGGGATTCCGGGGCTGGGCGGTGCGGGGATGAAAACCAAGGGCGGCAGCCCAAAACCCGAACCGGCGTTGTTGATCGTCTGCAAGCCCAGCGAGCCGCCGATGATGGCCTGCCACGTCGAGGAGCCGGCGGACGGCGTGATGGTGGTGGTGGCCTGCACGTAACCGGACCCAAGTGCGGTGGGAGCCGCCGCAACCGGACACCCAAGCAAATTGACCATCCGAAGGTTGAAGCCGTCCGACTTCATATAGTGCGGCACGCCGGTGGGCGTGGCGAGCGTTTTCCACAGCGACGTCACCGGATCTCTGAACTGCAAATCCGAGTATTGGCCGGGGTACAGATACCACACGCCAGCCGGCACATGCACGGCTTGCCCGGCGCTCAAGGTAATCAGGTTGGTCGGGCAATCCAGCGTAGAGTTGAAAAGCTCCGAAGGGTAGAGATTGCTCGGGTACGGAAGGCCGAGGCCGGGTCCGCCAAGGGGCTGAGGCATCTGCGCTACTCCTTAAAAAGCCGCGCCGCCGAGGCCATAAATCCATGCCCCGGATGACGATTTTGCGGAAACGAAATTATACCCCAAAACCACGATGCCTTGCTGGCCGATTTGTCCCAGCGGCACCAGGCTGTAGAACCCGGAGAAGTCCAGGGCGGCATCTTCCGAAATGTAGATGTTCGAGTATTTCGTGTTGACGGCAAACACGTTGCCTTTGGGCACGAAATAATCGGCGAAGAACGGGACGCCGGATATGTTGAGGTTGGGGAAGGACGAGCGGATGGGCGTATCGGCAGTGTAGGCGCGGCCGGGCACGGCGAATTGCTGCTCGTTGCCAATGAAGTCGCCGTTCAGGGTGGTGTGATCGCCGGGGTTCATGACCACGAAGGTGGGCGCTTCGCCGCCGGCTTGTGTGGTGATGTATTCCAGCAAAGCCGCCGCGGATTTGCGGGTCAAACCCACGGTGGCTGTCGAATAGTTGGTGTTCCAATTGGAGCCGGTGCCGACGTTGATATACTGCCCTTGGAAGGCGGAGTTGCCCTGCCCGAGCCGGTTGATGCCGCCGTAAGTCGGGGCGTTCGTGCCGTTGTCGAAGGCGTCGATCATGGAGTTGGGGTAGAGCGGATTGGCCGTGTTGTTGGTGAACAGCAGCCGGGCGATGTTCTGGCGGGTGACGGCGTAGGCGTCATTCATGCGCGCTTTGAGCAGCGGAATGACGGTCTCGGTGGATTGAATGATGGTTTCGCCGAAAGGCAGCGGGATGGGCACAACCCAATAGGCTAGGTTGAACTGCGCGTTCTGGACGCCGGGGGTGATGACTGGGGAGTTGAAGCCGCCACCGTAGCCGGTGAACTGGCCCTGCACCATGGATTGCCCTTGCAGCGGCAGGGTGACTTGGTTGAGACCGCCGGCGGCTTTTTGCGAGTTGCCCCAGAGGTAGAATAGTGACGGGGATGCGAAGTAGAGCTGCACAAACAGCTTATCCACAAACGCGCGGCGCACCACACTGGAAAGCTCCGTAAAGAGTTGCCCTGAGGGGCTTACGCCGGTTCCGCCAAGTGCCATGATTCAGTGTCCTTTACTTGCGGCCCTGCTGCCCGCGAATCTCGCGCAGCACAGTGCGCGCGTAGTTGTCCGTGATGGCGTCGTTTTGCCCCTTGGTTTCCAGCAGCTTTTTCATGTAATCGGCGTGCTGGCCTTCCTCTTGCGGCTCGAAAAAATTGAACGCGCCATAAGCGCCTTGGTTTTCAACCGGCGCGGGCGGTGGGTTCAGGCGCTCCCAATGGGCAGCGGCGACTTCCAGATCAGGGATGCCCCTTTGGTGGGCGTGCTTTTCCACCGCCGCAATACCGTCATCGGTGAAGCCTTGGGCGCGCAATGCGGCCTTCTGGCCTTCCCACGTCTTGGCGAACTCTTCATTGCGCTTGGCGGCTTCGCGCGCCGCGGCTTCATCGTCCATGCGCTTGAGAATTTTGGCCTGCTGTTCATGAATTTTTGCCAGTTCGGCGTTCACTGGCTCTGCCGCGTCGATTTCAGGGACCGGGGCCGAAGGGTCCGCGATTTTGCGAGCCTTCAAAAGCAGGGCGCGCGCCTCTTTGTTCGCCAGCATCCCATTGACGGCCTGAACCAGGCCTTGGCTTTCCAGAAAAACCGACTCGTCAACCTCAACAACCTTGCGCTGGCTCATTTGTTGGCCGATGGAACGTGCGTGATGGTCATGGCGTCAGACTTGCTGTTCGCGGGAAGAATGGATTTGCGCCCACCGATCTCCTGCGTCTCCATATCGACCCGGATAATCATGGGGTCCGACTTCGGAACGCTGGTGGTGGTGTTTTTGAAAATATCGACCATGACAAATTTCCTTATGCGGCCTGCTGTTGGGCGGACGGGTCATCGCTCTGCGGCGGAGGGGGCGGGACAGCGCCGACATTGGGCGGCTGTTGCATGGCTTTTTGCTGCATGGCCGCCATCAAGGGAGCCATTTGCTGGCGCTTGAGCATCACGGACTGCATGGCGTTGTTTTCGGCGACGGGCGAAACGGAACCGGGTTGCAGGTGTTTGGCCATGATGCCGATGCACTTGACCAAATCCTGTCCCGGTTCCGATTGCGAACCCAGCAAGGGTAACGTCTCTTCCGCCAAGCGCAGGATCAGAGAGAGCCTGGCCATGCCAGCCGCTTGCATTCCTTGATTCTGGGTTGGGCCAGTGGCAGGGGAGGAACCGAACGGCGGCTGACCCGGCTGTGGCTGGCCCGCACCCATACCCGGAGCGCCGCCTTGCGGTGGCTGGCCGGGCATTTGAGGTGGGGTGATGCTGGCTGACATGGACGGCGGAAAAGCCGGTTACTTGCGGTGGGTCTTGCGGCCCCTGCGGGCGGCTTTCTCGATGCGGATCATGGTGATGACCTTTCTCTTTGGGTTGCAACACATCCAAGCGTTCCTCATTCACGCCGCCGCTTGATGCCGAAGCACCCAAAAGGACAAGCGCCGCTCAGACGCGAAGGTTGTAGGAATTTTATTTTTTGTTTTGCAATATGGTGATGTGTGGTAATGGAACTATGCCAGCATTGGGAGCACTCTAATTTCCGCGTTTGACGAAGATGACCGCCTAACTCCTAAGCAGGTCGCTCAACTTTTGGGCAAGTCTCGGGAGTGGCTTTATCTGCGGAGGCTGCGGCGTGATCCCAAAGGCCCGCCCTATTACAAAATTGGAAACCGGGTTTTTTACTTACGTTCCGAGCTGGCGGTTTGGATAGAAACGTGCCGCGTGGCGGCTTGAGGAGGTTTTATGTTTCTTTTAACGGTGGTTTTTGGCGAGAACGATACTCTGTGGCAAGCGTGCTTCGACAATGAAAAAAGCATGTTGGATGCGGCTTTTGAGGCGGGGATTCTCAAACAGTGTTTTACAGACGATTACGGCACCGAGATTTTTTTATCAAAGCGGGCGACAGCCTTTCAGGTGCGGGATACGTCAAAAGCCCAACTGGCCGAAATTGAGATGATGCTGCACAACGCGCGAACGCAAAACAAAGCGCAGCGCGCGGCGGCCACTGACCCGACCTTAAGCGTGCCTCAGTTGGCGGTGCCCACCGGCGGGATGAACTTTCGGCAGTGAGCGCGGCGCGCGTTCGCGTTCGCAGATACAAACCCAAAGGTTCTGACCTTTGGGTGGTCTGCATTCACGAAAGCGACATGAATAGCAAGAGAGCCGAGGTGCTGACGCTGTGCCGGCAGGTTATTTTACGATTTGACGATTCGCCTATTGCCGGCTTCGCCCTCGTCGTGTGGGACGAGGAATCGTTTTTCGCAGGCGATAGCAAAAATTACGACGGCAAAATACCCAGGGCGCTGATCCCAGACTTTGTGCGAAATTGCCTGCTTGCCGAAAACATTGAGGATTGGACCATTGCAAGGGTCCGCAGAATGATGGGCTGGTCGCCGCCCGACGCCAGCTAGCGCTTGTCGGCCTTCAAATACTGCACCAAAGCAGCCGGGTCGGCTTTGAGCGTTTCCATAATTTTTTGCCGCTCTTCGGCTTCCTGGGTTTGCTTTATTTTCCACTTACGGATCGCGTCGTCTTTGTTTGGAAAATCAAGGTTTTCCAGCACGTATTCGCCATCAACCAACCCCTCCTTGGCCGCCGCGCCAATCAGGTCTTTGTGGTCGTCGGAGAAGATGGGCGATGACGAATGGCCGTCCACTACAACACGGCGGTCCTCCGGCAGGTCGGAAAGCAAAAAGGATGTCTCGGCCATTTTGTCCGGGTCCGTCCAATAGTTGCGGCCATCCTTTAATTCGAGAAGCGCTAATCTCAAATCCGCGGCTTCCGCGCATTGCCTCTCGACCGTCAAACTGCGGTCTTTGATGCGTGGAGAGGCAGTTTTCATGAGGGTGTTCGCATGGTTGCCGGCGCGAACCCCAGCCTCACCCTGGCCCGACAAAATGTTGTCGAAGCCGCCCAGCATGTCGATGACCTTCATGATGAACTGAAGCATCTGCAAGGATTCGGGGGGCAGTTTGGGGGTGAGGTCATTGACTGCGCCGTTGGGGCCGAGATTGATGTACCCTGCCGCCCGGAAGGCATCATACACTTCATCCGTGACGCCATCCGCCCCGCTAAACGCCATGATCTTGTCAATTTGAAGTCCAAAAAGCCTTTTGATGTCGTCGGCCCAAGTTGAAAGAAGCCCTTGCGGCTCCATGAGATCAACCACTTCTGGCCGACCCCATATATAGCCGGCCATCTTGTTGGGTTGAATCAGGGTATAGGGATGAAGCCCGGTGAAAAGCTGACCAGGCGCTAGAAGGTTGGTTCGTTTGTAGATCGGCGCGATCAAAATATCCGGCTCGATGATTTGGATCGTCACATAGTCGCGGTCGTCCCATAGCCATAGTTCGTGCATTTTAATGAGATCAACCGCGATGGAAGGGCCTGTCATCGCATAATTGGCGTCGTTGTTCAGTTGCACCACGCCGCCTGGGGTGGGGCGCGACAGTCCGGTATTGCTGGTGTTGAGCGTGGAGGTGGAAAGAACCTGATGAAAAAAGCTTTGAAACTCATCGGCAACTTGGCCGCGGGTGGCATGGGATTTGATCCGCGAAAACAATTCGCTGGCGTTGGGAAGGTGCGAGATACGGCGCCACACCTCGGGCAAAGTGAGGTTGATGGTCTCCACCATGGCGGGCTGGCGGCTCAGTTCTCCTATGGATTCGTTATAGACGCCAAACTGCCACGGCATGACCAGTGAATGGTGGATGACAGGCAACCGATCCGCGCCCTCTTGCTGCGGCCATTGCTTGAAGATGCAAGCGCCGTACTTGAGCGCCTCAAAAACTCCCATACCAAAACTCACGTCGGCGGAAAGGTTTTCAAAATCGCGCTGCAAACGCCTGGCAACCACCTTTGCCCTTTCCAAAATTTGCAGCGGGTAGTCGTTTTCAAAGTCGATGGCGAATTTGAGGCCGAGGGCACTGAAAAGATATGCCGCGAGGCGATCATGATGGACATAAAGCATGTTGATGAGGCTGCGCGTGCCGTCCTGGCGCCCGGTCTCGATGATGGCGTTTAGCTGACGGCAATAGGCGGCGCGCGCGGCCGATGAGGCCCGGCATGCCTCTATGATCTCATTGGCTTTTTTGACCAAAAGATTGGGGTCAGACGGCAAAGAAAAAGCGGTTGCCGGCCGGACCTCCACCACATTTGAAGTTTCGTCCGCGTCTTTACTCGTCTGCGCCTTGCGTGCCATTTTACCTTACTCTTTGCCTGTAGCCCGGCATTTGCGTTTCGAGAGCCGGCGCGTCCGAAACGGTTGTGCCGGCGTGTCCCGCCCCTGCGGTAAAGTCAGAATGCGCCGCCCGCAAGGCTTTTTGCGCCCGCGCTCCCGCGTTGGGGAATGGCCCGGTGCTGACCGTGGAACTGTACCCAAGGCCGGTCTGCGCCGCATAGCCCACTTGCCCGCCCATTTGCTGCACCTGCGCCATGACGCGCGTGACTTCATTATTTACCTCAACCACGGACGTTTCGCCGTAATGAGCGTTATCGCGCATGTTGGTGATTTTGAGGGCGTTTGCCTGTTCGGTATCCAACCCATGCTGCTCCATCGCCATCTGCGCCCGAAACTCGGAACCAGCCTCAAGCTGACGGTAGGTTTGATCCCCCAGCTTGGCGATGGGCTTACCGATGTGGGGCGCGGTCAAAACCTGCTGCATCGCGTCGGGATCAAATTCGGTATCAAATCCGCAAAGCGGGCAAAAACGGGGCGGCGGCTCATCTGAGGGATGGTGGGTGAAGCTGAACCGCCCGACGCATGAAGGGCATTGGTATGTGCGAATCCTGGGCATTATCGTCTCGCCTTCCACCGGGCTTGCATGGCCGCGCGAGACGCCGCGCGCCGCTCGGCTTGCTTTGCCTCGAAAAAATCAGACAATTTGGTTTGCGTAAAAATCTGCATTTGATCCTCAAAACTAGCGCTTCTCTTGGCTTTTTCGGCGGCCCTGGTACGATTTTCCCGGATGAGCTTGCGCCGCACCCTCTCATCCCAAACCCGCACCCCCATCGCCAAAGTCAAAACTCGGTCGTCTTTTTTGGCTCCCGAAGCGCCAATCGCGTCTCCATCCCTGGCGATGTAACGCATTTCCTCAATGGTTTCCATCGAAACTATTTTCAACATCCCGTTCGAGACAAAATCCCGAAGGCGCTCCATGATGGAAATTTTCAGCCGCGTCTGTGTCTGCCATTGC
The DNA here is from genome assembly GCA_003137135.1 of Acetobacteraceae bacterium. Lineage (GTDB taxonomy): Bacteria > Pseudomonadota > Alphaproteobacteria > Acetobacterales > Acetobacteraceae > Acidocella. Next base: position 11,032 of record PLFB01000004.1, read on the forward strand.
CATGTGTGGCCGGCGGTCATGCTGTCGGAGCGGGTGTAGATGTAGTTTTTTACGTTCCTGAATATCGCTTCTAAGCCGCGCTCCTGGAATTGTTCTTTGTGATAACCCAATTGAACCTGGGTTTTTAGCGAATTGAAGGCGTTCCAAACCGCTTCGCCCGGCCCGTTCATTTCCAGGATGAAGTAGCATTCCGACCGTTCGCCACCGTACCATCCAAGCAGTGAGGCGATGACCCACGCAAACTGACTGGTGTTTACCAGTGGCCACGCATACTCCGCCACCTGGTCCAACCCATCTGAATACGCGCGCAGCACTTGAATGGCGCTGCGGTCGTTCCGGTCATCGTGACCGTAGGCCGGATCGGCGGCGACGATGTAAACCGAACCTTCCTCTGGCGGCTCCCACACCTTCAATTCGGTCATTTTGGCATTGAACGCGGGCATGACCTTGCAGTCATAAAACTCCATGCCGCAGATATAGGAATAAGCCTTGAATTTCTTGTTGGCTTGACTGGAAGCCACGCGGTCCAAATCTTCATGCGTGAAGAAAACGCTGCCCGTAACCTGGAATGCGTCTTGCTCTGTCCAGGGCTGCTCCTGAAGTCGGATGACCTTGGTTTCTAAATCGCCGTCATCCTCATCGCCGTCTTGCGCCGGGTCCATCTTTTTGCGAACCCACGCGAGTTGTTCGGGTGTTATGTCAAAATCGTAAAGCTCTTTGACATCCTGAATTTTTTTCGCTTCTTTTTGCGTTGGCGGCTCAATTCCATACCGCTCAAAATCGGGGTGATCCCGGTCAATGCGCTGGCTGTCCTTAGACCACCAGCCCAAAAATATGCACATTTTATGGGCTGGGTCTTTGCGGGCTTCCAGCCACATATCGCGCCAGCTATTGTAGCCTCGGCCCGTCGATTCCCAGATGTAGAGGCGATCCGGGTTAATGTCAGACAGCGCGTTGCGGAGCGATTCGACGCCCTCTGTGTTGTCCCACGAGCAAATTTCCGAGGCGTGCAAAAATGAAAGGCCGCGAGACCTCCCCAAGCCGCCGGATGTTTTTGATTTTTGGATGCCCGCGGACATGAAGGCCAGCGATGAGGTGTTGGCGAGCGCGATGCCGGCGCGATTGTTGCCGGTCAGTTCCGGCAGTTTCATGGATTTCGGCACTTCCCGAATCATGTTGACGATCTCGCTCCGCGCCTCATGGCTGTTGACTGTCGTGTCGAATACCGTGGCGCCGCGAAGACCTCGAATGGCCCCAAGATAGAAAGTGGAAAGCGCGCGGCTGATGGTGGAAAGGCCAAGTTGGCGTGACTTGAGGATGTAGAAGTCGTGAATGTCTTGTTCTAGTCCATCCAACACGCACGTAATGAAATGCCGCTGGCCCCATGTGATGTGCTTGCCCAGACACGTCCGGCCGCCGGTATCTTTTGAATCAATGTAGGTGTAGTCCAAAAACACATAGAAGGATTTTTCAAAAGCCTGCCGCTTGGCGGGCGACCATCCGGGCATTTACCTTCTCCCGAACCCGCCGCGCCCCTGGCCCGCTTCTTCGGCTGCGATTTCAGATAGGCGCACGTCGATCATGCCTTTCAGACTTGCCCAGAAAAGCGATTCGCTGGCGTCGGGAGATATAATGAGGTTTTCGATTTTTTTCCCGCCAGGCGAGACTACCACAAAGGCGCCGGCAAACACTTCGGCATTGCGCTCAATCCGCTCCCGCATATCCTCAAAAGGTTGCCAGACAGGGGGCGGTGGGGGCGGTGTTTCAGACATATTGATGCCCGTAGTGGCCTTTAATGTTGGCGTGAACGTATTGGCCTATGGAGTGCGCGGTTTGCGCCTGCTGCGCCACTTCCGGCGGCACGCCGTCATACTTCGATGTCTTGCCAGATTTCCACTGGATATAAAGGGCGGCCTCGCCAGCGTCATATCCCACCGCCTCCACATTGGAAGAGAACACCTGTTTCATTTCAACTGGCATCTAACTCCCCTTCTATGACCTTCGGCACGAATGGATTTTCGTCACCGTCCTTAAGTCCGTGCTGCTTTTTGATGCCGTTGATGAGTCGGCGCAGATTGTCGTCCAGGTTGGCATCCAGCCCGGCCAAATATGTTTCCCCAGACGGAGAAATGACGTTATTAAATTTGTCCCAGCGGGTCATCAAGCCGAGAGCCACAAGCCGATCTATGGCTTTTTCGTGCGCCGCGATGGCCGCGATGCAGCCGCCTTCGCCAGCCATCATCAGGAGCCGCCGCTCGTGGTCAGACAACACGATGCGCGGCTCAACTTCCGCGCCTGACTGGTCAATCGTTGCCATTCAACCGCCCCCTCAGTGCACGGCAGATTCGGTCAAACACTGGCTGCCAGGATTCGTGCTGTCCCTGCCGGAAAAGCTTGTGTTTGGGATACCAGATTGATGAGCTTCCGGTATGACCGCATCTATAGTCCCGGCCATAAAATGAGGCGGGTATCCAGCATTCCTTGCCGAACGCGCCCGCCAAATGTCCCACAAAACTTTCAATGGTAATGACAAGATCAAGCTCCCGGATAATGGCGGCCGTATCGGTGGCGTCCCTTATCATGGGCGACAAATCTTTCACCAGCGCCGCCGCGCCAAAGCGATGCACGTCAGCCGCATGCTCACCCACCTGCAAAGAATAAAGCTGAATGCCAGGAACTCGGTACAATTCCAGGAATTGCTCAAGTGCCAAGGAACGCCAGCGGTCTATGTCATTCTGCTTCGATCCGGCCCATGCGATGCCGATGGCAAACCTTCCCAACACTTTCCAGTGCGCCGGTAAGCGGTAATCCCTTACCACAACGCCGGGGGCGTTTATGAACTCCGCGTCGGTCAGCCCCAGCGCAACGGGCAGAGAGACAATCGGGCACCAGAAATCCGCGGCGGGAAAGGCGTGAGGTAGCGGTGCTACCTCGACATTCATGGGCAGCGCGTCTTGCGCCATGCGTGCTATTTCGGGCTGGATTCCCAAAACGATCCGCCGGCATCGCTCGGCAGCTTGGGCGACAAACCGGAGATAGGACAGCGAATCCCCGATGCCCTGGTCGCCCACGATATAAACCGTTTGGCCTGGTTCGCCCTTCCAGCGCGTGTAGGGATATTTCAGAAAATTCTGGTCTTTGTAGGCAAAGCGGCACTCAAAATGCCGAAGGCCCTCTATAAACTGGCGGTCGAAAAGCAGGGCAAAAGCCAACGCCAGCTCCACAACTGGCGTCTGGTCCAAGGCAAAAGCCTTTTTGCAGAGTCGGATGCACTCAGCCTGATTGCCGCCCAGGCTTTCGATCATGGACAGGTTGATGAGCGCGTAGGATGAATTTGGGTCTTGTTCGAGCGCGCGGCGGGTAAATTCTTCCGCCTCCGCCAGCCTGCCCATGTGATATAGCCGATGCCCGATGTTGATGAGCGCCTTGAGCGTCATGGCGGCATCGCGGTCTCCACTCTCGCCCGGACCTGTGGGCATTTCCAGAACGCGGCGAAAACACGCCACCGCGGCCGGGCGGAGGTCAAGATCGGAGTTTGAGTTGCCGTGAGCATACCAAGCCCCGGCAAAGCTCGGGTCGATCTCGCACGCGCTCAAAAGCAGCTTATACGCAAGCTGGTGGTCGCCGCCGGCGCCTTGGACGCCTTGGTTGTGGTATTCAGCCGCCTGTTGCCGTTCAAGCGACATGGCTGGGGGTTTTTTAGATGCGCTCACGCCGGCTCGTCTGTGGGCTGTGGTGCGTCGGCGGGCACGGCGAGCGGTTCGCTCAACTCCAAGCAGATTTGACCCAGCGCCGGAAAAATCGAGTTGTCCCGAAGGTCAATGACCGGGCGATGCAGCCGGTCGTGAAGCATCTGGGCGAACCGCCCGCCAAGCATGAGCGCCGGGTTGGGCGTCTCGGCAATGACGTCTGGTATGTCGCTCATAGGCCAGGAAACCTC
>PLFB01000180.1 GCA_003137135.1 Acetobacteraceae bacterium
GTCCAGGGGGCAGCGCCCCCTGGTCTTTTCGGCCTATAAAACCTCCCCGACCGCCGCTTCCTCCGCCGCAATTTCCCCGCGACGGGCGGCGACGGCGGCGGCGCCGATGGGGGGGCCGGGGAAGCGGGTACGGGCGACCGTGAACCAGATGATGGCGAGCAGGATGAGCAGGCCGATGAAGTAGCTGTCCAGGATATCGTTGGGCGGGCGGGTGCCGATATAGATGATGGCGAGGCCGCCGAGGATGGTGATGAAGGCGAGTGGTTTGGAGAGCGCGCCGAGTTTGAAGGGGCCGAATTCGGTCCAGGTTTTGCCTTCCGCAAACAGCCCGGCGGCGATCGGCATGGCGTAGGAGATGTAGAGGAACATCGCGCAGCCGGCGGCCAGCGCCGCGAAGGCGGGGGAGTACAGGGTGGCGGCGACCGAGAGCGCGGCGGTGACCCAGATGGCGGCAACCGGCGAGCGGTGCGCCTTGCTGACGTGTTTGAGGTATTTGCTGCCCGGCAGGCCGCCGTCGCGCGAGAAGGCATAGACCATGCGCGAGGTGGAGGTAACGCCGGCCAGTGCGCACAGGAAGTTGGCGAGCACGATGCCGACGTAGAGCACGTCTTTCAGCCCGTTCGGCACCGGCAGCGCGGCCATCAGGTTGAGGATGACGTTGCCGCCGTCGGCCGCGGCCTTTACCGGGTCGGGCATTGCCAGGATGAACGAGCACGCCATCGCCAGGCCGAACACGGCGGACCAAATGATGGAGTTGATGATGCCTCGCGGCACGTTGCGGCGCGCGTCCACGGTTTCCTCGGAGGTATGGGCCGAGCCGTCGAACCCGGTGATGGTGTACAGCGGATAGAGCAGCGCGAGGAGGAACAGGTAGAACGGGCTGCCGGCCTGCGGCACGACCGAGCCGCCTGGCGCGCCCGAAAAATTCTGGAACACGTCCAGCCGCGCGAAGTCGAGATGGGGGGCGGAGAACAGCATGGTGGCGGTCAGCAGCACCGCGATGACCAGGATCAGGTAGCCGGAAAAATCGATCAGTTTGGTCGTGGTGCGGATGCCGAAATGGTTGAACAGCCCTTGCGCGCCGGTGATCAGCAGCACCGCGAGGTCCTGGTGCAGCGGGCCCCATTTGGAGGTGTCGATGCCAAAGATGTTGCCCAGAATCAGGCCGATGAACAGGTTATAGACGCCGACATTCACCGAGGCGATCACGAAGATCAGCCCCAGCATGTTGAACCAGGCCGTCACCCACCCCCAGGCCCGGCCGCCAAGAATGGACGACCAGTGATAAAGCCCGCCGGCGGTAGGGTAGGCCGAGGCGATCTGCGCCATGGAGAGCCCGACGATGAGCGCGAACACGCTGCCGACGATCCAGCCGATGATGGCCGTGAACGCGCCGCCGGTGCAGTAGCCCACCTGGAACGACGTGATGCCGCCGGCCAGAATGCAAATGATGGAGAACGCCACGGCGAAGTTGGAAAACCCGTTCATCCGGCGGGAGAGTTCCTGGGCGTAGCCCATTTTGTGCAAGGTTTCCGCATCCGCGGCCAAAATCTGCTGGTCGGTCTGTTTTGCCATTGTCATCTCCACATCGTTGCGGCCTGTCCCGGCGCGATCCTATGCGCGGCTTGCGAAAACGCCAAGCGCAACGGTTACGTGAAACAAGAAAGCAGCGCCTTTTTGAAAAAAAAGCGCGCAAGAAACTTTTGATTCATTGCGCCCGGGGCCGTGGGACGCCCGTGACATAACGGCTGTCCTGCCGCTATTCCTTCCCTTGCCCAGCGGCCATTTTCGGCACATTCTCAGCCCCGGCCGGGGCACCTCCCGGCCGGGGAGATGCGTATGGGTCGTTATGGCGAATAAGGGTATGCTCAGCGTGCCGCAGTTGCGCGCTTTGTCGGAGGCCGGCGAGATCGACACCGTCATCATGGCCGCACCCGACATGCAGGGCCGCCTGCAGGGCAAGCGGATGATGCCGAAATATTTCTGCGAGCAGGTTTCCGTGGATGCGGCCGAGGGCTGTGCCTATCTGCTGGCCACCGATATCGAATGCGCGCCGGTCGGCGGCTACGCCCTGACCTCCTGGGAAAAGGGCTATGGCGATTTCGTGTTCAAGCCGGACCTCGACACGCTGCGCCGCGCGCCGTGGCAGCATGGCGCCGCGATGGTGCTGTGCGATATCGAACTGACCGACCACAGCCCGGCCGAGATGGCGCCGCGCACGATGCTGAAAAAACAGCTCGCCCGGCTGGCCGAACGCGGCTGGCACGCGATGGCGGCGACCGAGCTGGAATTCATTCTGTTCCGCACGTCTTACGAAGCCGCCTGGAATTCCGGCTACCGGGACCTGGTGCCGGCGAATCAGTATAACAACGACTACTCCATCCTCGGCACCGCGCGGGTGGAACCGGTGATCCGCGCGATCCGCAACGCGATGGAGGCGGCCGGGATCCAGGTCGAAAATTCCAAGGGCGAATGCAATCTTGGCCAGCACGAGATCAATTTCTTGTACCGCGACGCGCTGGGCGCGGCCGACGGCCACGTGATCTACAAGGAAGCCGCGAAGGAAATCGCCGCGGAGCATAATTGCGCGCTGACCTTCATGGCGAAATTCAACGAGCGCGAGGGCAATTCCTGCCACACGCATCTGAGCCTGCGGGATCTGGAAGGCCGCGCGGTATTCGTGGAACCCGGCACGCGCTACCATTCGCTGGTGTTTCAGCAGTTCCTGGCCGGGCTGCTGGCGCATGCCGAGGAGCTGGCGTTTTTCTTCGCGCCCAACATCAACTCCTACAAACGCTACGCCGCCGGCAGCTTTGCGCCTACCGGCCTGGTATGGGGCCACGACAACCGCACCTGCGCATTCCGCGTGCTGGGGCACGGCAAGTCCCTGCGGGTGGAAAACCGGCTACCGGGCGGCGACGTGAACCCGTATCTGGCGCTGGCGGCGATGATCGCCGCCGGGCTGGATGGTGTCGACAAGGAAATGAAACCGGTGCCGGCGTTCGAAGGCAACGCCTATCTCGGCAAGCTCAAGCGCGTGCCGAAGACGCTGGCTGGTGCTGCGAAAATTTTCGCCGGCTCCAGCTTCAACAAGGCCGCGTTCGGCGAGGACGTGGTGGCGCACTATGCCAACATGGCGCAAGTGGAACTGGACGCCTTCAACACCGCCGTGACGGACTGGGAACGATACCGGTCTTTTGAGAGGATGTAGCATGGATTTGACCGGCAACTGGCGCATCCCCACCGAGGTTCTGGCCGGCCCAGGACGCATCACCAAACTCTTTTCACGCGCACGGGACTTAGGCATCCGCCGCGCGCTTGTAGTCACGGACCCCGGCGTCGCCGCGCTGCCGTTCTTCCCCGCCATCCTGGCCGCGGCCGAAAAGCATGAGATCGCCGCAAGCGTGTTCAAGGACGTGCATCCGGACCCGGTCGAGGCCGACGTGTTTGCGGGCCTCGCCGCGTATCACGCGCACGAGGCCGAAATGGTCGTCGCCATCGGCGGCGGCAGCGCGCTGGACTGCGGCAAATCCATCGCACTCGCCACCGCCACCACGCGCCCGCTTTGGGATTTTGAAATCACCCTGACGCCGCCGCCGCTCGACCGCCCGATTCCGCCCATCTTCGCCGTGCCCACCACCGCCGGCACCGGATCGGAAGTCGGCCGTGCCACCGTCATCACCAACACGGAACTCGGACGCAAAATCATTCTGCTGCACGCCAGCATGCAGCCGAAACTCGTCATTTTGGACCCAGAATTAACATTCGGTTTGCCGGCCTCCCTGACCGCCTGGACCGGCATGGACGCGCTGGCGCATAATCTGGAAGCATATTGCGTCAAAACCTGGAACCCCATGTGCGACGGCATCGCCATCGAAGGCATGCGGCTGATAAAAAACTCCCTCATCACCGCCACCACCGAACCGCGCAACGTGGAGGCGCGCGGCAAAATGCTGGCGGCGGCCGCGATGGGCGCCACCGCGTTCCAAAAAGGCCTCGGCGCCATCCACTCCCTCTCGCACCCCATCGGCGCCAAATTCCACGCCCATCACGGCCTCACCAACGCGGTGCTGATGCCCTACGTGCTCGCCTATAACCGTCCCGCCATCGAAGACGGCATCGCCACCGTTGCGCAATCCCTCGGCCTGCCCAACGGCTTTGACGGCTTCATGCAGTGGGTGCTGGACCTGCGCGCCGCGCTGAAAGTTCCGCACACGATCGCGGCGCTGAACGTGACCGAAGACTCCCTCGACCACCTCGCCGCCGAGGCGTTTTTGGACCCGAACACGCCGGATAATCCCCGGCCGGCGGACGAGGCCGCGATGAAGCAAATGCTCGAAGCTGCGCTTGAAGGTAAACTTTAAGTAAAACAGCGCTTTTTAAAAAAAGCGCTGCTTTCTTTCTGCTGTTTCCCTTTGAAACACACAAATACATGTAGGTCCGGTAGTCATGCCGCATGGATCGCATCAATGCCCAGGCTTTCATCCGCTTCGGCCTCGGCGCCGGGGCGAGTGACAGGCCGGATTCCGACCCGCGGGGCGCGCTGAAGGCGCAGCTGCGGGGGCCCGATCCTGGGCAGGCTTCCGGCGCGTTCGACGGCTTGCCGACCGGGCTGGACGGCATGGACGCGCTGAAGGCGGATGCGCTGGCCAGAAAAGCATTTTTGCAGGCGGGCAAGCCGGCGGGCCAGAAACCCGCCAGCCAGGCGCGCGCGATGTACGTGGCGGACTGCCATGCGCAGATGAATTGGGCGGTGGCCACCAATGCGAGTTTTCGGGAGCGGCTGGTGTGGTTCTACGCCAATCATTTTTCCGTCAGCGTGTTTCAGGGGCAGACCGCGTCGCTGGTGGGGCCGTTTATTCGCGAGGCGATACGGCCATTCGTGAACGGCAATTTTACCAACATGGTGTTGGCGGCGGAAAGCCATCCGGCGATGCTGCGGTATTTGGATAACGAGCAGTCCATGGGCCCTGACAGCATGGCGGGGCTGCAGATGCGCAAGGGCTTGAACGAGAATCTCGGTCGTGAATGCATGGAACTTCACACCGTCGGCCTGGCCGCCGGCTACACGCAGGCGGACGTGACCAGCATGGCGAAAATCCTTACCGGCTGGTCCGTCGCCACCAGCGACGGCGGCGGCACGCCGACCGGCTTCAAGTACCGTCCAGCATTGCATGAGCCCGGTGCGCAGACGGTGATGGGGCATAGTTTTGACGGCGGCGAGCAGGCCGGCATCGCCGCGCTGGTGTTTCTCTCGCGCTATCCTACGTCCTATCAGATGCTGGCGCGAAAGCTGGTGACGCATTTCGTGGCGGACGAGCCTGCGCCGGACGACGTGGCGCGCGTCGCGACGGCGCTGACGGATACTTGCGGCGACCTGGCCGCCGCGGCCGCGGCGGTGGTGGATTTGGATTTGGCCTGGCGCCCTCTGAGCAAATTGAAAACGCCGCAGGAATTCTTGATCTCCACTTTGCGCGCCGCACCGGCGGCGGATGGCAAGCCGGTGGACTATGCCGGCATCACCACAGCGCTCGGCCAGCCCTTTTGGGGCGCGCCGCTGCCCAATGGCTGGTCCGACCAGGCCGCGAACTGGGACGGCGGCGACGCGATTTTGTCGCGCGTTGACTGGGCCTACACCTATGCCGGCCGGCTTGATAACGGCGCCGCCGGGCCGCAGCCAAATCAGGTGGCGGATAATGCGCTCGGCGCCCTGCTGCGCCCCGCCACCGCCACCGCCATCGCCACCGCCGGCTCCCGCCGGGAGGCGCTGACCCTGCTCTTCGCCGCCCCCGAATTTCAACGGAGATAGTGCCATGCTCGCAACGCGCCGCACCACCTTGCTCGGCCTCTCCGCTCTGATCACCACGTCGCGGGTAAAGCTGGCGATGGCGGATGCGCCGACCGACCAGCGCTTTGTGGTGGTGCTGCTGCGCGGCGCGCTGGATGGCATGTCCGCAGTGGTGCCCTATGGCGATGCGAATCTGGCGTCGCTGCGCCCGAATTTGATTCCGCCGGCGCCGGGCCAGCCGGGCGGGATGCATGACTTGGGCGGCTTCTTTGGGCTTAACCCGAATCTCGCAGGCGTGTACGGCATGTATCAGGCCGGCGAGGTGTTGCCGGTGCACGCCGTGGCCGGCCCGTACCGCACCCGCAGCCATTTCGAGGCGCAGGATTTGTTGCAATTAGGCACCGAAAACACCGGCATCACCAGCGGCTGGCTGAACCGCGTGCTGGCGGAATTTCCAACGCGCAACCGCGCGGCACTGGTAGGCCTTTCGGTGGGCATCGGCACGCCGCTGCTGCTGCAGGGACCGGTGCGCGTCGGCTCTTACGCGCCGCAGCATTTTGCCACGCCCTCACCCGACCTGTACGCCCGCATTCAGGCGTTGAATGCGAATGACCCCTTGACCGGACCGGCGATTACGGAGGGTCTGCGCGGCGACGCGTTCGACGCCAGCATCTTGTCCGACGACGCGGCGAGCGCGCCTGGTGACGCGCCGCCGGGCGGCGCCGCGCGCGGCAAAGGCGGAAATTTCCCGGATCTAGCCAGCCACGCCGGCACGCTGCTGGCGGCGGCCGGCGGGCCCAGAATCGCGGCGTTTCAACTGGAAGGCTGGGATACCCATGGCAACCAGGTGAACGGGCTGAAGGCGCCGCTGTCCGGGCTGGATGCCGGGCTGGTGGCATTGAAAACCTCGCTGGGCCCGGCTTGGAAAAACACCATGGTGGTGGTCATGACGGAATTTGGCCGCACCGCGGCAATGAACGGCACCAGCGGCACCGACCACGGCACCGCCACCATGACCCTGGTGCTGGGCGGCAACGTGAACGGCGGCAAAGTGGCAGGCACCTGGCCGGGACTTTCGCCCAGCCAGCTTTTTGAGAACCGCGACCTGGCGCCGACTTCGGATATCCGGTCCGTCGCCAAGGGCGCGCTGGCGGCGCATCTGGGGCTGCCGGATGCCGCGCTGGCGCGGGTATTTCCGGGCAGCTTGGATGCCGCGCCATTGAAAGGGCTGGTCCGCGCCGCCTAATGTGGGCGGATGCTGAAATTCCGTCTGCTGCGAATCATCCGCGCGCGCCCGCATTTGTTTGCCGGCGTCGCCATCGGCCTGGTGTCATTCTTCCCGCTCTCGCTCATCCACGAGACCGCCATCAGGGCGATTCTGGCGTTCGATATCGGCAGCGCGGCGTTTTTGGGGCTGACATTTTTTTCGTTTTTATCGACCAAGGACTACGACATCAGCGCCGCCGCCAAACGCCAGCAGGAGGGCGAATGGAGCGTTTTTGCCCTGACGATCCTCGGTGCGATCATGAGTTTCACGTCGATTTTTTTGTTCTCCGGCGCGCCTTCGGGGCATAAGGCGGAGCGCGGGCTGTATCTGGCGTTTGTGGTGGTGACGCTGATGCTCTCATGGCTCACCACGCATGTCTCGTTCGCGTATCGTTACGCCCACGAATACTATACCGTGGACGCCGACAGCGGCCCGGAAGGCGGCCTGGCCTTTCCAGGCGACGACAAGCCGAATTATCTCGACTTCATCTATTTTTCATTTGTGCTGGGCATGACGTTTCAGGTTTCGGACGTGAACATCACCTCCAAAAAACTCCGCCGGCTGGCGACCGTGCAAGGTCTGATCGGGTTTCTGTTCAACACCGTGATTCTGGCGCTGTCGGTCAACATCGCGGCTTCGCTTCTGTGATGGCGTTTAGCCGTGAGCCACGCCAGCCAGCGACTCCATACGCTCCTTGTCGGCCGCCAGTTCCTGCGCGGGGCCTTCATGCACGATTTCACCGTCGGAAAGCACGTAGGCGCGGTCAGCGATCTGCAGTGCCAGAAAAGCGTTCTGTTCCACCAGCAAAACGGCGATGCCCTCCTCCTTCATGCGCCCGACGGTGCGCATCACTTCCTGCACGATGACAGGCGCCAGCCCCTGGCTCGGTTCGTCCAGGATCAAGAATTTAGGATTCAATAACAAGGCCCGCGCGATCGAGAGCA
>PLFB01000044.1 GCA_003137135.1 Acetobacteraceae bacterium
CCAAACTAAGGGGTTCTAAGGCCTTCAGCCTTAGTGGGGGGTCCAGGGGGGCCGCGCCTGCGGGGGCAAAGCCCCCCTGGCCTTTCCCTCCACAACCCAAGGCCTGCCCGTCATGAGCGGGTCCGAGGACCTGCCCCGGTCGCCGGCGGGGAATTACAATCCTTGGCTCATTGCGGCGATTGTGTCGCTGGCGCCGTTCATGGAGGTGTTGGATTCCACGATCGCGAATGTGGCGCTGACGCATATCGCGGGGTCGCTGGCGGCCAGCCAGGATGAGTCGACCTGGGTTCTGACGAGTTATCTGGTGTCCAACACGATCGTTCTGCCGATCAGCGGGTGGCTGGCGAATGTCTTGGGGCGCAAGCGGTTTTATTTGATTTGTGTGGCGTTGTTCACCGTGAGTTCGGTGGCGTGCGCGTTTTCGACGACGCTCTCGATGATGCTGGTCGCGCGCGTGTTTCAGGGGCTGGGCGGCGGCGGCCTGGCGCCGGTGACGCAGACGCTGCTGGCGGATTCGTTTCCCGCGAGCAAGCGGGGCCAGGCGTTTTCGGTATATGGGCTGACGGTGATCGCCGCGCCGGCGGTCGGCCCCATTCTGGGCGGCTATCTGACGGATAATCTCTCTTGGCACTGGATATTTTTGATCAATCTGCCGGTCGGGCTGATCGCGTTCACCTTGATTTCAACGTTCATCAGCGAGCCGGCGCTGCTGATCAAGGAGCGCAAGGAGTTGCTGAAGGCGGGCATCCATTTCGATTTTTTCGGGCTGTTTCTGGTCGCCCTGGGGTTTGGTCTGCTGCAGGTTTTCCTGGACAAGTTTCAGGAAGATGACGGCTTTTCCTCGCCCTTCATCCTGACGTGTTTCGTCATCGTGGTGGTCAGCCTGAGCGTGCTGGCGGTGTGGGAGTGGGAGCATCCGTACCCGGTGATGAACCTGCGGCTGTTAAAAAACCGTAATTTTCTCATTGCCAACGCCATGCTGTTTTTCGTGGGGTTCATTTTGTTGAGCTCCACGCAGCTGGTGCCGCAGCTGACGCAGACGCTGCTGGGCTACAATTCCGTGACGTCAGGCATGGCGCTGGCGCTGGGGGGGATTGCGACGATCGGGCTGATGCCGGTGGCCGGCTTCATCACGGGGCGGGTGGTGCCGGCGAAGTGGCTGTTATTCGGCGGGTTCTTCGAAATCGGGGTGTCGCTGCTGCTGCAGTCGGGCATCGTGCCGGGCGTGGATTTTTGGACGCTTTCGCTCGACCGCGTGCTGCAGGTGGTGGCATTGCCGTTCGTGTTCATTCCGGTCAATTCGATGGCGTATATCGGCATTCCGCCGCGCCAGAACGGCGAGGCCTCCGCTTTGGTCAACCAGTGCCGCAATCTGGGCGGCAGCATCGGGATTTCGTTCGTCACCACCATGCTCGCCTGGCGCACGCAGTTTCATCATGCCAGGCTGGCCGAGTCGATCACGCCGTATACCAGCCTTCACCATCTGAGCGTTTCCCAGATCGCGCCCATCGTGCAGACACAGGCGGCGTTCATGAGCTATCTTGATATGTTCCGGATCGTCGGGTTGATCGCGTTTGCGATTTGTCCGTTTGTTTTGTTGTTGAAAACGCCGCCAAAACAGGCGGCTCAAGGAGTTCCGGTTGGGCACTGATCTGTTTTGCCGCCGCGGCGGCGCTTTGGCGCTGGTGGCGGTTTTTGGTTTGGCCGGGTGCGAGGTGGGGCCGAATTTTTCCGCGCCGCGGGCGGCGACCCCGGCGGCCTATATTCAGGACGCCCCAGGCGGCGGCGCGCCCTATGCAAGCGGCGACGCGGTGGACCCGGCCTGGTGGCAGAGTTTTGACGACCCGGTGCTGAGCGCGCTGGAGAGCCGGGCGGTGAGCCAGAATCTGGATTTGCAGATCGCCACCGAGCGGCTGCTGGAGGCGCAGGCGCAGGCCCAGATCGCCGGCGCGGTGCTGTTCCCCAGCCTGTCGGGTGCGGCGTCGCTCACGCGCGAAGGGCCGAGCAAAGAGGGTATTTTCACCGCGCTGGGCGGCGCCGGCAGTTCCGGCGCCGCGGTCAATGCCGGGACGGTGGCGAACGGCACCAATGCCTCGATCGGCGGCGGCGGCGCCTCCGGTTCGACGATCCACGCGCTGGATTTGTACCAGTACGGCCTGCAGTCGATGTATGACCTCGACCTGTGGGGCAAGAACCGGCGCGCGGTGGAGGCGGCAGTCGCCGCGGCGGCGGCCTCGGAGGAGGCCAGGCGCGCGGCGCTGCTGAACGTCGAGGCGGAGGTCGCGAGTTCTTATATTTCTCTGCGCGGCACCGAAACCGTGCTGCAGATCACCCAGAAGAACCTGGATCTTGCCAACCAGCTGGTGAATTTGACGGTGGAGCGCCAGCAGGCCGGGCTGACGACCGCGCTGGACGTGGCGAACGCGCGCGCCGCGGCGGCGCAGATCGAAAGCCAGATCCCCACGCTGATCGCGCAGCGCGACACCTATGAAGGCCAGATCGGCGAATTGCTGGCGGTCACGCCGGAGGAGTTGTCCGACCGGCTCACCACCCCGGCCGCGGTGCCGCTGACGCCGCCTTCGGTGCCGATCGGCCTGCCCGCGGACCTGTTGCGCCGCCGGCCGGACGTGCGGGAGGCGGAACAAACGCTGCACGAGGCGACCGCGGAGACCGGCGTGGCGGTGGCGAGTTTTTTCCCGGACCTGTCGCTCTCCGGCTCGGTGAGTTTGCAGGCGCTGCAATTCAAGAATTTGAATGAATTCAAGGCGATCACCTACGCGGTCGGGCCGGAACTGTCGCTGCCGATCTTTGAGGGCGGGCAACTGACCGGGCAGCTGAAACTGCGCCAGGCGCAGCAGCAAGAGGCGGCGCTGAACTACGCCAAAACCGTGCTGATCGCGTTTTACCAGGTCGATACCGCACTGATCGACTATAACCAGGAGCACGCGACGCTGGACGCGCTGAAAACCGACACGCAGCAGAGCCAGATCGCGCTGGGACTGGCGGAGGACCAGTACAAGGAAGGTCTGGCGGATTACCTCTCGGTCCTGAACGCGCAGGAAAGCTATTTGTCGGCGCAGCAGGCGGAGGCGCAGTCCGTGGCGCGGCTTTCGGGCGATCTGGTGACGCTGTATCAGGCGCTGGGCGGCGGCTGGGAGCAGACTTTTCCCGAGACCGCGCCGGCGATGCTGACAGTGGCGCAAGCCGCGCCGGCCGCCGAACCCCCGCCGGACGCGCCCGCGCCGGCGCCGGACAACGCGCCGGTCCTGGGTCCAGCCCCCGCCATGGACGCCCAGGCGGCGAGTACGGCGCCGGGGGCCCTGCCCTCGGCGTTGGAAAGGTAGCAAAGCAAGCAGCGCTTTTTGAAAAAAGCGCGCAAAAACTTTTGGCGACGCTTCGCGCGGGGCTGGGCCGCTAACGGCTCAGCCCCGCGCAAAGCAGCCTGAATTTTTTGCGCGCTTTTTCCTTCTATCGAAACGCCGCCAGCCCGCGGGCGCGCGGCGGGCCTTCGGCGGAACCGGCGAAGACGACGCAGTTGCCGCCGCGGCGTTTCGAGAGGTACATCGCCTCGTCCGCGGCCTTCAACAGGGTTTCCGGGTCACTGGCCGCCGGATTGTCGATCGCGACGCCGATGCTGGCGCCGATCCGGCCGGCTTCGAGCGCCGTGCCGCCGGCGTCCCGGACCATGCCGAGCAGGCGCTCGAACAGAATCTCGGCCTCGGCGACGGTTTTGATGTCCTCCAGGATGACCACGAATTCGTCCCCGCCGAGCCGGGCGATCATGTCATTGGTACGCATATTGCTGCGGAAACTGCTGGCGACGGCGATCAGCACCTCATCGCCTGTGGAATGCCCGAATTCGTCGTTGACCTGCTTGAAACCGTCCAGGTCGATGACGCCGACCGCCACCATCCCGCCGTGGCGCCGGGCGCGCTCATGCGCCTCGTGCAGGCGGCGCATCAACAGCCGGCGGTTCGGCAGGCCGGTCAGCGGGTCATGCAGGGATTGCGCCTTCAGTTGATCCTCCAGCGCCTCGCGGTACAGCGCCGCGGACACCAGGGCGGCGAACATGCCGACGATCATCAGCGCGCTCGGCTCCAGCTGTTTGGGCGGCGGCTTCAGCCAGGAAATGACCATGGCGCCGACCAGGCCCGACTGGTCGCGCAGCGGGATCACCAGGTTGGCCTTGATGCCGGCCTGCACGAATTCCGGCATGGCGTCCGGACTGTTGGGATAATCCTCGGTATAGAGCGGCGCGCCGGTGGCGAGGGCGCGGCCGACGGTGCCGGAATCCGCGCGGAAACGGAAGGCGGCGATGGATTGCTGGTTGATCTGCTCGATGCCGGAAAACAGCCGGTAGCGCAGATGGTTCGGGCCGTCGAACACGATCAGCGCGGCGCCGCCAGAATCCATCAGCGTCGCCAGGTGAGAGACGACGGCATTGAAGAAATCCGCGAAGGAGAAGATACCGATCAGGCCGGTTGCGCTGACGACCGCGGACCTCCACAGGTCCAGTTCCTGGCAAGCACAACGGCCTTCTGCTTGGTTGAACGAGGTCAAGGTCTTAAGAACCCCCATACATTGCAGTTTGTTAATCTAAACTCCATAATTCGTTAAACCAGATTTAGTTCTGAAATAAAGCAAAAAAAGCACGGATTTTCGTTCTGAGGTACGATTTTCGTAAAATTTAATGTTTGCGTGAGACAAACGCCCCCAAGCGAGACATTTTGCGGGATAAACCTTCCGTATTCGTTAGCCTCAAGCGGCCCGTAAGAAAGCAAGAAGCGCTTTTTTGANNCGGGCTGCGGGCCAAAAAACTTTGCTCCTGGGGGCGTGGGGCCGGGATTGCCTTTAAGCGCCTCTAAAGGAGGCGCTTAAAGGCAATCCCGGCCCCACGCCCCCAGGAGCAAAAGTTTTTTTGGTTACTTTTTTTTCAAAAAAAGTAACTTCTTCCTTGCCTTTACTATCCGGTCGTCACCGTGCGGCTGGCCAGGTCGATGGTAAAACGGTCCACCACGCTGGCGTTTGGCGGCTCGGTTTCGGCGTACGGGGCGGAGGAATAGATCCCGACGATCGACTGCTTGGTCACCTCGAAGCGCAAAAAGCCATAATTCTGCTGGTCGTATTGGTTCAGCGTCAACGTATCCGTCAGTGTCATCGGGGCGTCGGGGTAGGACCCATCCACCTTCTCCAGCGTGCTCAGCTTGGAATAACCGCCATTGCCGGCGACGACGCAGGCGATGGCGGCGGTGCCGTTTTGCGTCTGCTGCTGCACGGTAAAGCGCTGGTAGTTGTGCACGTGGCCGGAGAGGATGAGGTGCGGATAGACGTTTGTGGCGGCAAAACTGTCGAACAGGATTTGTTCGGCCACCGTGCTGCCGGAATGCTCGGTGTCGCCCGAAAACGGCGGGTGATGGATGGTGACGATCAGCGCCTTGGCCGGATCGGCGGCGGTCAGTTCGCCGCGGAACCAGTCGATCTGGTCCTGGTGGATTTCCGCATCGGTTTCGCTGACATTAGAGAACAGGCCGATGATGGTGGCGAGCGGGGTGGTAAACGTCCAATAGACGTTCGGCAAATCCATCTGGGTGCGGTTGGAGTTGGTCTTCAGCGAGCCGAGCTGCGCCGGGGTGGTGGACATGAAATTCTGCACCCAACCGTCCAGGGGAACCTTGTTGGGGTCCACCGGGCCGTCCTGCGGGTCGTCCGGCTGGCAGTCATGGTTGCCGGGAATGGCGACGATCAGGCCGGGATACTCGGCGTAGGTTTCATAAAAATTCTCGCCGTACATATCGATATCGCCGGCGAAATAGACCACGTCGCCCAGATGGTAGAAGAACGCCGGCACAGCGCCGTCCGGGCTGCCGGCATAGTCGGCGGTGAGCATGGCGGCGACGAAATCCATTTCCTTGCCGCGCTCGTCGCCGGTGTCCCCGACCGTGTGAAACACCAGCTTGCCGGCGGCGGTGATTTTGGCGATTTCATCGGCCTGCAGAAGCTGCGAGAGGTCGAACCGGAACGGCGGCTGGCCGGTGGGGGTGGGCAGCGGCTGGAACGGAAAATGCGGGTCCACAAAAGTGTGGGACTGGACCGGGAGTTGGGAGCCGGTGGCGTGCGAACCGGGGTTCGGTTCCTTGGTTTTATGATGCGTATGGTGGCCGTGCCGGGCGGGATGGCGGCGATGGCTGGTCTGGCGGCCGTGGACGAGGGCGTGTCGGCTCATGGGGCGTTTCCTTCTGGCGAATTCAGTGCAACGTTAGGACGTTATGACCGCAGACGGAATGAATATTTGGTTGCAGTTTAGGATTCGAAGAAGGAAAGAAGTTACTTTTTTTGAAAAAAAGGCGCCCCGCCCGGGGTAACCAAAAAAACTTTGCTCCTGGGGGAGCGTGGACCGGGATTGCCTTTAATCGCCTCCAACGGAGGCGATTAAAGGCAATCCCGGTCCACGCTCCCCCAGGAGCAAAAGTTTTTTGGCCCGCAGCCCGCGCGCGCTTTTTCCAAAAAAACGCTTCTTTACTTACTTCACCTGCACCACAGTCATGCTCCAAGGCGGCAACGTGAGTTTCAGCGGCATCACCTGCGCGCCCAGGGATTTCTTCTCGGGTCCGGCCCAGACGTTGTTTTGGGATTTATCGTAGATCGCGCGGTCGTAGGTGGTGGTGGTCACGCCGCTGGAACTGTCCACGCCGGCGATGCCGAGGCTGACGTCGAGTTTTTTGGTCTCATCGGTGTTGAACAGCACCACCGCCGTGCCGGCGCCCGCGGTGGCGGCGTAGGCGCGGAAGTTGCTGGTGTGGCCGGTGGCGGTCACGGGCCGCACGTGCTCGCCGTTTTTGGCGACCAGCGCGAACAGCTGGAAGGCGCGCGCGGTCGGCAGCAGCGTGCCGAGCGGCACCGGCGTGGCGTTGGAGCAGCCATATTCCGGCGTGCCGTCGGAAAACACCATGTAGCCGCCAAAATTCTGCCAGCCATACAGCGATGACGAGAAATTGCCGCCGCCCGCCGCGTCATTGCAGCCGCCAAAACCCAGCCACCAGGTGGCGCGGGCGATGCCGGCGTTCATCATCTCCCCCAGCACCTGGCCGGCGAACAGCGCCTGGGTAATGGAGGTGCTCTGCTTGCCGGGGTCGGAATAGACCGAGCCGAGTTCGCCGACATAGATCGGCGTATCGGGCTTGCCGGCGGCGGCCAGGTCGGTCTTCACCGCCATGATCGCGCTGGCGAAATCCTGCGAGGCCTGGCCGACCAGGTAGGCGTCGCTCTCCTGCCCGGGGGCCTGGGCGTAATAGTGGAATTCGACAAAATCGTATTTGGCCTGGGACAGGACGATGGGGTCCCAGGGCGGGTCGTTGCCGGGATTGACCACCACGCCGACCAGCGCCTTGGGGTTGGCGGCCTTGATGTCCGGGTAGTAGCCGTTGGCGACGGCGTTGGCGTAGGTGGTCGGGTCGTGCGGTATCTGGTGCAGGTCGTATTCCCAGCTGCCATAGACCTCATTGCCGACGGTCCAGTGGCTGACCGGCTCGTGATGCGCCAGCGCGTAGGCGACCCAGGCGGCGGCTTCCGTCGGGTCGCCGCCAGCGTTGCAGGCGGCGTTGGAGCCGTAATCGAGGGTGACGGCGACGTCCAATTTATCCGGATCGACGATGTCGGTGAAGAAATTGTCGAACGTGGAATTGGGGTTGACGTAGCCGTTGCCGCATTCGGTGTTGGTTTGCCAATGAAAGGTGTCGGAGGCGGAGCCACCGGGCCAGCGCACCGCGCGGATGCCGCCGGTTTTCAACGCCGCGGCCATGCCGGCCTGGGTCTGGTCAAACCAGTTGGCCATATTCATGCCGAGGATTTTGTCCGTAACCAGGAGGTTGGGCGAGGCCGAGTCGACGTCAACGGTGACGCTGGGGGTTTTGGCAAAGGCGGTGGCGGGGGCGAGGATGAGGGCGAGGAGGACGAAGCAGCGCACGGAGGTTTCCCCTGAAATGTTACACTTCCATACCATGTGGCAACATCACGGTCCATGAAAGTTTGAGGTGGGGTGGGGCTACACGAGATCGGTATGGGTGAAATCCTTGCCTTTGTAGAGAAGCGGGATGTTTTGCGCTTTTGCGCAGGCATAGGACAGGCAATCCGCCAGGTTAAGCTGGGCGGGATGACCGCGGCCTTTCCCGTAGGCCGCGAAGGCGGCGATGGCGAGCTGTGCGGTCTGGTTATCCATCGGCGCCAGGGTGATCCTGGCTTCCTCCAGAAACGCCTGGATTTTTTCGCCGACGGTGATCGGGTCGATGCGCAGCTTCGATGAAAGGCGCATGGCGGTTTCCAGGATGACGAGGGCGGAGGTGACACAGGGGGCGGCTTCGATCCGGTTGGCGAAATCGGTGGCGTCCGGCTCGCCTGACAGAATGGCGACGATGACCGAGGTGTCGATGAACATCAGGGGTCTTGCCACATGCCGTCGATTTCCTGCGGCGTCATATCACGGCCGCCCGGCGCCGAGAGATTCGCCAGGTCGTCCGCGATGGCGCCGAGGCGCTCGGCCAGCGGGATGCTTTCGGCGACGCGGCGGTATTCCGCCTCCAGCGCTTGCACGACCGCCTCCGTCATGGAGACGCGACGGCGCTGCGCGATGCGTTTGGCGAGGTCTCGGGCGCGCGGGTCGCGGATTTGCAGGTTCATGAGGCATCTCCGAATGTCATGACAAGATGGCTATCGAATAATGACATCATTGCCGGTGCCGCGCCAGTTCATTTGGCCGCCGCGCGGCTGGCCATCCCTCAACCGGGCTCTTGCTCGCCCTGGCCGGTTCCGGAAACGCGGCTCACACCGGCGCCATGTTGCGCTGGCGCCGCTTGGCCTGGCGGCCGGCGCGGCGCGCGTTGCGGCCCTTGTCGCGGGGCGGCCCGTCGGCGGTCCGGCTGAGCGAAATATCCCCGTACTGCCCGACGATGTCGGTGAACGAGAAGCCGGCTTGCCCGCGCACCTCGATCATGTACTGGTTCAACGGCAGCGAAAAAATCGGCAGGTCATGCGCCTCCGCAAAATAGATCACGTAGGGGCACACCATCGTCGGCTCGAATTTCGGAGAGTTCGGCCACGGCTTTGGAAAGAAATCATCGCCGCCGATCAGGCCGCCGGGTTTCATTTTTGGCAGCACCCGCGCCAGATCGATGGTGATGCCGCGCAGCGTGTGGTCGCCATCGACATAGGCAAAATCCAACGACTGGTCTGGAATTTTATGGATCATGTCCTTCGTGGTGCCGCGCAGGACGCAGATTTTCTCGGCCGCGAACGCGGTCGCCGCCAACGCCTCCTGAAAAATCTCTTCAAAATCCTCGGTCTGCGCGTTTTTCGCACGGTTCCAGTCGGCCAGCTGCGCCCACGGGTCGATCATGTAATAACGCTCGATGAAATCACAGGCGCCGAGCAGCTTTTTGGCGAAATTGCCGCGCCAGACGCCGAATTCCGCGACCACCTTGGCGTCCGCGCCGCGCAGAATCTCCTCCCACAGACCGACCCGGTTTTCGGCGCCGGCGGCGAGCGCGCGCAGCCGCGCTTCCTCGAACGGCATCTAGACGGTCTCTCGCAAGGCCGGCATTGATAACATCATGTTATTTCATCGCCGCTTGCAGATTCGTATCGATCTTGTCGAGAAAATCCTGCGTGTTCAGCCAGGGCGCGTCCTTGGCGATCAGAATCGCCAGGTCCTTTGTCATGAAACCGGATTCCACCGTCTCCACGCAAACCCTCTCCAGAGTCTCGGCAAATGCCGTCACGTCCGGCGTGCCGTCGAATTGGCCGCGGTAAATCAGCCCGCGGGTCCAGGCGAAAATGCTGGCGATCGGGTTGGTGGAGGTCTGCTTGCCCTTCTGGTGGTCGCGGAAATGGCGCGTCACTGTGCCGTGCGCGGCTTCGGATTCCACCGTCAGCCCATCGGGGCTCAGCAGCACCGAGGTCATCAGCCCCAGACTGCCAAAACCCTGCGCCACGATGTCCGACTGCACGTCGCCGTCATAGTTCTTGCAGGCCCACACATACCCGCCGGTCCATTTCAGCGCGCTGGCGACCATGTCGTCGATCAGCCGATGCTCGTAGGTCAGGCCCGCGGCATCAAACTTCTCCTTGAACTCGGCATCGAAAATCGCCTGAAACGTGTCCTTGAACATGCCGTCATAGGCTTTGAGAATCGTGTTCTTGGTTGACAGATAAACCGGAAATTTGCGGGTCAGCCCATAGTTGAAGCTGGCGCGGGCAAAGCCGGATATGGACGCCAGCGTGTTGTGCATGCCCATCGCCACGCCGGGGCCCTTAAAATCATGCACGTCCAAAAACATCGGCTCGCCGCCGTCGGCGGGGTGGAAGGTCAATTGCACCTTGCCCGGCCCCGGAATCTTCGTCTCCGTCGCGCGGTAAATGTCGCCATAGGCGTGGCGGCCGATCACGATCGGCTCCGACCAGTGCGGCACCAGGCGGGGCACGTTCTTGCAAATGATGGGTTCTCGGAAAATCGTGCCGTCCAGCACGTTGCGGATGGTGCCGTTCGGGCTGCGCCACATCTTTTTCAGCGAAAACTCTTTTACGCGCGCTTCATCCGGCGTGATCGTCGCGCATTTCACGCCCACGCCGTATTGCTTGGTGGCAAACGCCGCGTCCAGGGTTACCTGGTCATCTGTCTCATCGCGGTACTCGATGCCGAGGTCATAATATTTCAGGTCGATGTCGAGATACGGCAGGATCAGCTTTTCCTTGATAAAGCCCCAGATGATGCGGGTCATCTCATCCCCGTCCATTTCCACGACCGGGGTTTTCACCTTGATCTTCGCCATTTTGCCGCTCCTTGACCTACCGCGAATGCTTATCACCCTGGCCGCGGGAGACAACCCTCCGGGGGAAGGGAGGTAAGGAAGCAAGAACTTCTTTTTTGAAAAAAAGCAGCAAAAAACTTTCTGGTAATCTGGGTCTCGGGTGGTTTCACCCGCGCGGTCCAGAGGAATCAAAAGTTTTTTGCGCGCTTCTTGTCAAAAAAGCGCTGCTTGCTTCCTTCCTCCACCTCCGCCCGGTTGCCCCGCATGGACGCCATGCGCCGCGCGCGATAGGATTCTGTACGGGATTCATAGGGATAACACGATGAGCGGGCGGATTGCGGCGAAAATCGAATGGGCCAGCGACTGGGACAGGGACGCAGCCCTCACCACCGCGAAACTGCTGCTGGAAATCAAGGCCGTAAACTTTCGGCCGGAAGAACCCTACACCCTCACCTCCGGCTGGAAATCCCCGGTGTATATCGACTGCCGCAAAATCATCTTTTTCCCCCGCGCGCGCGCCAAAATTTGCGACCTGGCGGTGGAGAAAATCTCCCGTCACATCGGCTACGAGACCATCCAGGCCGTCGCCGGCGGCGAGACCGCCGGCATCCCGTTCGCCGCCTGGATCGCCGAGCGTATGGGCGTGCCCATGGCCTATGTCCGCAAGCAACCCAAAGGCTTTGGCAAAAACGCCCTCATCGAAGGCGACGTACCCGACAACATGAACACCATTCTGGTCGAAGACCTGACCACCGACGGCGGCAGCAAAATCGCCTTCGCCAAAACCCTGCGCGAGGCCGGCGCCATCTGCAACCATACCTTCGTCGTGTTCTTCTACGGCGTCTTCCCCGGCAGCTTCGAAACCCTCGCCAAAATGGACATCGCCCTGCACCATCTCTGCACCTGGTGGGACGTGCTCGAAGCCGCCAAAGACCGCCCCTACTTCACCGACCAGGCCCTCGCCGGCGTGCGCAAATTTTTGGAAGACCCCATGAAATGGTCCGCCGCGCACGGCGGCGTGGCGACAGCCGAGGAGGCGTTGGCACGAAAGCTAGTTAAGTAAGAAGCGCTTTTTTGAAAAAAAGCGCGCAAAAAACTTTGCTCCTGGGGG
>PLFB01000193.1 GCA_003137135.1 Acetobacteraceae bacterium
TGGACCGGGAAATCCTCCGTGCGGGGCTGATGGTGCACGCCGAACACGTGCCAGAGGACGAGGTCGGTGTTTTCGAGGTTGCGGTTCTGCGCGACGAAATCTTCGATGCCGCCGCGGCCGTCTGAATGGTTCATGAATTCGCCGGCGGGGTAGCGCTCCTCGGGGTCGAACTTGGTGACCCAGAGCTGGTTTTCGATGAAGCGGGAACGGATGCCGGAGGGTGAGTCGGACTTGATGTAGCTGGTGACCGGGTTGGAGGGGTAGATTTTGTAGCCGGTCGGCTTGCCGACGTGGTTTTTCTTGTTGGGGTTGATCACCTTCCAGAAACGATGCGTCGCCTGGTTGGCTTTGCGGCAGGCTTCCAGTTCGGTTTTGAGAACGGTTTCGGATTGGTAGTAGGCGTTGCCGTAGGGATTTTTGGTCTCGTCCTCTTCGGCGTAGGTGTTGCATTCGACGATGGAGTTGCCGGGACCGTCGACCGCCATTTCGAGGCGCGCGCAAAAAATGTGCTGGTGGATTTGGCCCTGCAGGCCGGGGGCGATTTCGGTGCCGTATTTTGTGGGCTTGCCGGGTTGGCAAGCGGAGGTGTTCATGATGCCGGTGGCTTTCATTTCGAATTCAATATTGCCGTCCTGGGTAAAATACCAGTAGGAGGCGTATTCGTAATTGCCGACCGTGGCGATCGAGGAAACCACGAGTTTGCGGGCGCGGCGCACTTCGGTGCGCTCGGTCCGAAAATCCCAATGTTTCCAGAGGATGCCGTTGTCTTCTTCATGGATGCAAATGGCTTTGTCGATATGAAAAATGTCGCCGGTCATGGTGTTGAGGTCGACATCGAGATAGGCGATGGTGCCGAGGCAGTCGCAGCCCAAAGTGAGCGAGTTGGTGAGTTTACCGAGGCCGTATTCGCCGATGTCGAACACGTTTTTCCGGAAATGGCCATTTTCTGGGGCGCCGTAGGGCACGACCATTTCGGCGAGTGCCGCGCGGTTGACGATGGGTCGGTCGTCGTAACGGATGTCGTGCAGCGTGAGGCCTTCGCGGGCGTTGAAGCCGATGACGAGGGACCATTTGTCCCAGGTGAGGGCGTGGCCGTTGAGCGTGAAGCTGGGGCCTTCGGGCTGCACGATGTCGAGCGGTTTTAGGGGCGTCTGGAATTTGTCGAAGAACTGGTGCTCATAGTTGAATTCGGCCATCGGGATCGGTGTGATACCGTAATCATCGACGCGGATCACTTTGCCGGCCTTGATGTCGAGCACCGCGTTGAGGCCCTCGATCGGGTGGGCGTAGAAATTTTCGTTTTCACGCAGGCGGAGCCACGAGAAGGTGTGGCACAGATAGCCGTTTTCCTCGCCGGGGACGTTGAAATTGCCGGCCGACCA
The DNA here is from genome assembly GCA_003137135.1 of Acetobacteraceae bacterium. GTDB lineage: Bacteria > Pseudomonadota > Alphaproteobacteria > Acetobacterales > Acetobacteraceae > Acidocella. The sequence goes on from PLFB01000193.1 coordinate 1,383, forward strand.
GGGGTCCACGCAAACCATCGACATGTCGGTGATGCCACGCTTGGCGCAGGCGGCGATGAAGTCCGGGTTGGCGCGCACGATGCCTTCGATCTGCAGGAATTGCTCGAGCTGGATCATCGGGCGCTTGGTGGGGAAGAATTGCTTTGAGGTGATGGCGCCGTCGGCGAGGGAGACGGTGAGTTTGTACACGCCGGGCACATCACCCAGAAAAACGTTGGCGCGGGCTTCGCGGGGAAAAAATTTGCCGGCGGCGTAGTCGTCGAGGGCGGCGCGCGGGGGTTCCTTCAGTTCGATGGTCTCGAACAGGAATTTTTCACCGAAGTCCGGGGAGGCGTGGATCAGCGCCATGACGGCGCGGATTTCGGCGGCGGAGAGCGGCTCGAGCGGGTGGCGCAGCGAGGACATGCCGGCGGCGGCGGGTGAAGCGTGAATGAGATCGTCCATATTGTGACTCCTAAAATGCCGTTGCAGGCCAAGACGGGGGCTGCGCGCCGAAATGCCCCCAATACCCGGCGAGGCGGTAAGGCTACGCGGTTGAAGGGCGGCGGGCTTGACATTTCGTGTCATAATCGCGCAAAGGTTTGTTTTTCTAATCAATTTTGCTGCCGAATTAAGCAAAACTTGCTTGCGCCTTAAGCAAAAAGTTTCGATTGTGTTGAACTCTTGCTTGTGGGTAAACTTAGTTTCCCAAAATTGGAGGGCGGATGGGCGTTGAACCCAGGGTCTCGGCGGTCGCGGCGGCTGGCGTTGTCGGCCTGATCGGCCAATGCGGCGGCGATGCCGACCGGATTTTTGGCGCGGCGCGGCTGGATATGCGCGCGGCCGGCGACCCAGCGGCGCTGCTGGACTTGAACCGGTACTGCGATTTGTTCGAACAGGCGGCGCGGCAGACCGCGGTGGATGATTTTGGGCTGCGATTCGGCAAGAGCTACCGGCTGGAGAATATGGGGACGCTGGGGGAACTGGTGCTGGCCTCGCCGACTTTGGGGGAGGCGCTAAAAAATCTGTGCCGGTATTTTCCGGCGCTGCAGGAACATTCCACCCTGGCGCTGCGCGACGACGGGGATTTGGTGCGGCTGGAATATCAAATTCGGGACGGCCGGATTCTCCTCCGCCGGCAGGACGCTGAGCTGAGCATCGGCATTTTCAACAATGTTTTTGTGCATTGCTTTGGGCCGTCCTGGGCGCCGGTGGAAATCCATTTTGAGCATTTGCGGGCGGCGGAAACCGGGGCGCACCAGACGCTGCTGAACGCGCCGGTGTATTTCGGGCAGCCTGCCAATGCGATTCTGCTGAAGCGCGAATGGCTGGCCAAAACCATGCCGGGCGCGCGGCCGGACAAAATGCCGGCGCTGAAGGCGGAACTGGCGCGCCGCGCGGAGGCGGCGCGGCCGGACGATTTTGTCGGCCGCGTGGTGCAGGAAATCCGGCTGGGGTTTTGCTCCGGCCAGGCGGATGTGGAGGCGGTGTCCGCGCGGCTGGGGATGAGCCGGGCGACACTGTACCGCGCGCTGGCGGCCAAAAATTTGGATTTTTCGCGTCTGACGGAGACGGTGCGGCGGGAGTTGGCGCTGATTTATATCCGCCAGGCGCATATCAATCTGACGGAAATCGCGGCGCTGCTCGGCTACTCCGAACTCAGCGCGTTCAGCCGGGCGTTCAAACGCTGGACCCAACTGGCACCCGCGGCGTTCCGGGCGCGGATAGAAAGGCCAGGGGGCGCTGCCC
>PLFB01000058.1:0-458 GCA_003137135.1 Acetobacteraceae bacterium
CGCATGGGCCATATCGAGCTCGCCTCCCCGGTCGCGCATATCTGGTTCCTAAAATCGCTGCCCAGCCGCATCGCGACCATGCTGGACCTCACGCTGAAGGACGTCGAAAAAGTCCTCTATTTCGAGTCCTACATCGTCATCGACCCCGGCACCTCCGCCTTCAAGATACACCAGCTCATCTCGGAAGACGAACTCTACAACCACCAGGACGAAAACCCTGATGACGGCCTGGTCGCCGGCATCGGCGCCGAAGCGATCAAGACGATACTGCTGAAAATCGACCTCGCCGAGGACAAGGCCCGCATGCGCGCGGACCTGAAGGAAACCAACAGCGAGACCAAGCGCAAAAAACTCGTCAAGCGCCTCAAACTCGTCGAAAATTTTCTGGATTCCGGCACGCACCCGGAATGGATGATCCTGGACGTCGTCCCCGTCATCCCGCCCGAACTGCGCCCGCT
>PLFB01000058.1:595-9223 GCA_003137135.1 Acetobacteraceae bacterium
CTGCTCGGCAAGCGCGTGGACTATTCCGGCCGCTCCGTCATCGTCGTCGGCCCGGAGCTCAAACTCCACCAATGCGGCCTGCCGAAGAAAATGGCGCTGGAACTCTTCAAGCCCTTCATCTACGCCAAGCTCGAAAAATACGGCCTCGCAACGACCATCAAAGCCGCGAAGCGCATGGTCGAGAAAGAACGCCCCGAAGTCTGGGACATTCTGGAAGAAGTCATCCGCGAGCACCCCGTCATGCTCAACCGCGCCCCCACGCTGCACCGTCTCGGCATCCAGGCGTTCGAGCCGGTGCTCATCGAAGGCAAGGCCATCCAGCTCCACCCGCTGGTCTGCACCGCGTTCAATGCGGATTTCGACGGTGACCAGATGGCCGTCCACGTCCCGCTCTCCATCGAAGCGCAGCTCGAAGCCCGCGTCCTGATGATGTCCACCAACAACATCCTCTCGCCCGCCAACGGCAAGCCAATCATCGTCCCCAGCCAGGACATCGTGCTCGGCATCTACTACCTCTCTTTGGAAACCGCCGAGTTTTTGGCCACCAAGGACGAGGACGCCAAAGCCTTCGGCTCGGTCGGTGAGATCGAATTCGCCATGTCCGCCGGCGCCATCAAGCTGCACGACCGCATCCGCGCGCGCATCGAAACAATCGACCATGCCGGCGTCAAAAAGAAAGTCATGGTCGCCACCACCCCCGGCCGCATGCTGATCGGCCAGTTGCTGCCGCTGAACGCCAACGTGCCGTTCTCGGTCGTCAACAAGATGCTCACCAAAAAAGCCGTCTCGGACGTCATTGATCTGGTCTATCGCCATTGCGGCCAGAAAGAAGCCGTCATCTTCTGCGACCGACTCATGAGCCTCGGCTTCCGCCACGCCGCCCGCGCCGGCATCTCCTTCGGCAAGGACGACATGGTCATCCCCGATTCCAAGAAAACCTTGGTCGCCGCAACACAATCCGAAGTCCGCGAGTTCGAGCAGCAATACCAGGACGGTCTCATCACCGCCGGCGAACGCTACAACAAGGTCGTGGACGCCTGGTCGCGCTGCAAAGACCTCGTCGCCAAGGCCATGATGGCCGAAATCTCCCGCCAGACCGTCGGCAAGCCCACCAACTCGGTCTGGATGATGAGCCATTCCGGCGCCCGCGGCTCGCCGGCGCAAATGTCGCAGCTCGCCGGCATGCGCGGCCTCATGGCCAAACCGTCAGGCGAAATCATCGAACAACCGATCATCGCCAATTTTAAAGAAGGCCTCTCGGTGCTCGACTATTTCAACTCCACCCACGGCGCCCGCAAGGGCCTCGCTGACACGGCGCTGAAAACCGCAAACTCCGGCTATCTCACCCGCCGTCTGGTGGACGTGGCGCAGGACTGCATCATCATCGAGGAAGACTGCGGCACCGAACGCGGCCTCACCGTCAGCGCGGTGATGGACGGCGGCGAAATCGTTTCGTCCTTGGCTGAACGAGTGCTGGGGCGCACCACGGCGGCGGAGGTTTTGGACCCGGTGTCGGGCGCCATTATCGTGCCGGCCAACATGCTCATCCAGGAGCCAGAAGCCGAGAAAATCGAAAAATCCGGCGTGGAATCAGTCAAAATCCGCTCCGTCCTCACCTGCGACACCAAAATCGGCGTCTGCGGCCATTGCTACGGCCGCGACCTCGCCCGCGGCACGGCGGTCAATGCCGGCGAAGCCGTCGGCGTCATCGCCGCGCAGTCCATCGGCGAGCCCGGCACGCAGCTCACCATGCGCACCTTCCACATCGGCGGTGCCGCCCAGCGTGGTGCGGAGCAATCCAACGTGGAAGCCAGCCATGACGGCACCATCGCGATTCGCAACCGCAACGTCGTCACCAACTCCGCAGGCGTGCCGGTGGTGATGAGCCGCAATTGCGAAATCGTCATCACCGACAACGCGAAACGCGAACGCGCCCGCTTCCGCGTCCCCTACGGCGCGCGCCTGCTCGCCGACGAAGGTGCCGCCGTCGCCCGCGGCCAGAAACTCGCCGAATGGGACCCCTACACCCTGCCGATCATCACCGAGCGCTCCGGCATCGTCGAATACGCCGACCTCATCGAGGGCATCACCCTCGTCGAGCGCACCGACGACGTCACCGGCCTCACCTCCAAAGTGGTGGTTGACTACAAACAATCAGCCCGTGGCGCGGACCTTCGCCCACGCCTGATCCTCAAAGACCCGAAAGGCGAAATCCTGCGCCTCGCCAACGGCTCGGAGGCCCGCTACTTCCTCAACCCGGACTCCATCCTCTCGGTGGAACCCGGCGCCACGGTCGCGGACGGCGACGTCCTCGCCCGCATCCCGCGCGAAGGCTCCAAAACCCGCGACATCACCGGCGGTCTGCCGCGCGTGGCGGAACTTTTTGAAGCCCGCCGCCCCAAAGACCACGCGATCATTTCGGAAATCGACGGCCGCGTGGAATTCGGCAAGGACTTTAAAGCCAAACGCCGCGTTATCGTGAAAAACGACGAGACCGGCGAGGAAACCGAATACCTCATCCCCAAAGGCAAACACTTCTCGGTCCAGGAGGGCGACTACGTCCGCCGCGGCGACCCGCTGGTGGACGGCCCGCGCGTCCCGCACGACATCCTGCGCGTGCTCGGCGTCGAAGCCCTCTCGGACTACCTGGTCAACGAAATCCAGGACGTGTATCGCTTGCAAGGTGTTAAAATCAACGACAAGCACATCGAAGTCATCGTGCGCCAGATGCTGCAGAAAGTTGAAATCACCGACGCCGGCGACACCACCTTCCTGGTCGGCGAACTGGTGGACCGCGTCGAATTCGACATCGAAAACGACAAGCTCCTGAAACTGAACGAACGCCCGGCCAGCGGCCTGCCGGTGCTGCAAGGCATCACCAAAGCCAGCCTGCAGACCCAAAGTTTTATCTCCGCCGCATCCTTCCAGGAAACCACACGTGTCCTCACGGAAGCCGCGACGGCCGGCAAAACCGACTCGCTCACCGGCCTGAAGGAAAACGTCATCGTCGGCCGCCTCATCCCGGCCGGCACCGGCAGTGTGATGAACCGCCTGCGCGCCATCGCGGCGGGGCGCGACCGCCAGACCCTCGGTGGCCAACGCCCGGCCATCGCCAAACCGGAAATGGCCGCGGAATAGCCAGACGGGTCAAGGGGGCAGCACCCCCTTGACCCGCCGGCGATTTCCAACGAAGCAGCTCCCATAACTTCTGGTTGTCCGCCGCGCCGCCAGCGCTGCGCTTTAACCGGCGGCCAAAATATTTAACTTGAACTTCGCCTGAAGTCTCATTACGCCACGACACTGACTAGCCCGCCGGCATAACCGGCGGGCCGGCGGGGCACCTGCCGGATGATAGCGACGATGGAGACGATCTTGTCGCGCTCGCGCTGCGGGCGGTCAAGCGCGCTCCGCGGTACAACCAGAGAGAGGCGATCATGAGCAGTGACGTATTGAGCGGTACGAAAGTCGTGCTCGTGAATTCCGGGCAGACGGTGCATAACCGCAAGATCGGCCCGGTCCGCGTCTCCGGCGTTCTGGAACAAGAGATATTGAATGTGCTGGACGGCGGCAAGGCGATCAATACCAAGGTCGTCTCCGGCGGCCAGGTTTACGTCGAATCGGGCGCCGTCGTCTCCGGCACGCACGTCGTCAACGGCGGCAGTCAGACCGTGTACGCCGGCGGCAAGGCGTTCGACACCGTCATCTCCGCCGGCGTCGGCGAAGTTGTCGCCGGCACCTCCACCGATTGCTTCGTCAGCGCGGGCGCGGAGCAATTTCTGTTCAAAGGCGGCGAGAGCATCGGCGCCACGGTTTTTGGCGGCGTCGCCGGATCGGGCAAAATCATCGGCGCCAAGGTGGAGAGCAAAGGTAACGAATTTGTCGATGCCGGCGGCGTTTCCTCCGCTTGCGTCGTGCATTCCGGTGGCCAGGAGTACGTCGAAAAAGCGGGAACCCTGAAAAACGCCGTCATCGACGGCGGCCTGGTGGTTCTGGACAAAGGCGCCAAAACCGCCGGCACGATCAAGTTTAAAGACGGCGGCAGGCTGGTGGTGAGCGGCGGCAAAATGCCGAAGGCCGAGATCACCGATTTCTCTGCCGGAGATGTCATCTCGCTCGCCGGCGTCAAATACAGTAAATCGGACAAGGTGACCGTACCCGTCGATGGGGAAGTGGAAATCACCGCGGGCAAGAAGCACTACATTCTGCACATCGCCGGCGCTTCCACCACCGACCCTGGCGCGTTTTCGTATGGTGGCGGCAACAACCTCACCACCACCAATTCGTCCGGCATGGGCTTCCTTGCCCCCACCGCGCCGTTCACCGCCGCGGCACCGGCCGCGCTGCCGGCGGTGGCCAGCCCGCTCTCGCCACCCAGCGCGGCTTCGGGCCATCATGCGCCGGCGAGCCACGCGGGACTGCTGACCCAGGAGTTTTGGTCCAGGGAGACAGCGTTCGCCTACGCCGTCATTTCCGCGCACGGCGCCAGTATCTAACAAGCGCTCGCCCTTTCGAAAAAAAACCTCCGGCCTTTGAGCGGCCACAGTATGGCCGCTCAAGATCCCGGAGTAACAAAAGTTTTTTGGTTACTTTTTTTCAAAAAAGTAACTTCTTGCTCACTCTCCACCTACCCCTCGGCCGGGTGATTTCGCCTTCAGCCGCGTTTACGATAGATGGTCTCCATGGATATCGGAACGGTCCGCGGGCCGCATGCGGGGCTGGGGTTTCGGGCGTTTGTCGGGGTGATCGCGGCGCTGATGGCGACCAACGCGCTCGCGGTGGACGCGATGTTGCCGGCGCTGGGCAACATCGGGGCGTCGCTGGGGCTGGTGGCGAACCAGCGGCAATGGGTTGTCTCCTCTTATCTAATAGGGTTCGGCGCGGCGCATATTTTGTACGGCACGCTGGCGGATCGGTATGGCCGCAAGCCGCTGATCTACGCGGCGCTCGGCATTTACATTGTGGCGAGTCTGGCGGCGGCCTGCGCGCAAAGTTTTGAGGCGCTGCTGGTGGCGCGGGTGGTGCAGGGTCTGGGTGCGGCCGGCACGCGGGTTCTGGCGGTGTCGATTGTGCGGGATTGTTACGCGGGCCGGCGGATGGCGCGGGTGATGTCGCTCTCGCTGCTGGTCTTTCTGGGCGTGCCGGTACTGGCGCCGAGTCTCGGCCAGGTGATCATGTTTTTTGCGCCCTGGCCATGGATTTTCGTCTTTCTGGCCGGGTTTGCGGCGGCGGTTTTAGGGGTGATCGCGTGGCGGCTGCCGGAGACGTTGAACCCGGCGGACCGCCGGCCGATCGAGTTTTTTGCAATCGTTGAGGCGGCGCGGGCGATTTTGTCCAATCGTGCGTCCGTGGGCTACACGCTGGCGCTGTCTCTGGTGGTGGGCGGCATGTTCGGTTTCATCAACGCCGCGCAGCAGGTTTTTACGGACGTGTTTCACCGGCCGCGGTTGTTCACGGTCATATTCGCGATGATCGCCGGCGGCATCGCGGTCGCCTCGCTGGTCAACGCCCGTCTGGTAGACCGTCTGGGGTCCCGGAAAATCTCGCACACCGCTATGCTGGCCTTCCTGGCGGTGGCGGCCGTGCATCTCGCTGTGGCGCTCAGCGGCCACGAAACCGTCTGGCGTTTCGCCGCGTTGCAAGTCTGCATGATGTTCTGTTTCGGCCTCATGATCGGCAATTTCGGCGCGATGGCGATGGAGCCGCTCGGCCACATCGCCGGCTCCGCCGCCTCCCTACAAGGCTTTTTCTCCACCCTCCTCGCCGCCCTCATCGGCTTTTCCATCGGCCAACAGTTCAACGGCACGGTCGTCCCCCTAACCGCGGGCTTCCTCACCTGCGGCCTCGCGGCGCTGGTGGTCGTATTATGGGCGGAGGGCGGAAGGCTGTTCGTGGCGAGAGAGGCGGTGACTTGATTTTGCTTGACTTCGGCCACTCCGGGTATAACTACATTTATGTAGTTATACCCGGAGTGGCCGTGCGGTGGACTGGGTTTGGGATGAGGCCAAAAACCGGACCAACAGGCGCAAGCATGGCGTGAGCTTTGAAACGGCCATTCTGGTGTTTGATGATCCGATGGTAGCCTCTCGGCCTGATCCACATTCGGATGGTGACAGGTGGCAAAGCCTGGGGATGGCGGGAAACTCGCTGCTTTATGTGGTGCATACGGAGCCGGCGGTGCATGTGGTGGGGGGGCGCGAAACCGGGCGCGTGATAAGCGCCCGCCGGGTGACGTCGTTTGAGAGGAGGTTGTATGAAGAAGGAGATTTCTAAGGCGGCGCGGGCAGAGCTGGAGGCTTTGGCGAAACTGACGGACGACCAGATTGACACATCCGATATTCCTGAACTGCGGGATTTTAAGGGCGCCCGGCGTGGGCTGTTCTACCGGCCGGTGAAGCAGCAACTGACTCTGCGCCTGGATGCGGACATCGTCGCCTGGTTCAAAGCGCGCGTGCCGGGCGGAGAAGGGTATCAAACCAGCATCAACGCGGCGCTGCGGGAATACGTCACGCGGCGGGGAAGCGTTGGCGAAACCTGAAAGAGAAGAAAGCAGTTACTTTTTTGAAAAAAAGTAACCAAAAAACTTCTGATTTCCGCGGGCCTTTGAGCGGCCACAGTATGGCCGCTCAAAGGCCCGCGGAAATCAAAAGTTTTTTGCGGAGCTTTTTTTCAAAAAAGCGACTTCTACCGCCCCCAGCCATGCCCCCCGCGCCTACCAGCCTTTTTCCCCACATGAGCCCCCGCCCGCGCTTGACTTGGGGGTACGCGGCTCTTAAGGAAGCCACTCTCGCGGTTCCGGGCCTTTCCGGTGCCGGGTTGTCCATATCGTCTGGCGCGTGCGGCGCCGCCCTTACCGGGCTTAGGCCGCGTGTTGGAGGAAGAAATTCCGTAAGGTGGGTGCTTTCACCCGCCTTGCGGCTGTTTTTATGGATGAACCGGTCCAAACCCCCAAAAACCGCGACACACGAACAGGATTTTTGCTTGATGCCGACGATTAACCAACTGATTGCCAAGGGCCGCGAGCCGGCGACAAAGCGCAACAAGGTGCCGGCCCTCGAAGGCTGCCCGCAAAAACGCGGCGTCTGCACGCGCGTCTATACCACCACGCCGAAGAAGCCGAACTCGGCGCTCCGCAAAGTCGCCAAAGTCCGCCTCACCAACGGTTTTGAGGTCGTCAGCTACATCCCCGGCGAAGGCCATAATTTGCAGGAACACTCGGTCGTCCTCATCCGCGGCGGCCGCGTGAAGGATCTTCCCGGCGTGCGCTACCACATCCTGCGCGGCGTTCTCGATACCCAGGGCCTGCCGAAACGCCGCAAACGCCGTTCGCTCTACGGCGCCAAACGTCCGAAGTAAGAGGAGCCAAAAAATGTCCCGCCGCCGCCGCGCCGTTAAACGTGAAGTGCTCCCCGACGCCAAATTCGGCGACGTGGTCATCAGCCGCTTCATGAACGTCTTGATGTATGATGGCAAAAAAGCCGCCGCCGAAGGCATCGTCTACGGCGCGCTGGACTCGCTGAAAAAACGCGGCGGCGCCAACGCCGACCCCGTGCGCCTGTTCCATGAGGCGCTGGACAATGTGAAACCCGCGATCGAAGTGCGCTCGCGCCGCGTCGGTGGCGCCACCTACCAGGTGCCCGTCGAAGTCCGCACCGAACGTCGCCAGGCGCTCGCGATCCGCTGGATCATCGACTCCGCCCGCAAGCGCGGCGAGCACACCATGGAAGAACGCCTCTCCAACGAATTGCAGGACGCGGTCAACAACCGCGGCTCGGCCGTAAAGAAGCGTGAAGACACCCACAGAATGGCCGAAGCCAACAAAGCCTTCAGCCATTACCGCTGGTAATATCGAATAAAATTCTAGTTTAGCCCGGAGCAAGTCACATGGCAAAAGCGAAATTCGAGCGGAACAAGCCGCACGTCAACATCGGCACGATCGGCCACGTCGATCATGGCAAGACGTCGCTCACGGCGGCGATTACCAAGGTGCTGGCGAAAAGCGGTGGCGCCACCTTCACCGCCTACGACATGATCGACAAGGCGCCGGAAGAACGCGCCCGCGGCATCACCATTTCCACCGCGCACGTGGAATATGAAACCAAGAACCGCCACTACGCGCACGTGGACTGCCCNNCCGCAGACCCGCGAGCACATCCTACTCGCCCGCCAGGTCGGCGTGCCGGCGCTCGTCGTCTTCCTCAACAAGATGGACCTGGCCGACCCCGACCTCGTCGAATTGGTCGAAATGGAAGTGCGCGAACTCCTCTCCAAATACGGTTTTGACGGTGACAACATCCCGATCGTGAAAGGCTCCGCCGTCGCCGCCCTGGAAGACAAAACCCCGGAAATCGGCGAGAACGCGATTCTCGAACTGATGAAGGCGGTGGATGAGCACATTCCGCAGCCCGAGCGTGCCAAGGACAAGCCCTTCCTGATGCCGGTCGAAGACGTTTTTTCGATCTCCGGCCGCGGCACCGTGGCGACGGGGCGCGTGGAACGCGGCATCATCAAGGTCGGCGAAGAAATCGAAATCGTTGGCCTGAAAGCCACCGTCAAAACCGTCGTGACCGGTGTCGAAATGTTCCGCAAACTGCTCGACCAGGGCGAAGCCGGCGACAACATCGGCGCGCT
>PLFB01000028.1 GCA_003137135.1 Acetobacteraceae bacterium
TTAGGCGCGCAGCAACTACTCGGTAGTGCGGACAGCTACTTGGGCGGCAAGCAGACGGGTGATTGGCTGCAAAAAAACGCCGCCCAGGGGTCAGACAAGCTCACCCAGCAAGCCGCGCCCTACGCCGCTGCTCATCCCTTTTTGGAAGGTGCGGGGGAGTTCGCTGGGCAAGTCATTCCGCAAATGCTGGCCGCCCCGGAAGCCGCTGCCGGTGCCCTCGCCAGGATAGGCCAAGGGGCGGTTTTGGGAGGCGTGCAGGGGGCTGTAGCACCCGTCCCGGCCCAACAGCCGTTCTGGTCCACCAAAGCCGCCCAAGTGGGCGAGGGAACCGCGGCGGGGGCGCTGGGGACGGCTGTGCCAGAAGGTGTTTTGAAAGGCATCAAGGCGTCCGGAATTGGTTCCTGGCTTCTGAGAAATAACCCGTTGGCCGTCAAAAGTGCCGCGGTGCAGAAAATACTTTCCGTTATCCAACAAGACGAAAAAGCCGGCACAACCAAGGCGCAAGACGTGGCCGACTTAATCCACAAAACCCGCGCGGCTGGTGTGCCGATGACGCTCATGGAAGCTGGCGGCGAAAACCTGAAAGGCTTTGCGGGTTCGGTGGCGCGCAGCAAAGGCCCAGCCAAAGACATCATCCCGAAGAGTTTTAACAACCGGATTGAAGGTTCTGCACAGCGGCTTCGTGACGTGGTGACGAAAACTTTTGGCTTCCCGCAGACCATGCGCGAGACCCATCAAGCGTTAACCACCAGTCAAGCCGCCGCGTCTCGACCGCTATACCAAAAGGCTTTTGAGCCTGGGAGCTTGGCTCCTTTAGAAACGCATTTTGAGGGTGAATTTGACCGGATTTCTCAGGCCAAAAAGGAGGCGTCTGGCGTTCTATCTCAAGCGCAGCAAGCGGTAACTTTGGCGGCAGCCAAACTGTCTCGCGCTGGAAATGATGTGTATTTGAACTCGACGGCTTTGGAAGAAATGCGCGCCGCTCAGAAAACGGTAGAGGTTGCCCACCAAGCCTTGATGGACGTGGAATCGGAATATAAGAGCACGCTACAAAATCTCAAAGCCGCGCAACAAGCGGTTGCTAACGGCGAGCGCGGCGGCGTGTATAGCCCTTACATAGCGCGCCTTTTGAAAAATCCCGACGTGCAAAAAGGTATCTCTACAGGCTGGCGCATTCAAAGAAACGAGGCGGACGGCCTCGGGATGCCTTTTCAGCCTCACGATTATGCTGTTGTCGGGGAAGACAAAGACGGCAATCCGATTGTCGGAAAAACGCCCAACATGAGGCTTTTGGACGCCGCCAAAAGGGGCCTTGATGAGATGATCGAGGGCTACAGAGATAAAGTCACCGGATTACTTAAGCTGGACGCAACAGGGCGGTCTCTGGTGATTTTGAACAAAGGGCTGATTGGCGAACTGGACCGACTCAACCCATTTTATGCGCCCGCGCGGGCCGCTTTTGCCGGTCCGGCGAAAGCTAAAGCCGCGATGGACAAAGGAGCAACCATACTGCGCCGGCACCCGGAAGACGTGGCAAGTATTTTCTCGCGCCTAAGCCCAGCCGAACAAGAGCACTTTAGGCTCGGGGCGGCTCAGGCTTATATGGACGCGGTAAACGATGGCGGCGTTTTCAACCCTGCCATCCGAAGGTTGGCCAACAACGACGATCAGCAACGCGCCCGCGCCAGGCTCTCACCTATTTTTCCTTCAAAACAAGCTCGGGATCAGTTTTTGACCGCTGTATCAGGCGAACGCGCCATTGCCGATACCCGGCAATATGTAGTGGGCAATTCAGCCACAGCGAGGCGCGTTGCTGATGACGAAACACCGGATTTGGCGCCTGCCATGCACGCCGTTCATGGTGCGGCAAAGCTCAAGACAGGCAACGTCCCCGGCGCCATTGTTTCTCTACTCCGCGCAAAACGGCATCTTGGACTTGTTCAAAATCCGCTTTTGAACGAGGAATACGCCAAACTTCTTTCTGACCCGGCCTTGGCGCTAAACACGTCCGGCGGACCAATTTTGAGCGCTCCAGCCATGCCAGCATCNNTTTGCCGAGAGGTTGTCCAAAAAAGAAAAAGTGGACGCGCACGAAGTCGATACCTTCAAGGCGCTGTCGGTGTATTGCATTGGCCGGATTCGCACCGCGGGCAAAGACAAAGACCCAGATGACGGTCCCAATTTTGATGATTTTCAGGCGGCTTTGGAACAGGAAAGTGAGCAGTGATGAGCGGAAAACGCGGATTTGCGCTGGTTGATGATGTTGAGGCGCCGGCACAGGCTCAGGCCGCCCCGGCGATGACCGCGGAACAGGTTTATCAGGTGCAGCAGGAAGCCGCCCAGGCCCGCGCGATGCTTATGCTGGCTCTGAAAACTTTTGGGCAGCGTTTTGTGATCGCCCTATCCAATCTTTTCTCTCTGCTGACGGTGCTATCCGTCTGGTGGCTTTGGATGTCGGTTCCCCACCCTGGCACCAATGATCTCGTGGGCATGGGAATGTATGCCGTGTTCATTCTGGTGGTGAATTACCTTGTGAAGCGAGCATGAAAGGATATTCGACATGATGAAGAAGAAAACGACCCCGAAGGCGGAGAAAGCCACCACGAAAATGATGGCAAGCAAAGGTTCGGCATCCGCCGACACCAAAAAGGTTCCGCCCAAGAAAACGGTCTCGCGCAAGAAGGCGCTCTAAGAACAACCGCCGCGATTCGGCTTCTGGCCTATTTTGCGGCCCATGAAGGAGATGCGATATGCCCGAAGCCGATATTAACGTACTCACCGGCACCGGCGCGCTTGGTCAGCCGGTTTGGCAGCCTGTCACCGAAACTAATGGCCTGCCCACAAAAAACGCCCAATACACGCCGGTACCCGGGTCGCAATATGGGCTGTCTGTCACGACCCTTACCACCCTGACCGTGCCGACGGGCGCGGCGGTAGCCACCGTGATTGTTGAGGGGTCAAGCGTGCGGTACAGCACCACCGGCACCCCGACCGCCACATCCGGCATGTTGTTGGCGGCGGGCGGCCCCTACACTTTCAATGTGCCACTTTCGAGCCTGAC
>PLFB01000167.1 GCA_003137135.1 Acetobacteraceae bacterium
TAGGGCTTGCTGATGAAATGGAACGCGCCGATCTTGATCGAGTCGATGGCGTTGGTGAGCGAATCGTGCGCGGTGACGACGATGACCGGGAGCGCCGGGTAGCCCTGCCGGATGGTGCGCAGCAGGTCGAGCCCCTCGCTGTCGGGCAGGCCGAGGTCGAGCAGGATGGCGTCGGGCGCGCGGGACGCCGCGAGGCGCAAGGCTTCGTCGCCGCGCTCGGCGCGGATGGGGGTGTAGCCGGAGGCGGTGAGGGCGGGGGTGAGGAAGCGGTGGATTTGCGCTTCGTCGTCCACCACGAGAATTGTGCCGAGGGAAATGTTCATGCAGCGGGGATTTCGACGGTGATGACGGTGCCAGGCGCACCATCCGCGGGCAAGTCCAGCCTGGGGCTTTGAGCGCGGATGGACCCGCCCATGGATTCCGCGAAGGCCTTGGCGATGGCGAGGCCAAGGCCGGTGCCGGGGGCGACGCGGTCGCCGCGGGTGGCGCGGAAAAAGCTGTCGAAAATGTGGGGCAGGTCGGCGGGGGCGATGCCGACGCCTTCGTCGGCGATGGAGATGATGACATTGGCCGCTTTGCGGCGCGCGGCGATGGCGATGCGGCTGCCCTCTGGCGCGTATTTGACGGCGTTGTCCAGGATGTTGACGAAAATCTGCTCGAGCAGGGCGGGGTCCGCGAGGACGTCGCGCGCGTCGTCGGCGACGTTGACGCCGGCATAGGCGGCACCGGGCACGCGGGAGATGGCGGCTTCGATGATTTCCGCGAGCTGCACGCGTTCGCGCCTGGCGTTGATCTCGCCGGTTTCGACGCGCGCCATTTCCATGATGTTGGACAGGAATTTGGTCATGCGTTCGGTGTCCTGGGTGATGCTGGCGAGTAGGTCGGCGCGGGTGGCAGCGTCGAGGGAGTCGGCGGCGGTGGTTAGCGTTTCGGCGGCGCCGCGAATTGCGGTGAGGGGGGTGCGCAGATCGTGCGAGAGCGAAGAGAGCAGGGCGGTGCGCAGTTTTTGATTATCCTCCTTGGCGACGGTTTGCGCAGCGGTGACGGTGAGGCGCACGCGCTCCAGCGCCTGCGCGGCCTGGTCGGCCAAGGCGCTCAGGGTTTGCGCCATCGGCTCCGAAGGGGGTGCGGCTGGTTTGGCGCCCAGGACGCCGATGGCATTGCCGTCCGCGCGCAGCGGCAAGAAGCGCCAGGCGACGGAGGGCAAGGTGTCGGTGCCGATGCCGGTTTCGATGTTGTTCCGAAACGCCCATTCGGCGGCGGCGAAGGCGGCGTCGTCCAATTCCGTGCCCTTCGGCACGGTCGCGCGGGTGGTGAGTGTGTTGTTTTGCGCCAGCAGCACGACGCCGGCGGTGGTCATGCCGGCAGCTTCCGCGGCGCTATCCTGCAGCACTTCATTCTGCGTGGCGGCGCGTGAGAAGCGTTGGCCGAAGAGGGAAATGCGGCGCAGCGCCTCGATGCGGGAGGAGGCGGTTTCCGCTTCCACGCGCACGCGGCCGGCCAGCGTGCCGGTGATGACGCCGACGATGAGAAAGACGGCGAGGGCGACGACGTCGCGGGGGTCGGCGACGGAAAAGGTGAAGACAGGCGGCAGGAAGAAGAAGTTCCAGACCAGGAAACCTGCCACCGAGGTGAAGAAGCCGGCGGCGCGGCCGTAGCGGCTGGCGGCGCCGGCGATGACGGCGGTAAAGATCATCCCCATCGCTTCTTGGGGTATGTAACTCCTTAGAAAAAATCCGGTGCCGGTGACAATTGTAAGCGCCGCAGTGATGACGGCGAAGGGCTCCCAAGGGATCGGCCCGCGCGCTGCACGGGGTCGCGAGATAGGCGCGGCGGGGACGGGGACGAAATGGAGGGTGAATTCGACGGCTTTGCGGGTCAGCACCTCGCCCAAGGTGCGGCGGCCGATGCGCCACCACCATGGGCGCTGACCACGGCCAACGACAATGTGCGTGATGTTGTTTTTGGCGGCGAAATCGAGCACGGCGGCGGTTGTGTCTGAGTTCGTGGTGGTTTCCACCGTGCCGCCGAGTTGCACCACGAGGTCAAGCGCCGTCTGCACGCGGCTATCGTCGCCGGGCGCCTCGACATGGAAGGCGACCATCGGCGCACGGAGGGCGTCGGCCAGCCGGGCGGCGTGGCGGACGACATTATCGGCGGATGGGTCCGGGCCGACAAGGGCGAGCACACGCTCGCTGGCGGGCCAGGGGCCTGGGATGGCGCGGGCGCGCATGTAGGTAGTGACGTCTTTGTCCACGCGCTGGGCGACGCGGCGCAGTGCCATTTCGCGCAGGGCGCCCAGATTGCCTTCCCGGAAGAAACCGCCAAGCGCGCGGTTGGCGACGTCCGGGCGGTAGATTTTGCCTTCGCTCAGGCGGTTGCGCAGTTCCGTCGGCGTGAGGTCGATGATTTCGATTTCGTCCGCCATGTCCAGCACGGTGTCGGGAATGGTTTCGGAGACCCGGACGCCGGTGATGCGCGCCACCGGGTCGTTGAGGGATTCCAAATGCTGGACGTTGACGGTGGTCCAGACGTCGATGCCGGCGTCCAATATTTCGCGCACATCCTGCCAGCGTTTGCCGTGACGCAGGCCCGGGGCGTTGGTGTGGGCGAGTTCGTCCACCAGCAGGAGTTTTGGGCGGCGGGCGAGGGCGGCGTCGAGATCGAATTCTTCGAGGACCTGGCCACGGTAAGGGATTTCGCGGCGCGGCAGGACTTCGATGGCGCGGATGGCTTCGATTGTACCAGCGCGGCCGTGGGTTTCGATGATGCCGGCGACCACGTCGAGCCCGGCTTCGCGCTTGTGGTTGGCGGCCGAAAGCATTTCCCAGGTTTTGCCGACGCCGGGGGCCGCGCCGAGAAAAATCTTTAAGCGGCCGCGCTGTTCGCGTTCGAGATTTGCGAGCAGCGCGTCGGGGTCAGGCCGGGAATCCGGTTTTTCAGCCGCCATGCATGGCGGTTATGAGGCCGGGAGAGCGTCCAAAGCAAGGTTCAGTTGCAGAACGTTCACGTGGTCGGTGCCGACGATCCCGAGGAAGGCGTGGTGGGTCATCTGGTTGACCAGCGCCGTCACTTTGTCCGCCGAGATTTTTCGCGCGGCGGCGATGGCGGGGGCTTGGCGCAGAGCGTTGGGGACGGAGATGTCGGGGTCGAGGCCGGAGCCGGAGGCGGTGACAGCGTCGGCCGGGACGACGCCGGGGCCGTAGGTTTTGCGGTAGGCGGCGATGCGCTGCTGGATGTTTTGTAACAGCGTGGCACTGGCTGGCCCGAGGTTGGAGGCGCCGGATTCGCTTGCGTCATACGGCGTGGGGATTGTGTTGCCTTTGGAATCGGTGCCGGTGAGGGCGGAGGGGCGGGATGTGAAATATTTTGTGGACGTGAAATTCTGCCCGATGATGGCGGAGCCGACGATCTGGCCGTTGACGCGGATGAGGCTGCCATTGGCCTGATACGGCAGGACGAGTTGCATGACGCCGGTGAACGCCATGGGCAGCAGGAAGCCTGTGATGATGGTGAACAAGGCGACCAAAGAGAGCGCCGGGCGCAGTTCCTGGATGAAGGAGATCTGCGATTCCTTGGTGGCGGGAATGGGGTACTCGCGGGTAACGGACATTTTTGGCGGCCTTTACGAAAAAACGTGGAAGACGGAGAGGGCCATGTCGATGGCCTTGATGCCTGCGAACGGGGCGATGATGCCGCCGAGGCCATAGATGAGGAGGTTGCGGCGCAGCAGTGCCGCGGCGCCGATGGCGCGGAATTTGACGCCGCGCAGGGCCAGCGGGACCAGCACGACAATGATGAGGGCGTTGAAGATCACCGCGGACAGAATCGCGCTCTCCGGTGTTTTCAGCTGCATGATGTTGAGGATTTCGAGCTGCGGGTAGGTGGCAACAAAGATCGCCGGCAGTATGGCGAAGTATTTGGAGATGTCGTTGGCAATGGAGAAGGTAGTGAGTGCGCCGCGGGTGATGAGGAGTTGCTTGCCGATTTCGACGACCTCGATGAGTTTGGTGGGGTCGCTATCGAGATCGACCATGTTGCCTGCCTCGCGCGCTGCCTGGGTGCCGGTTTGCATGGCGACACCGACGTCGGCCTGGGCCAGCGCTGGGGCGTCGTTCGTGCCGTCGCCGCACATCGCGACAAGGCGGCCTTCCGCCTGCACTTTTCGAATATAATCTAGTTTGTCCTGCGGTGTGGCTTCGGCGATGTAGTCATCCACGCCGGCTTCGGCGGCGATGGCGGCGGCGGTGATGCGGTTGTCGCCCGTGACCATCACCGTGCGGATGCCCATCTTGCGCAGGGCGGCGAAGCGTTCGCGGATGCCGGGTTTGACGATGTCCTTGAGCTCGATGACGCCGAGCAGGCGGCCGTTGGCGGTGACGGCGAGGGGCGTGGAGCCGGCGCGGCCGATGCGGGCGACGGCTTCCGTGAACTGCGTGTCGGGCGCCTGGGGCAGGGTTTTGAGGACGGAATCGACCGCGCCCTTGCGGTAGGATTTGCCGTCGAAATCCAGGCCCGACATACGGGTGTTAGCGCTGAAGGGTATCACTTCGGCGTTTGCGGGCATATCTTGCGCGAACTGGAAGCGGTCGCGCGCGAGGGTGACGATGGAGCGGCCTTCGGGCGTTTCATCGCCCAGGCTGGCGATGGCGGAGGCTTCGGCTAGGTCGCTTTCGGTGACGCCGGGGACGGGGAAGAAGCCGGAGGCCATGCGGTTGCCGAAGGTGATGGTGCCGGTTTTATCGAGAAGGAGTGCGTCGACGTCGCCGGCGGCTTCGACGGCGCGACCTGAGGTGGCAACGACGTTGAAGCGGATGAGCCGGTCCATGCCGGCGATGCCGATGGCGGAAAGCAGGCCGCCGATGGTGGTGGGGATGAGGCAGACCAGCAGGGCAGCGAGGACCGGGATGGAGAAGTTGGTGGAGGAATACTTGCCGAAACCGATCAGCGTGACGACGGCGAGGAGAAAAATGAGGGTCAGGCCGGCGAGTAGAATGTTGAGTGCGATTTCGTTCGGGGTTTTGCGGCGTTCCGCGCCTTCGACCAGGGCAATCATGCGGTCCAGAAAGGTCGAGCCGGGATCGGCGGTGATGCGGACCACGAGCCAGTCGGAGACGACCTGCGTGCCGCCGGTGACGGCGGAACGGTCGCCGCCGGCTTCGCGGACCACTGGGGCGGATTCGCCGGTGATGGCGCTTTCGTTCACGCTTGCGACACCTTCGATGATTTCGCCGTCGGAGGGCATGATGTCGCCGGTTTCCACCAGCACCAGGTCGCCCTTGCGCAGATCAGGCGCCGCGGTGAGGGTGACTTTTTTGCGGTCCTTGGCGTCGATCATCAGTTTCGCCATCGTATCCGACCGCGCGCGCTTCATGCTTTCGGCGCGGGCGCGGCCGCGGCCTTCGGCCACCGCTTCCGCGAAGGTGGCGAACAGAACGGTGAGCCAGAGCCAGAGTGCGATGACGATGGGGAAGGCGGCGCCGGAGCCGTGGATAAGATCTTCGACGCCGACGACGCTCGTCATCAGGGCCACGACTTCTGTGACGAAAATGACCGGGTTACGGGCGAGCGTAACGGGGTTGAGTTTGGAGAACGCATCGAGGGTGGCGCGCGAGATGATGTCGCGGTCGAAGAGCGAAATAACTTCGGCGTTAGCGGTTGTCATGGAGGGGAATCCTTAAAAAGTCTTGCCGGAGTAGAGCAAAAAGTGGTCGGCCAGAGGCCCGAGCGTGTCAGCCGGCAAGTATTGCAGGCCGCCGAGGATGATGATCACGCCGATCAGCAGTCCGATGAAGAGCGGACCGTCGGTGGGGAAGGTGCCGGCGCTGGCGGGGAGTTTCGGTTTTGCGGCGAGTGAGCCGGCGATCGCTAGGATCGGGATCATGAAGGCGAAACGGCCGAACAGCATGGCGGAGCCAAGGCCGAAATCGAGCAGCGGCGTGTCCGCGGAGAGGCCGGCCATGGCGCTGCCATTGTTTTCGGTGGCGGAGGTCCAGGCGTAGAGCATCTCGCTCAGACCGTGCGGGCCGCCGTTTGCTAATGAACCGACGCCGGAGGCGGTCATGAGGGAGAAACCGGCGCCGGCGAGGATGAAGACTGTGAGGATGAGAACGCCGAGCATGGCGAGTTTGATCTCCTTCGCCTGCACTTTTTTGCCGAGATATTCAGGGGTTCTGCCGACCATCAGTCCTGCGACGAAGACGGACAGCAAAGCGAAGACGATGATGGTGTAAAATCCCGAGCCGACGCCGCCGGGGGTGACTTCGCCGAGTTGCATCAGGAAAATGGGGATGGAACCGGCGAGCGGCATGTAGCTGTCCGTAAAACTGTCGACGGCGCCGGTGGAGGTTCCGGTGGCGGCGACATTGAAGGTTGTGGAGGCCGGAATGCCGAAGCGGACTTCCTTGCCTTCCATGTTGCCGTCGCTGGCGGAAAGGCCGGCGGCGATGTGCAGCGGGTTGCCAGCGGCTTCCGCGGCGTAGGTCCCGACGCAGCCGAGCGCCAGAATGATCGCCATGGCATACATCAAGGCGCGCCCTTGTTTTTTGTCCTTGATCATGAAGCCGAACGCGATGGGCAGTCCGAACCCGATGACCAGGTCCAGCCAGTTTTCAAGCAGGTTGGTCCAGGCATTCGGATTCTCGAACGGATGCGCGGAGTTGGCGTTGTACCAGCCGCCACCGTTGGTGCCGAATTCCTTGATGGCTTCCTGAAAAGCCACCGGCCCCATGGCGATGGTTTGCGAACCGGCGTCCAGCGTGTGGGCGGTGGCGAAGGGGACGTTAGGAAATAATTGCGGTGAGCCGGCGATGACCAGAAGCGCACCGGCGATGATGGTGACCGGAATCAGCAAATACAGCGAAATCCTTGTCAGATCGACATAAAAATTGCCGAGAGATTTGAGGCCGCTGCCGGTGAAAGCCCGCATGACGGCGGCGGCGGCGGCGATGCCGGCGGCCGCGGAGATGAACATGTGAACCGCCAGGCCAAGCATCTGCGCGCCGTTAGAAATCTGAGCTTCCGGAACATAAGCTTGCCAGTTCGTGTTGGTTGTGAAGCTGGCGGCGGTGTTGAAGGCGAGGCGCGGCGACATGCCGGCGATGCCCTGCGGATTGTACGGCAGATAAAACTGCAGGCGCAGAATGGCGTAGAGCAGGAGGAAGTGTATAACGCTGAGCAGCAGCAGCGTGACCGCGTAATCCTGCCAGCGCATGGCACGATTTGGGTCCACGCCGGCGAGCTTGTAAAATCCATTCTCGAGAGCGCTGAAATATTTGACGCGGCCTTCGAAAATCGCCGCCAGGTAGCGGCCCATCGGAAACGCGCTGCCCAGAACGAGCGCGAACACGAGCGCTATGTAAAGCAATCCCTGAATTGTCATGATGTTGAACCTTTAAAAATCTTCTGGGCGCAGCAGGGCCCAAGTGAGATAAACGAGCAACGCGGCGGAAATGATTCCGCCAAAAATCAGGTCAAACATGCTTCACACTTTCTCACAGCCGGTGACGTAGATAATCAGAAGAAAAAAAATCACAGCGCCGTAGATCACGGCAATGGCGTCGCCCATGGAGCACCTACCTTTCCGAGCGTGCATTTGCTCCGGACGGCGTAAATTCACGAGGCGGAATGGTGGCGTGGTGCGTAAAGGCGATGTAAAGATTTTGGTTAACGCGCGTTCGCACGAAGAAAGACGTTACTTTTTTGAAAAAAAGTAACCAAAAAACTTTTGATCCGCTTCGCGCGGCGTTGGCGAGGCCAACGCAGCGCGAAGCGGACCAGAAGTTTTTGTGCCGTGCCCGCGGAGGGGCGTTTTTAAAAAGCGCTACTTTCTGGCTAAGTTATCCGAGGGCGTATTCCGCCTCTGGCGTGTATGTCGGTTGGTCCTTGCCCAGGAACGAACTGAACAGCGTGACGCTGTCGGCGCGGATGGGCGCCGAGCGGTACAGATTATGCGCCTGCACGAACTGGGTGAGGGCTGGCGTGACCGGGCTATCCATGCGCGCCAGTGTGACATGGGGGGTGAACCGGCGCCGGTCTGGCGGCAGGCCGATGCGGTAGAGCGCTGATTCGACCTTTGCTTGCAGTTTTGCCAGATCTTGGTTGCGTTCCACCCCAACCCATAGTGTGGAGACGCGCCCGGCTTTCTCGAACCAGCCAAGGCCGGAGAGGGCAAAAGCAAAACTGCGGCCGCGGAGGGTGGCGAGCGCCAGATCGATCTCCTCGGCCTGCAACCGGCTGGCTTCGCCAATGAAGCGCAGCGTGAGGTGAAAATTATCGGCCGGGACCCAGCGGGCGCCGATCAGGTTGAAGGACAGTTCGCTAAGCTCCTCTTTGATCTCCCAAGGCAGGTCGAGGGCTACGAAGAGGCGCATGGCGCGGCCGCCTTTGGCAGAAGAGAAACACGATTCGCAGAAAAATTTTGCAATAACAGAGACTGGGCGGTCAATGCTTAAATCGGGGCCGTCGCGGCGCGGAGCCATTCGAGGGCCGCGGCGTCATTCTGGGGGTCCAGGAATAGGGTCAAGGCTTCCCTCACGCGCGTATGGTATTGATTTAGCCAGATAAGCGACGCGGCGGGCAGGGCGGTGGGATCGATCAGGGCACGGTCGAAGGGGGCAAGGGTCAATGTTTCAAAGCGAAGAAATTTGCGCTCGGTTTGCGGAAATTCGGCGGGTTGGACCAGGACGAGGTTTTCCAGCCTAATGCCGTAGGCGCCGGGCAGATAATATCCGGGCTCGTTTGATAGAATCATACCGGGTTTCAGCGGCACGGATTTGGCGGCGCGGGAGATACCCGCCGGGCCCTCATGCACCGATAGGTATGAGCCGACGCCGTGGCCGGTGCCGTGATCATAGTCCAGCCCCGATTGCCAGAGTGCGCCCCGGGCGAAACTGTCGAGATGCGGGCCGGCCACGCCTTCCGGGAATATCGTCGTGGTGAGAGCGATGTGGCCGGCGAGGACGCGGGTGACGTGATCCTTGATTGAGGCGGGCGCCGCATTTGGTCCAGTCCAGATGGTCCGGGTGATGTCGGTTGTGCCATCGTCATATTGGCCGCCGCTGTCGATCAAATAAACTTCGTCGGGTTTGATGGGCCGGTTGGAGTCGGGCGTGACGCGGTAGTGGATGATGGCGCCGTGCTCGCCGGCGCCGGAGATGGCGGGGAAGCTTTCGCCGCGAAAATGCGCGCCCTGGCTGCGGAATTTCAGCAATTGATCCGCAGCGCTCAGCTCCGTCTCGCCGCCCGCGGGCGCTGCTGTGGAGAGCCACGCCAAGAACCGGACCATCGCGACGCCGTCGCGCAGATGGGCGGCGCGGGCCCCCGCCTGTTCCACGGCGTTTTTCTGCGCCCTCGGCAATGCAACCGGGTCAGGCGCTTCGGCGATGACGGCGCCGGCCGATTCCAGCTTGGTTTTGAACCAGATGGACATGGTGGACGGGTCGTAGCGCACGGTCTTGCCGGCGAGTGCGGCAAGAGCGGCGGGCAAAGTTTCCGGGGGCGCGACCGTTACATGATTACCGAGATACACGAGGGTTTCTGGCGGCATCTTTTCGCGGGCCATGAAGATTGTCGCCGAGGCATCGGCGTTCAGCAGGGCAAAGCCGAGGGCGACAGGGGTGAACGCCAGGTCGGCGCCGCGCAGGTTAAAAAGCCAGGCGAGGGAAGCGGGATCGGTGAGCAACGCTGCGTCTTGCCCGTCGCTGACCAGCGTTTGCGCCAGCCGCTCGCGCTTGGCCGCTGCGTCCTCGCCGGCGTAGCGCAGGTCATGCGGCAAGGCAGGGGCCATCGGCCGCGCCGGCTGCTCGTGCCAGATCTCGTCGATCGGGTTGGCGGTGACGGGTACCAGGTGCAAGCCGGAGAATTTCTTCAGGCCGTCGGCCGAGATCAGCCAGGGGTCATAGCCGAGTTTGAGGCCGGCCGCATGCATCCTCGCCCAGGATTCCGGAGGATTTTCAATCAGATGCAGGCGCTCCCAGAGCGCGCCGTCGGTTTCGGCTTGCAGTTGCAGCGTGTAGCGGCCGTCGGAAAAGATTGCGGCGCGGTCCAGCAGGACGATGGCAAAACCAGCACTGCCCGAAAATCCCGAAATAAACGCTAGCCTCTCGGAATGATTTGGTACATATTCTCCTAGGTGCTCGTCCGACCGGGGAATGAGGAATCCTTCCAGGTCTCGTTGCCTGAGAACCTCTCTGAGAGCCTCGAGACGGGCGGCATGATCGCTAGTCATAGCAGGAGGCCAACCCATGTCTGCTGCGCAGGTCTGAGTTGGTGCCTCCACCCAACGTGAAATGCCCGATATGGCTTATATAGCGCGTCACGACGATGCTGCTGGACCGCTTTGGGACGGCCGTCGGTCATAAATAAATAGGTGTTTGTCATGGCTACCAATATTTCGGATCAACCCACTTTGAGCAAGCTGGGGGCGCTGATCTTTTCGCGCCGCTCGCCGCTGGTTGAGGCCGAGCGGCAGCCTGGCGTGCTCGCCCAGCTCAATTCCTGGCGTGCGCGCCGGTCCGCCGAGGCGGAACTCTCGGCCCTTTCCGATCGCGAACTTGCGGATATCGGACTGACGCGGCAGGAAATTCCGTCGGTCGTGCGCCGGGGGCGTTAAAGAAGAAAGCAGTTACTTTTTTAAAAAAAAGTAACCAAAAAACTGTTGGTCCGCTTCGCGCGGCGTCGGCCGAGCCGACGCCGCGCGAAGCGGGCCAACAGTTTTTGCGCGCTTTTTTCAAAAAGCGCTGCTTTTTTTCTCACTTTGTCGCGGATTGCGCATAATCAGCGTCGTCCAGGCGCCTTCGAGCAATTTGCTCAGAAGGACCAGGCCGGCGCGGCGGTGTGCCGAGATGACCCAATTGGCTTGCCCGGACAACAGGCCTGACAGGATAGCGGTGCCGCCTGGTGCTAGATGGGCGGCTAGGTGGTGAGCCATCGCGCAGAGCGGACGTGCCAGAATGTTGGCGAAAACCAGGTCGTAAGGCGCCGCTTTTTGAATGAGAGGGTTCATCCAGCCATCTGCCTTGAGCGTATGTACGAGGTTGTGGACGCCATTTAGCTTGCCGTTTGCGCGCGCGACACGCACCGCGCGGGCGTCGATGTCGGTGGCCAAAACGCCGCGGCGCCAGACTTTGGCGCTGGCGATCGCCAGCACGCCTGAGCCAGTCCCGAGGTCCAGTATTCTGCGGGGTCGCCCGCGTCTGGCGACGAATTCGAGTGCCAGGAGGCAGCCGCGGGTCGAGTGATGCTCGCCGCTGCCGAATGCCAGCCCCGCATCCAGGACCAGTGTGAGTCGTCCGGGCAGGGGCGGGTTGGTGATATGGGTCCCACGAACCGCGAATTTTTTGCCGATAATCTGTTCTGGGAATGAGAGTTTTGTCCGGCCGAGCCAGCCACCGGCCGGCACGAGCGATCTTTCAACAGCCGGGGTGAAGCCGGTCAGAAGCTCGGCCATCGCCAAGGCTGCCGCCAAGGAATCCTCGTCGGCGCCGCGTTCTTTTACCGCAGAAATGTTCCAAAGGTCATTTTCCTCGTCGTGGAAGAACGACACGGCGCGGCAGACGGAGCCAAGTGCGGTTTCAAAGGCTTCGAGCGCGTCCGCCGGGACGGTCAGAGTGATGGAATCCAGAAATTCAGCCGCCATGGCGTTCGACGAAACGGTCCAGGACGCGTTTTTCTCCCGCAGCCTCGAAATCGATGTCCAGGCGGTCGTCGTCCGCGGCGATGACGACGCCGTAGCCGAATTTTTGATGAAATACCCGCGCGCCGACCGGGATTTTGTCGGCCCGCGCCGGGCGGGAGGGTTGCTCCCAGGCGTCCGCCTGGCGGGGGCGCTGCGCGATGATAGGGAAAGCCGGAGGTGCGGCGAGCCGATGGGACTGGGCGATCGCGGCGGAGCCGGAAGTTTGCAGGAATTCTTTCGGAAGTTCTTCGATGAACCGGCTCGGGATGCTGGATTGCCAGTTGGCGTAGATGCGGCGGTTGGCGGCGTGGCTGATGATGCAGCGCTTTTTCGCCCGCGTGATGCCGACATAGGCGAGGCGCCGTTCCTCCTCCAAGCTTTTCAGCCCGCCTTCGTCCAAGGCGCGCTGGTTGGGAAAAACGCCTTCCTCCCAGCCGGGCAGGAAGACCGTTTCGAATTCGAGTCCCTTGGCGCCGTGCAGGGTCATCATCGAGAGTTTAGTGTCTTCGGCGTTCTCTTCGTTCTCCATTACCAGCGAAACATGGTCGAGAAAGCCTTGCAGGGTGTCGAAATCCGCCATCGCGCGCACGAGTTCCTTGAGGTTTTCGAGCCGGCCTGGGGCTTCGGGGGATTTGTCGGCCTGCCACATCGCCGTGTAGCCGGATTCGTCCAGCATCGTGGCGAGGGTGACGACATGTCCTTCGGTTTGTAGCAAGGCGCGCCATTGCTGGAAAAGTTTCAGAAACTCGGCCATCGTGGCGCGCAGCTTGCCCCGAAAATCGCCGGAGGCGACCAGCATCTCCGTGGCGGCGTAGAGCGAGACTTGCGCGGTACGCGCGCGCTCGTGCATCGCGCGCAAAGAGGTGTCGCCGACGCCGCGCTTGGGCGTGTTGACGATGCGTTCGAAGGCGAGATCGTCCGCGGGCTGCACCAGGACGCGCAGATAGGCAATGGCGTCGCGGATTTCGGCGCGCTCGTAAAACCGCAGGCCGCCGATGATGCGGTAGGGGATGCCGAGCGTGATCATGCGTTCTTCGAAAGCGCGGGTCTGGAAGCCGGCGCGGACCAGTATGGCCATCTCGGCAAGCGATTCACCGGCGCGGGACAAATGTTCGACGCGGCCGCCGACCATGCGGGCTTCTTCCTCGGAATCCCAGAGGGCGACGACCTCGACGTTATCGCCCGCGGCGTCGTTGCGGCCCGGGCGCAGGGTTTTGCCAAGGCGGCCTTCGTTGTGCGAGATCAGGTGGGATGCTGCGGCCAGGATCGGCGCGGTTGAGCGATAATTGGCTTCGAGTTTGACGATTTTGGCGCCGGGAAAATCGCGTTCGAATTTCAGGATGTTTTCAATCTCGGCGCCGCGCCAGGAATAGATGCTCTGGTCGTCATCGCCGACGCAGCAGATGTTTTTTTGGGCCTGCGCCAGCAAGCGCAGCCAATAATACTGCACAAGGTTCGTGTCCTGGTATTCGTCCACCAGAATATAGCGGAAGGCGCGTTGATAGGTGGCCAGGACTTCCGGATCGTTTTTGAGGAGATGGGTGGTCAGAAGAAGCAGGTCGCCAAAATCGGTGGCATTGAGGGTTTTCAGGCGGTCCTGGTAGGCGGCGTAGAGGGTTTGGGCGCGGCCGTTGGCGAAATCGGAGTCTTGCTCCGCCGGGATTTCGCCGGGCATGAAGCCGCGGTCTTTCCAGCGCTGGATTTGGGCCATGAGGGCGTTGGGAGGCCAGCGTTTGGCGTCAACACGAGCGGCCTCCATAATCTGTTTGAGCAGGCGCAACTGGTCGTCGGTGTCCAGAATCGAGAAATTGCTTTGCAAACCGGCGCGATCCGCGAAGCGGCGCAACATGCGGGCGCCGAGCGCGTGGAAGGTGCCGAGCCAAAGGCCCTCCGCCGCATGGCCCAAGATTGCCGCGACCCGTTCCCGCATTTCGCGTGCGGCTTTGTTGGTGAAGGTGACCGTGAGAATCTGGTTGGGAAATGCCCGCCTGGTGAGGAGCAAATGGGCGAATCGCGTGGTCAGCACACGGGTCTTGCCGGTGCCGGCACCGGCCAGTACCAGCACCGGTCCCTCAGTCGCCTCGACCGCGTCGCGCTGCGCCGCGTTCAGACCCTCAAGGTAGGCGCTCTCGCGCCCGGCGACGTAGGCGCTCACGCGGCGGGTTTGACTCCGAGGATGCGCGCGATGGCATAAACCAGGTCGGGCCGGTTCAGAGTGATGAAGTGGAATTCGTCGATGCCGTTGGCCTGCAGCAAGCGCACCTGTTCCGCGGTGGTGGCGGCGGCGACCATGCGGCGGGTTTCGATGTCCTCGTCTAGGCCCTCAAACAGGCTTTCCATCCATTTTGGCACGGATGTGCCGCAGCCGGCGCAGAAGGCGGCGGCCTGCTTGTAATTGGAGATGGGCATGATGCCGGGCACGATCGGCGCCTTGATGCCGGCGGCGACGGCGCGGTCGAGAAAGCGGAGAAATGCCTCGTTGTCGTAAAACATTTGCGTGATGGCGCGGGTCGCACCGGCGTCCAGCTTGCGCTTCAAATTGTCCAGATCGTCTTCCGGGTTTTTCGCCTGCGGATGCGTCTCCGGGTACGCGGCAACGGTAATTTCGAAATCCGCGACCCGCTTAAGGCCGGCCACAAGGTCAACCGCGAAATCATAGCCGCCCGGATAGGGCGCGTAGGTCTGACCTTTTGGCGGATCACCTCGTAGAGCGACAATGTGCTTTATGCCGGCCTCCCAGTACTGCCGGGCGACCTCGTCCACTTGCTCTCGTGTGGCGCCGACGCAGGTCAGGTGCGCGGCCGGCACCAGATCGGTCTCCTTCACCAGACGAAGCAAGGTGGCGTGGGTGCGTTCCTGGGTGCTGCCGCCGGCGCCGTAGGTGACGGACACGAAGCGCGGCTTCAGCGTCCCGAGCCGGGCGACGCAGGCCCAAAGCTGTTCTTCCAGCGCTGGCGTTTTGGGCGGGAAAAATTCGAAGGAGATCGCTGGCGCCGACAGGCTCGCATGACTCGGCAGCGGCATGATGCGCTCGCCGCCGGCCCAGCGCTCCAGGGCGTCGCGGGTCGAGGAATGGGTCATGTTCGTCGTTTGTCCTGAGTCGATGCGTGCTTTTGGTGGCATTGCCTCTGCTATTCCGCAAGTCCCCGGGCACCGTAAAGCGGACGGCATAAAAATCTGTTTACAGGTTGGCTGGTTGATACGGCGGCCAGATGAAATACATTACATAGGACATATCAGGAGGTTGGGGTGCTCACATCTAAACTGGCGCGAGCTAAAAAGGCTAAAGCCGTGCCGAAATTCCGGAATTTTGCGGCGTGGTCAGCGCCGGTGATACTGCTTTCGGGCTTGCTTTCCGGCTGCGCCACGCCACCCCCCGCCTCTGATACCGCCGGCACCCAGGCTTTTGAGGAGCAGAATGACCCCATCGAGCCGGCCAACCGGTTTTTTTACGCTGTCAATGACAAGATCGACCATTATGCCTTCAAACCGCTGGCCGAGGGCTATGTGGACATCACCACGGTCGGTATTCGAAACCACGTCGGCGATTTTGTCACCAATTTCAGTGAGCCTGGGCGTGTGGTGTACTTCATGTTTGGCGGCAAATCGCGTGACGCGGGAACCGCGCTGGTGCGGTTTTTGGTCAACTCGACGGCAGGATTCGGCGGTATTTTTGACCCGGCGACGGCGCTTGGCTACCAGGAGACCGACACCGATTTTGGCTTGACGCTGGCCGAATGGGGAGTGCCGGCCGGGCCATATCTGTACCTTCCGATCTTTGGTCCGTCCGGTGCGCGCGACGTGTTTTCGCTGCCGGCGGAGTTTTTTCTGACACCGCTGGAACCGGCCCCGAGCAGCTTGGGCGTGCGGATTTTTGGCTATTCGGAAACCGCGCTTCATTTGGTGAATACGAGGGCGCAGTTCATTCAGCCGATCGACCAGATTGAGGCGACGGCGTTGGACCCCTATGCCACATTCCGGAGCCTTTATCGCCAGGAACGTGCCTCACAAT
Source organism: Acetobacteraceae bacterium (assembly GCA_003137135.1). Lineage (GTDB taxonomy): Bacteria > Pseudomonadota > Alphaproteobacteria > Acetobacterales > Acetobacteraceae > Acidocella. The sequence continues at coordinate 15,690 of PLFB01000167.1, forward strand.
TGCAGCAGATCGATCAGCGCAATGTGCTGACGACGCCGGATTGGTTTCCTCAGCCGGCGCACTAAGTGACTAGGCACAATCGAAGGATCGCCCCATGTTTTTCCGCCGATTCCTCCTGCCGGCAGCGACCGCTTTGCCGCTTTGTCTCGCGTCCCCCTGGGCTTGCGCACAGGTGCCGGCCGACGCCGCCAAGGCATTTATCGCGCAGGCCGGCCAGCAGCTCGTCGGCGTCGTGAACAGCGACGCCAGCGCCGCGCAAAAGGCCAGTGAATTGACCCAGTTGGTCGATCAGGATGTGGCGGTGGACCAGGTGGCGGATTACGTGCTCGGACGTTACAAAAATGTCGTGACGCCGGCGCAGCACAGCCAGTATCTTGCACTGTTCCATCAACTTTTGGCGTATAACATCACCTATCAAATCCGCGCCTTTCAGGGCGTTACGTTTGTCGTGAACGGGTCCTCGGTGATCGGCAACGACACGGTGGTGGACACCACCGTGGCCCGTCCCGGACAGTCGCCGGCGGAAGTGGGGTGGGCGGTGGACGAGGTGGATGGTGCTCCCAAAATCGTGGACGTGATCGTGGCGGGAACCTCGCTGCGGATTACCGAGCGCAACGATTATGCCTCGGTCGTGACCAGCAATGGCGGGCAAATCTCCGCGCTGCTGAGCGCGATGCAGGGCCAGATCGACCGGATCGCGGCAAACCAGTAGTCAGTTTTTACCCGCGGGATTAGAAGAACCACCGGCGGTGTTTCCGTCGGGAGGTGTCGTCGCCATGTCCAGTACGGGTGAGCCAAGGCGCGCGGCGCTGGCTTTCATTCTCGTCACGGTGATGCTCGACATGCTGGCGATGTCGCTGGTGATCCCGGTTCTGCCGCGGCTGGTGCTGGCGTTCATGCATCACGACACGGCGGCCGCATCCCGCGTGATCGGGGTTTTTGGCGCGTCCTGGGCGTTCATGCAGTTCGTCTTTTCGCCCATCCTGGGTGCCGCTTCCGACCGGTTTGGGCGGCGGCCGGTGATCCTGATCTCCAATTTTGGCTTGGGGTTTGATTACATCATCATGGCGCTGGCGCCTGGCGTCGGCGTGCTGTTTTTGGGCCGGCTGGTCTCCGGCGTCACGGCCGCGAGCATGTCCACGGCGCAGGCCTATATCTCCGACGTCTCGCCACCGGAAAAGCGCGCCTCGAACTATGGGCTGATGAGTGTGGCATTTGGGCTGGGCTTCATTCTCGGGCCTGCCATCGGGGGGATTTTGGGGCAGATTAATCCGAGGCTGCCGTTCTGGGTAGCGGCGGGGCTGAGCCTTGCTAACGCCGCGTATGGGATTTTTGTTCTGCCCGAATCATTGGTCACCGAAAGCCGTGAGCGCTTTTCGTGGCGGAAGGCGAATCCTCTGGGATCTTTCGAGCTGCTGATCGGGGCGCCGGGGCTGTTGCGGTTGGCCTGCGTCCATTTTCTGTTCTGGTTGAGCCGGATGGCTTTGACCTCCGTGTTCGTCCTGTACGGCTCCTACCGCTATGCCTGGAGTACCGCGACCATCGGGCTGACCTTCGCCGGTGTGGGGCTGTGCTCGATCATTGTCGGCGGGTTGTTGGTGAAGCCGACGGTTGCGCGCTTTGGCGAGCGGAGCACCTTGGTGTTGGGGCTGTTGTGCGGCTGCGCGGGCATGACTCTTATGGGGTTCGCGGATAGCGCAAAACTGTTTTGGCTGGGCCTGGGGGTGATGTCGCTGATCGGGCTCGCGGCGCCCTCGCTGCAGGGATTGATGACGGCGCGCATCGATGAACATTCACAAGGACAACTGCAGGGCGCGCTTGGCAGCGTCGCCGCGCTCGCAAACATGATCGGCCCGCTCTTGTTCAGTTTTGTGTTCGCGCAGAGCATCTCGTCGGCGCCATTCTTTCATGCGCATATTCCCGGTGCGCCGTTCTATCTGGCCGCCGCGCTGCTGGGCGCGGCGACTATGCTGGCGGCGAGCGGGTCGGGGGCAGGCATGGGAAAAGTCAAGCAAGAGGTCGCTTTTTTGAAAAAAAGCTCCGCAAAAAACTTTTGATTTCCCCCGGCTTTTGAGAGGCCACACTGTGGCTGCTCAAAAGCCGGGGGAAATCAAAAGTTTTTTGCGGAGCTTTTTTTCAAAAAAGCGACCTCTTGCTTACCTCGCCAGGCGTGCCCGCTCGGGAATCCGCGTCGCGACGGCGGCGATGTTCAGCATTTTCGGCAACAAACGCACCGCGTGAAAGAACATGCCATGCGTGCTCGGATGGCGCGCCAACGTCCACAGCGCGCTGGCGCGGCGGATTTGGGCTGCGACGTCCTTCGCTAGTTGGCTGTGGTAGTCTTCGGCGCTGGCGCCGCGCAAAAGCGTGGCGCTCGCCAGGTGCGCCGTGTGCATGGCAATGGCCATGCCGTCCCCGGTGAATGACGGGATCACGGCGGCCTGGTCGCCAAGCCGGAAGATGGTTTTTGGCGCATCGCCGCGGGGCTTGTGAACATATCCATAGGGTACGCGGTAGATCGTCAATGGCTGCGGCAGCAGCGGCATGGCGCCGTCGAGCAGGCGCGCGAGGTGAGGGCACTCGCGGCCAAGATCGGCCAGCAATTCCGGCCATTTGCCGCCGAGGCGCCTCAGGCGCTCGCGCTTGACGAGCAAGCACAGATTGGCGTGACGATTCTCGATGAGTTGAATGCCGGCATAGCCGTCGCGGAACAGAATCAAATTGATGAAATGCGCGAGCCGCATTGTGGCAAGTGGCTGCAGGAGGAAATGCATCTTGAAGCCGACGAACGTTTCCGGGTCCGAAGGGGGCCGGCGCAAGCCACGGATGTCGTGCTTTCCGGTCGCGAGAAACAGAGTTTTCGGCCGAAAAATTTGACCATCCGCCATCTGCACCGACCTATCGCCGGTGATGTTCGATATGGTACGGCCGCGCAACAGTTTGGCCCCTGAGGCGGCGGCATGCATCAGCAGGGCTTCGTCGAGCGCGTAGCGGGAGATGCCGATGCCCAAAAAGGGAAGTTCGGTCTCGACGCTTTCCTCACCGCGCGTCAGTCGAAGCCGCGAGATGGGGTGTCCGCCAAGTACATCCACGTCGAATTTAATGTGGCGCAGATAGGTTTGCGCTTCGGTACTCAGGAATTCGCCGCAAATCTTGTGCGTTGGTCCGGCCTCGCGCTCGATGATCGTCACGTCGTGGCCTGCCGCCGCGAGCATGCATCCCGCGGCGGCCCCCGCCAGTCCGCCACCCGCGATCAAGAGCCGAGACGTCACTTCAGCCTGGCGACGGCGTAGCGGAATAGCGGATGCCAGGTTATATCGGCCGGAATACCGGCTTGCGCGAGATAATTTTGCCAGTCCGTTTTACGGAAGCTGCGCGCGATTGAAACCGTTCCATCATAGCGCACGATGCGATGCCACCGCATGAGGCGGCAAAGCAGGCGAAACCCGTAGTAAGGTATCGCATGACGATGCAGATCGGCGATATGCCAGCCGGCGACGGCCGTATCGTCCATCCAGCGCAGCAGTTTCACGATGTCTGAATCCGTCAGATGGTGGGTGAACTGAGATGTCACGATGAAATCGGGTTTTACCAGCGGGGTGTAAGAAAAGACATTTGCGGTCAGATAATCGATTTGGTCTCCCGCCGGAGTCGCCGCCCGCGCGGCGGCGGCGCTGCGCGGATTCAGATCGACGCCAGACAATCTGGCTTGAAAGCCGCACTCCGCCGCCCACCGGGCGATCGCGCGCAACAGGTCGCCATGCCCAAAGGCGATATCCAGAATTGAAATTTTGGCGCCAGGTGCGAGGCGCCTCGTGGCCTTTCGCAAAAACTGCAGCGTCGATCTGTGGGTCAATGTCAGCTTGTTGACCTTGGCGAGGTCAGCGAGGCAGCGATTGTATTCAGCGATGTCGAAGTCTGGTGCGTCCATCAGTTCTGGCAGATCGGCGCGGANNAGCACGAACATGATCGTGGCGGAAGACATGTTGCCATGGTCATTCAAGACGGCACGCGAGGTGGCGAGACATGCGGGCGCGAGGTTCAGCGCCGTCTCAACCGCATCCAGCACGGTCCTGCCGCCGCCATGCACGGCCCAGAGGTC
>PLFB01000153.1 GCA_003137135.1 Acetobacteraceae bacterium
CGCCTCCAGCGGAGGCGATTAAAAGCACCGGACTGGCCCAGGCCCGCAGTCCAAAAGTTTTTTTGCCGCGGTCGCGGGCGACTTACTTTTTTTCAAAAAAAGTAACTTCTTCCTTCACCCGCCATACCGGCGCAAAATGCCGCGCAGCGGCCGGGCGCCGGGGTTGCTGCCTTCCAGGCGCACGACGATCTGCCGGGCGTCGTAGGGTGCCCCGTAATAGTCCTCGTCGGTACTGGCGTCGCCGGCCAGGATGGAGCCTTGCAGCGAAATGCCGCCATACAGGCCCTGGGTTTTGGAGACGGTCACGATGTCGGCGTCGAGTGCCGTGGACATCGAGCCGTTGACGCCCGCACCCAGGGTGGCGACGGTCAGGCCGGCATCGGCGCCGAATTTGAACTGGCTGCTGAGCAAGGCGTTCAGGCCGCCTTGCGTCATCACGAGCATCATCACCTCGGCACTCTGCACGCCGGCCTGGAAGCCGAAGCTGCCGCTCCCGAGGGTATAGAAAGCCGGGTCGGACCAGCCGCCCTCCTCGTTGCGGGCGAGCATGAGGCAACCGCCGCCCTCGCCGCCGATGATGAAGCCGGCGCGGAAGATGTCGGGGCAGACGACCACGGCGCGGGCGCGCGTCAGCAGCTTTTCCGCCTGGTCGCCGACCGGTCCGCCCATCATATCCTGCACCGCGAGGGTGGTGCTATCGACCAGGTGCTGCGGGCTATCGGCCAAGGCCGCCGCGGGCGAAGCGAGCATGGCGGCGACGGCGAGTGCGGCGAATTTTGATTTCATGTAAAAGCTCCAGGCAGAAAGGTTCGCGCCGCATATGTGAACACCGGCGAGGAGCGGAAATTGTTTTCAGAAAATCTTACGAAGAATTATGACTTCGAAGAAACCCCGGAAAGCCGCCCGGCCGGCGCCCGATGACACTTGGCCGGTGACAGACTTGCAGATCGACGACGTCTTCACTGCCGCGGGATACGCTGCAAGATGATCGGAAACGGCTCGAGCGAAGCCTCTAGGCCTGCAACGTCACAAGGCTGATCGCGCTCGCCGGCGTCTGCACAAAATCGTTGCCGATCCAGCCAGCCGCTTGCCGCGCCGCAAGCGTCACCGCGGGCGCCAGCGTGATTCCGGTGCCGGCGCCGTCGGCGAACAGCGCAAACGTATCGGAGCCGAAACTGCCCGGATTGGCGAACGTCAAGGTCAGAGACCCGGAATTCTCCGTGAGCGTCAGCACGCCGCCGGCAAAATGCGTCGCGGTGATGCTGGACAGCGAGATGCCGGTCAGGTCGATGGTATCGCCCACGGCAAAATTCTCCAGCGTCCCGGCGAAGCCGGCCGGCGTCTCCAGCCCCATTGTGCCGCCCCCCGCGAAGGAGACCAGGTCTCCCGCGGTGACGCTGCCCAAAAAGTCCCAGTCGGCGCCCGCTTCCAGCGTCACGGCCGCAAAATCCTTGTAGCTGGCGGCGGTAAACGTGCCGGCGGCCGCCCCGTCCAGCAGCGCGATCCCGCCGCCGCCCAGATAGGCGCCGCCGATCAGCGTCGCGGTGGGAGCAATCTCCAGCAAATTCACGCCGTGCGTCCCGAAGGCCACGGCGTACTGCCCGCCGGAGATCACGCCGCCATACACCCCGACCATGCCGGAGGCGAGGAAGACGCCATCCACGGTACCGGTGATGCTGCCGCCGTAGCTAAAGACATCGGCGTTGCCGGTAGCGGTCACCCCGCCGGCGATGGCGCCGTAATTATAGAGCGCGGTGCTCTTGGCCAGCTTCACCCCGACGGCGCCGGAAATCGTGCCGCCGGTATAGTTGATCATGTAGCCGGGCGCGTCCAGCACCACGCCCGTCTGCGTGCCGGCGGCGATGATCTGGCCGGTGTTGTACAAATAGCCGCCGCCATAGCTGCCGCCCAGCGTCACGCCGCCGGCGATACCGGCATAGTTATACACCGCCGCCCCGCCGCTGAACGAGATCGCGCCGGCGGTGCCGGAGGCGGCGAGCAGCCCGGTGTTAAAGATTCTGACGCCGTAATCGCCGGTGACGGCCGGGCCGGATGAGGCGGAGACGCCGCCGGCGTTGATCAGCAGCCCCTGACCCTCGAAATCGATCCCCGCGCCGCCGGCGATCTCGGCGCCGTGGCTGTTGGTGATGGTGCTGCCGTAATTGCCGCGGATGCCGTATTGGCCGCCGGTAATCGCCCCCTCATTGACGATCGTGCCGGAGCCGTTGAGGTCGATGCCGGTATCGCCGCCCCTCACCTGGCTGGTGTTGAGCACATAGCTGTAGCTATCGACGAAAATGCCGGTCGCGCCGCCCTTGATCGTGCCGGTGTTGATGACCCGGGCGAAGCCGGCGACGATGCCGCTATTGGCGTAATAGCCGGTCAGGCCCAGGCTGGTGGTGTTGCTGCCCCCGCCCTCGATATAGCCGGCATTGCCGATGCTGACATAGCGGTACTGCGAGCCTGCCGGATAGGTCGCGATGCCGTAATGCCCGCCGGTGATGCGGCCGCCGGATTCATTGAGGATATAACTCAGCGAATTGAGCGTGCTGAGGTCGATGCCGACGGTGCCGCCGGTGATGTCGCCCGCATTGGTGGCGATTGCCAGCCCGGAAAACACCACGCCGTCCGCAGCACCGGCGATACGGCCGGAGTTGTACAGCGAGACGTCGCCATAGGCGAACACCCCGGTATAGCCGCTGACGGTGCCGGTGTTGACGACCTGGCCATAATCCAGCGCGATGCCCGCACCCTGCGCGCCCGGCGCCGCGTAGCCCGCCGCCGCGGCGCGGGCCTGGATGGTCTCGTAGCCCTGGACGGCGATGACGCCGGCGTTGCCGATGGTGACATCGCTGTCAAACCCGCCGCCGCCGATGCTGCCGGGGTTGTACTCGACGATGCCGTACAGCCCGCCGGTGATAACGCCGCCGGACTCGTTATAGATATTGGTCGCCAGCGTGTGGCTGAGATTAATGCCGATGCCGGCGTTGCCGCCCTGGATGGTGCCGGAATTCTTGATCGCGGCGGGCGCGTCGCCGTAGCCGTTGCCGTAGCCGTAAATCGCCGCACCCGCCGCGCCGCCGCTGATCACCCCCCGCACGTTGCTCAGGCTGCCGCCGCCATACAAATTCACGCCCACCTCGGCGCCGGCGATGGTGCCGGCGGGATCGTTCACCACCGTGCCCACGGTGAACACGCCATCCGTGCTGGTGCCCGTGATGATGCCGGCATTGGCGACATAGCCGCTGCCGTAATACGTCGCGATTCCTACCCCGGTCCCGCCGGAAATGCTGCCGGCATTGGTCACCACGCCGCCGCCCGAAATATACACGCCGTTGGAGCCGCCCAAAATCCGGCCCGAATTGTTCACCCCCGCCTGGCCATAGGTATAAACCGCCGATCCCACCCGCCCCTGGATCAGCCCGGAATTTTTGATGTAGGTGGAACCGCCATAGGCATAGCCGTTGACCAGTATCCCGGCGCCGCCCGCAATCGTGCCCTGGTTGTCGATAATGCCCGGACCGCCCAGCACGATCCCGCCATCCAGGCTGCTGGCCCCGCCGGACTGCACATCGCCGGTGACAATGATGGAAAACGCGTACGGGCCAGGGCCATACACGGCAAAATAATCGCCATTGCCCAGCGCGGCGTAGCCGTTGATGTTGCCCTCGAGAAGCTGCGTGCCGGTTCCGGGTTGCAGATAGATTGCGCCGTTGCTGCCGTTGATGATGGCCATTTTGGTCCCGCCCTACTGGTTTGGGCGAAAAGAAGTAAGAAGTTACTTTTTTTGAAAAAAAAGTAACCAAAAAAACTTCTGATTCCCCCGGCCGTTGAGTGGCCACAGTTTGGCNNCTTCCCCTCGCGCGCCGTACTTAAGCGCTGCCCGTGCAACATAGAAGACGGTTTGCGAATCGAAGTGTTACGCGCTGAACGTGACCAGCGGCGCCAGCGTGGTGCCGGAGGTGGCGAGGTGGTGCGGCAGCAGACCGGAGAGGGCGGCGGGCGGGGCGAGCGTGATGCCGGTGCCGGTGCCGTCGGCAAACAGCTGGAACGTGTCGGTGCCGAACACGCCGGGGTCGGCGAAGGTGAGGTGCAGGGTTTCGGTGTTGGTGATGATGGTGAGGACGGACTTGGCGAAACTGGTGCCGACGATGTCGGTCAGTTTGACGCTCGTCAGGTCGATGGTATCGCTGGTCTTGAATTTTTCGATCTTGCCCTTGAAGGCAATGGGGTCGCCGAGGTCCAGGGTTTCGTTGGTGCCGCCGAAGGCGATTTTCTCGCCCGAGGCGACGCTGCCGTTGAGCGTGAGGGCGTTCTTGGAGATGTCCACCAGGCCGGCGCCGGTGAGCGCGGCATCGATGGTGAGGGTGTCTTTTGCGGTTTCCTTGATGGTGCCGTTGTTCAGGATCGGCGCGCTCAAGGTTTGTTTGCCGCCGAAATCCCAGACCGCGCCGGCGTCGATCTGCAGGTTGCCGAAATCGGCGAATTGCTTTTCCATGGCGGTGCTGAAGGTGCCGATTATTTTGCCGTC
>PLFB01000214.1 GCA_003137135.1 Acetobacteraceae bacterium
GGGCGGGGGTGCCGATGCTGCCGGTGGTGCGCGGGGCGCGGTACACGCGGCAGAACGTGTTCGCGTACACGCTGGTGCTGGTGCCGTTTACGCTCGCACCTTGGGTGCTGGGCTATGCGGGATGGGTTTATGGCGTGACGGCCGCGGTGCTGGGGGCGATGTTTATCTGGTATGCGTGGCTTGTGCTGACGGACAGGCAGGATGCGGCGGGTAAGAGTCTGACCAAGGACGCGCCGGCGAAAAAGGCGTTCCGGTTTTCGATACTTTATTTGTTCATTCTGTTTGGCGCCTGCGCGGTGGATCGGTTCGTATGATCGAGACGCAGAACTGGACGCCGGAGATGGTGGCGGAATTCAAGCGGCGGCGGCGGGGGCGGAATTGGCTGCTGCTGGGTGTGCTGGGCGGGTTTTGTCTGGTGATCTACGCCATCGCCTGCGTAAAACTGTACCAGACCGGCGGCATGTGGTGATTACGTTATAACAATGAGGCAGGCGGCATGAGCGGGACAGTTCACACGGCGACGGACCAGATCAAGGCGACGGTGCCGCATCCGTATCATCTGGTGACGCCCTCGATCTGGCCGCTGTTCGGCGCGGTGGCGGCGATGACGATCGCCGCGGGCATAATTTTCGCCGCGCATTTTTCCAATTACATCGTGCTGGGCATTGGGCTCAGCCTGACGGCGTTTACCATGTATGTGTGGTGGCGGGACGTCGTGCGGGAAAGCCAGGTGCCGGGGCTGCACAAACTCGTGACGCAGATCGGCATGCGCTACGGGATGGCGCTGTTCATCACCTCGGAAGTGATGTTTTTCGTCTCGTTCTTCTGGAATTATTTCAACTACTTTTTCTTTCCGGATAAGATGGGCACGGCGATGGCGCCGGTGTGGCCGCCGATGGGCGTTACCACCATCGACCCGTTCGCGATTCCGCTGTTCAATACGATGGTGTTGCTGCTGTCCGGCACAACCATTACGTGGGCGCATCATTGCCTGATCGAGGGCGATAACAAGGGCACGGTGCAGGGGCTGGCGGTGACGGTGGCGCTGGGGTTGGCGTTTCTGTCCGGCCAGGCTTACGAATATACCCATTCGCCGTTTCCGTTCTACCATGGCGGGATTTTTGCGTCGTCGTTTTTCATCGCCACCGGGTTTCACGGCTTTCATGTGATCGTGGGGACGGCGTTTTTGACGGTGTGCTTGTTTCGGGCGATGCGCGGGCAGTTCAATCCGCAGCGGCATTTCGGGTTTGAGGCCGCGGCCTGGTATTGGCATTTTGTGGACGTGGTGTGGCTGTTTTTGTTTGTGTGCATTTATTATCTGGGACGAAGCGCGATTGTGGCGGGGTAGGCTGCAAGGTTGTTGCCTTTGAAAAGATGGATTGCTTCGCCTCGCTCGCAATGACGCGGGGAAAGCTGTGCTAACGCGCGCTGAGTGGCGGCGGATACGGAATCCGGCCATTTCCGCATTTTGTTTGTTTTGGGTGCTGATCGGGCTGGGGGTGTGGCAGATTTATCGGCTGCATTGGAAGGAGGGCATTCTGGCCGCGATTCACGTGGCGGAAATTTCGCCGCCGATCGCGATGCCGGCGAATCCGGGGCGGTTTGAAAAAGTGTTTGTGACGGGGCGGTGGGTGCCGGGGAAGGCGGTGCTGTATGGAGACGAGGTGCATGACACGCCGGCCGGGCCGATTGAGGGTGGGCAGTTGGTGATGCCGTTTCGGCAGGATTCTGGGCAGGTTATTTTGGTCGATGTGGGCTGGGTGCATGAGACGGCGCCGGTGCCGGCGGTGGAACCTTCGGGCGAGGTGAAGGTGGTGGGGTACGTGCACAAGCCGGAGGCGCCGGGTTGGTTTGCGGGGCAGGACCAGCCTGCGCTGCGGCTATACTATACATTGAACCCGCAAAAAATGGGCGCCGCGATGGGGTTTTCGGCCGTGGCGCCGGTGGCGCTGATCGAGATTGGGGATTTGCCGCCGCCGGGCTCGCCGCTGCCGCAGCCGGCGACCGGGTTGCCGCGGCCGCCGAATAATCATTATGAATATGCGTTGACTTGGTTCGGGTTTTCGATTGTGCTGGTGATTGAGTTTTTGTTGTTCGCCCGGAAAAGGTTGCAGGAAGCATGACGGCCTATTTGAACTTGCGGAAAAAATTCGCGCGCATCGCGACGTTGAACGAGGCGGCCTCGGTGGTGAACTGGGACGCTTCCACCATGATGCCGGAAGGCGGGGCGGAGGCGCGCGGGGAGCAGATGGCGGTGCTGGCGGGGCTGGCGCATGAGATGCTGACGCATCCCGGCCTGGCGGAGGATCTGGCGGCGGCGGAGCGGCCGAATGATGAGTGGGATTCGGTGAATCTGGATCTGATGAAGGTGGCGCATCAGCGCGCCAGCGCGCTGCCGGGGGATCTGGTGGAGGCGGTGACGCGGGCCAGTTCGGTTTGCGAGACGATCTGGCGGGCCGCGCGGCCGGCTTCGGATTTTGGCATGGTGCGGGACTCCCTGGCGGAGGTGGTGAAGCTGACGCGCGAGGCGGCGCAGATTCTCGGCCAGGCGCTGGGCCTGCCGGCCTACGACGCGCTGCTCACGGGCTATCAGCGCGGAATCACGGCGGCGGAGGTGACGACAATCTTTGCCGGCTATGAGGCGTTTTTGCGGGACGCGCTGCCGCGGGCGGAGGCGCTGCAGGCCGCGCGGCCGGCGGAGCCGTTGCCGCCCGGACCGTACCCGGAAGACGTGCAGGAAAAAATCTGCCGGCAATTATCGGAGGCGGCGGGGCTGGATTTCAAGCACGCGCGGCTGGACCGCTCGGCGCATCCGTTCTGCGGCGGCACGCCGTCGGACATCCGGATAACCAACCGTTATGACGAGGCGGATTTTTGCGCGGCCCTGATGGGCGTGCTGCACGAAACCGGGCACGCGATGTATGAGCAGAACCTGCCAAAAGACTGGCGCCGGCAGTTGGTGGGGGAAGCCGCCGGCATGGCGGCGCATGAGAGCCAGTCCTTGATCATCGAGATGCAGACGGTGCGGTCGGACGCGTATTTGGGGTATCTGGCGCCGGTGCTGTCGGAGGCGTTTGGCAAGGCGATCTCGGTGGGCGCGCTAAAGTCCCGGCTGCGGCATGTCGAGCGCAGTTTTATTCGCGTGGAGGCGGATGAGATGACGTATCCGGCGCATGTGATTCTGCGCTTCCGGCTGGAACAGGCGATGATCGCGGGCGACCTGGCGGTGGCGGATTTGCCGGGGGCCTGGAATGACGGTTTTGCGGCGCTGCTGGGGATAACGCCGCCGGATGACCGGCGCGGGTGTTTGCAGGATATTCATTGGCATTGCGGGCTGCTGGGTTATTTCCCGACCTATTCGCTGGGCGCGATGGCGGCGGCGCAACTGATGGCGGCGGCCAGGGCGGCGGTGCCGGGGCTGGATGCAGGGTTTTCGCGCGGCGATTTGTCGGCGTTGCTGGCCTGGCTGCGGGAAAATGTGCATGCGCACGGCTCGCGGCTGGGATTCAACGAACTGCTGCGCCGGGCGACGGGGGAGGCGCTGAATCCGAAGGCATTTGAGGCGCATCTGACGAAGCGTTATTTGAGTTAAGCAAGAGGCCGCCCTGAGGGCGCGCACCAGCAAGGTAGGGCCATCAATAAACCCAAGGGGCAATCGGGTGAAGAAAATAGTCGAAGAAAGAAGTTCTTTTTTAAAAAAAAGAACCAAAAAAATTTCTATGAATCTGGGCCGGGGGACGTTCGCGCAGCCCGCGTAAACTTTTAAAAAAAGTCTTTTGCGGAGCTTTTCTTCCAGAAAAGCGACCGCTTTCTTGCTTGCTTCGCTCACCGCCGCGCCGCCTCCGCCATCGGCCACTCCTCCGCCGGAAAGCGCGCGGCCGCCTCCTTGATGATCGCCGACGCCTCGCCGAACCGCTTCATGCGGCGCGCCGCGGCCGCACCGATCCTGTAGCCGGTGGGATTGTCGGGAAAGCGGCCGCGCAGTTCGGCGGCCAGGCGCAGCGCCTGCTCGAAATCGCCGCGCGCGTTCGAAATCGCCGCGGCTTCGACGGTCGCCCACGCCTCCGCCGGAAAGCGCGCCGCCGCCTCCGCAACGATCGCGGAGGCTTCATCGAACCGTTTCAACTCCCGCGCGGCGGTCGCGGCAACCTGATAGCCGGCGAGATAGTCCGGAAAACGCTGGCGCAATTCGGCGGTCAGCCGCAGCGTCTCTTCGAAGGCGCCGCGCGCGCTCGCGGTCCTGGCGAACTCGACGGCCGGCCATGCCTCCGCCGGGAAACGCGAGGCGGCCTCGGCGACGATCGAAGCGGCTTCATCCAGCCGCTTCATCCGGCGTGCGGCGGCCGCGCCGACCTGGTAGCCGGTGGGGTTGTCCGGAAAGCGGTCGCGCAGTTCGCCGGCCAGGCGGCAGGCTTCGGCGAGGTTTCCGCCCGCGTTGGCGGCGCTGGCGGCCTCGGCGATCGGCCATGGCTCCGCCGGAAAGCGCGCGGCGGCCTCGGCGCTGATCGCCGCCGCCTCGTCCAGCCGCTTCAGCCGGCGCGCGGCGGCCGCGCCGATCTTGTAGCCGGTGGGATTGTCGGGAAAGCGGTCGCGCAGGCCGGCGCATAGGTGCAGCGCGTCGTGCCAATTTCCGCGTACGTTCGCGAGCGCCGCGGCCTCGGCGGTGGTCCAAGCCTCCGCCGGGAAGCGTGCGCTCCCCGCTTCGATGATCAATGAAGCCTCATCGAATCGTTTCAGCTCGCGCGCGGCCGCCGCGCCAATCTGGTAACCGGCGGGATTGTCCGGGAAACGCTGGCGCAGTTCCGCGGTCACCCGGCGCGCTTCTTCGAAATCGCCGCGCGCGCGCGCGGTCCAGGCTGCCTCCGAAAGCGGCCACGCCTCGTCCGGAAAGCGCTCCGCCCCCGCGGCGATGATGGATGCCGCCTCGTCCAGCCGCTTCAGGCGGCGCGCGGCCGTCGCGCCAATCTGATAGCCGGCGTGATTTCTGGGGAATTCCTGGCGGAGTTGCGCGGCCAGTTGGCTTGCTTCGAGCAGATCGCCGCGCGCATTGGCGGCGGCGGCGGCCTCGGCGGCCGTCCGCTCCAGCTCCGCGGCGCGCGCCTCGGCCTCCGATATCGGCCACGCCTCGTCCGGAAAGCGCGCCGCGCCTTCGCTGATGATCGCCGATGCCTCCTCGTCAAGCTGCAATTCCCGGGCGGCCTCGGCGCCGATTTCATAGCCGGCGAGCTCGTTGGGAAAACGTCGGCGCAATTCGGCGGCCAGCCGGCGCGCCGCTTCGAAATCGCCGCGCGCCACGGCGAGAGAGGCGGCCTCTTCCGCCACCCAGGCCGCCGCCGGAAAGCGCGCCGCCGCTTCGCTGATCATCGCCTGCGCCTCAGCTTCGCGCTGCAATTCCCGGGCGGCGATGGCGCCGACCTGATAGCCGTCCGGCTCGCCGGGAAAACGCCGGCGCAGTTCGGCGGCCTGCCGGAGCGCCTCGTCGAAATCACCGCGCGCGCTGGCGGTCCAGGCGGCCTCTGAAATCGGCCACGCCTCCTCCGGAAAGCGCGTCGTGGACTCAGCGATGATCGCCAGCGCCTCATCGAAGCGTTCCAGCTCGCGCGCCGTGCTCGCACCGATTTCATAGCCGGTCGGGTTGCCGGAAAAGCGCATGCGCAATTCGGCCGCCAGCCGGAATGCGGCGGCCAGATCGCCGCGCTCGATCTCGACCCAGGCGGCCTCCGAAATCGGCCAGGCCTCTTCCGGAAATTGCGCGGCGGCCGCGGCGGCGATCGCCGCGGCGTCATCGAACAGATCGAGCTCTCGCGCGGCCATCGTGCCGATCGTGTAGCCAGCCTCATCGAATGGAAAGCGCTCGCGCATTGCGGCGGCGAGCCGGCATGTTTCAGGCAGATCTCCGCGTGCTTTGGCCGCCCACGCTTCCTCCGCGGCGAGCCATGCCATCCCCGGAAAGCGCGCGGCGCTCTCGGCGACGATTGCCGCGGCCTCGTCGAGCCGCTGCAGTGCCCGCGCGGCGATGACGCCGATCTGGTAGCCGGACTGATGGCCGGGAAACCGGCTGCGAAGTTCGCCGGCCAGCCGGCGGGCTTCGGAAAAATCGCCGCGCGCTCTGGCGGTCCAGGCCGCTTCCGAGATGGGCCACGCCTCCTCCGGAAAGCGCGCCGCGGCCGCCGCGCAGATCGCGGCCGCCTCGTCCACCCGGCCCAGGTCCCGCGCCGTCTCGGCGCCAAGCTGATAGCCGGCGGGATCGCCGGGGAAGCGGGAAAGCAGTTTGCCGGCCAGCCGGAGGGCCAGCGGGACATCGCCGTACGACCTCGTGAACCATGCCTCCTGAACTTCCGGCCACGGGTCCTGGCTGGAGCCCGCATCGGCCAGTCTCTCCCAGGAGGCGCGAACCAAACTCGAAATCTCCGCCTTGAGCTGGCGCTTTTGCTTGGTCCGCAGCCGGTGCCCCGGCTTGACCTCCTGCATCGGTTTCTCCGGAAACGGGACGCCGACGACGAAAAGCCCATCCGCCGGCCCGGTGGCGCCGATCGATAAAAAGAACGCGTCATATGTGCGTTCAAACAATTCTAGCTTTCTCTCATCGAGACAGACCTGGTTGGCCGCGCAGACGCCCGCGATATGCTCCACGCCGATCGCCTTCGCGATCCCCTCAATGGCCGCCATCAGCACGGCCTGCGGGGCGACCTCGCTGAAATCCTTCTTGGCGATCCGAAATTCCTCGGATTTCCCGCGCCCGCCTTGCATGCGCGAAATCAGCAAGGCTTGCCGATCCCGCAATCCCAGCACGCGTCCCGGAACGATCGTAAACGAAATAAGATAGATTTGACTGCCGTTCAGCTTGAAAAAAATCGACAGCTCGCCTTCGGGGGTCATTTCCCGGCACATCTGGATCTCGATCGTGTACTCATTTTCCGAAACGCGGACCCTGTAGAGCTCGATTTTCCTGAATAATGCCTGTTGCAAAAACGGATAGGCCAGGTGCCTGGAGAGGAACTCATAATTGAAGCCGAAGCACGCATATTTGTCGGCGCCGGCGAGCGACCTGGCCAGATAGGAGCGCCCCTTGAGGTTTTTGACGGTATGCGGGCTTGCATTGACGATCTGGTATTTCAGTTCATCGGATTGCACGAAGCGCCTGATCAGATCCCAGACCGATGGTGCGTTGGCGAGATGTTTTTCGACCTCGCTTTCGCTTTCGGGCTGGCGATCGAGGATATACTCGTAGCAGCGAAGAACATCGTCGCGCGTGGCTAGCACGTCCATCGTTCACCTCCCTGTCCTGCGTCTGCGCCGCGAACAGAAAGAAAGCACTTCTTTTTTGAAAAAAAGAAGCAAAAAACTTTTGATTCCTTTTTAGCCGAGGTGTTTCCAAGGCCATTGGTCCAAATTAATAAAAGTTTTTTGCTTCCCCGGGCGGGGCGCCTTTTTTTCAAAAAAGAAGTTCTTTCTTTTATCACGGGTTGATACTGGAAGCCGTCGCCGCCGGCGCAAACAGTGTCCCGATCAGCGTGAAGAATTTCTGCAGCTGATTGGTGCGTGCATTGCCGATATAGAGAACATCCTGGTCGCGCATGGCGAATTCCTGTTCAACAAAATAGCTCGTGGGCTGCATCATATCCAGCTGATAGATCACGGGCACCTTCTTGCCGGTGACCGCCAGCCCGAGTTCCCGCGCGATCGCGGGTTGCTCGAAGCGGAACACGAACACCGCGGTCGGATCGGCTTGATCGTCTTTCGGGCCGCCGGCGCGCGCCACCGCTTCGGCGAGCGTGATGTTCGGATCGTTGAAATCGACCTGCTGCACCAGGCCGGCGGCGCCGAAAACCGTGTAGCTGCGCGGCTGATAGACCAGGTGAATCCGGTCGCCCGGCCGCACATACGGGTTCAGAGCGGGGTCGTCATACATGTCGCTGAGCCGCTCGGCGATGGTCTGGCCAGCACTGGTGATCTGCACGATCTCGTCCGCGTCCGGATGGCTGGCGCCGCCGGCGAGGGCGATCATGTCACTGACCCGTTCCGGCAGCAGAGTCAGCGGGATGCGGCCCTGCGTCTTGACGTCGCCCGAGATCACAAGGGTGTTGGCGTTGTTGGTGGTGATATTGACGATGACCTGCGGGTTTTGCGACTGGCCCGCCAAAGCGGCCTGGATATCCCGTGCCAGCTGCGCCGGTGTTTTGCCGGCGGCCACGAGATGCGCGGCATAGGGAATGTCGATGGTGCCGTCGGTGGCGACCTGCTCCAAAGGCAGATTGGTCATGCCCGCCGCGCCCGACGCTCCGGCGCCGGCCTGCGACTGTTCGGCGGCCGCCGCCGCGCCGGACGGGGTGAACAGGCTGTTGCCGACCTCGAAGATGGAGATGGTCAGGACGTCGCCGACGCCGATGCGGCCCAAGGCGGGTGACGAACCGGCGCCCGGTGGCGGCTGCGCCGTGGCGCTGGCCGTCGTGATGGCGCGGATCGCGCCGGCGTCGAGGTTGACGATCCTGAAACCGAGCGTGTTTTGCTTGGCCGACACGCCATTGAGAATGTCCGCCGCCGTCGGTCCGCTCGCCGGCAGCGTATTGCACCCGGCGAGCGCGAGGCCGGCGAGCAGCCCGAGCGCCGCGCGCGCCACGGCGAAAACCGGACAGGTGAGCGGCATGGCGGCAAGACCTTTGGATCCCGTCATGACAGCGCGCGCGCGTAGAGTGCGCTCAAGCGCTCCTGATAGGCCGGCATGGTGAATTTCTCCGCTCTGATCGGGCCGCTTTCACGCAGGCGCGCGCAATACTCGTCGTCGGTATCGAGCCGCGCGATGCCCCGCGCGATCGAATCGCTGTCATACGCGTCGGCGAAACAAGCGGCGTCGCCGACGACCTCCGGCAGCGCGCCCTCGCCGGAGGTGAGGACGGGCGTGCCGAGGCTGAGCGCCTCGAGCACCGGCAGACCAAAACCCTCGCTCAATGATGGGAACAGCACGGCCCGCGCGCCGCGGATCAGCGTCGTCAGTTCCGCCTGCGGCAGATAGTCGAACTGTTTGACACGTCTGGCCTTCACGCCGCGCTGCAGAAAACGCAGCTCGTGTTCGGCCTTCCAGGCTCTGGAGCCGACGATCACCAGCCGCCGCGACGTCGGCGTCGCCAGAAACGCCTCGATGATGCGGCCAATGTTTTTCTTCGGCTCCAGCGATCCGAAGAACAGAAAATACCCGTCGGGCCGCAGATCGTACAGCCCGCCGAGCTGGGCGCCGATCTGCGCCTCCGTGCGCGCCGGGGCCTGCCGGTCAGGCATCAGGGCCTGATAGGTGTTGAAGAGTTTGCCGGCGCTGTCGCCAAAGAAGGCGGCGATGTCGCGCGCCGACGCTTCGGAGACCGTGCAGATCAGATCGGCGTTCGTGACGATGTCGCGGATCAACCGGAAATGCATGCCCTTGTCGTCGAGCGTGGTGTAGGGCAGCCGCAACGGCACCAGGTCGTGGATCGTATAAATGTTCTTGGCGCCCAGCATCCGGATGGGCAGCGGGTAGGTCCAGTGCATCACGTCCGGCGGGTCCGCCACCTTGAACGTCAAAAACCGTTTATGGTTGCGGTAGTGCCGCGCGGCGGCGCGGAACAAAGCCGGGACATTGAGCAGACGGTCATAGGCGGGCAGGCGCTGCGCGAAACCGCGATGTTCGACCCGGCCGGACAACGCGATTTCCACCGCTTCAAGTCCGCTCGCCGTGTCGGCGAGATCGGTCCACCAGCGCGGGCTGAAGACTGTTGCGGGTTTGCGCACATGCTCATCATCGAGACTGTCGAAAAAGATCACTTCGCGCAAAGCCGGCGAGGTTCGTTTCGAAATATTCATGCCGAACACGACATCGACGCCCAGGCCCATGCCGCGCAGCGCGTGCGTGAGTGTGCGCCCGTAAGTTGCAATCCCGGTGCCGTGGCGCATCGCCATGTTGAAGCCATCGACACCGACTCGAAAGGATTTCTCAGGCGGGCGCGAGGGATTGACTAGCAGCATGGGAAAAAAAGTCGCATTGCCGATACGATACGGCTGCGAACGCCTCATGCCAAGCCGCGATAGAACCGCTCGAGCCGCGCGCTGTAGGCCGCCATGGAAAACAATGGCGCGCGCCGCAGGCCGGCCTCACGCAGCCGCGCCCGCAGCGCCGCATCCGTATCGATGGCGGCGATGCCGGCGGCGATGCTCGCGGTGCTGAGCGGATCGACCAGCAGCGCGGCGCCGCCCGCGATTTCCTCGGTGGCGCCACCCTGCGAGGTCAGCACCGGCGTGCCGAGCGCCATGGCCTCGGCGATCGGCAGCCCAAAACCTTCGGCCAGCGAGGGATAGAGCAAGGCGCGGGCCTCGGCGATCGCCCGTATCACCGCTGCCCGCGGCGAGAACGCGACGCGCCGGATCAGCCCATTTTGCGCGGCCTCCGGCACCAGGTCTTTCCCGCGCGGGCCGTCGGGGCCGATGATCACCAGCGGCGTGGTGACGCCGCTGGCGCGGTGCGCGGCGATCAGCCTGGCGATATTTTTCCTCGGTTCAACCGGGCCGAGGCAGATGAAACTCCCAGGCGCGCACAGCCGCGGACTGGTTTCGGCTGCTTGCAGCAAAGCCGCGGGCAAATCGACCGCCTGGTAGAGATTGGCCACGCGCTCCGCCGGCACGCCGAGCCGCGCGATGATGTCACCGCGCGCGGTTTCGGACACGGTGACAACCGCCGCGGCGCGCGCCACGACGGCGCCGAGCAGCCGTTGCATGCGTTCGCCGGGGATCGTGGTCAGTTCCGGCTGCTTGAGCGGGATCAGATCGTGAATCGTCACGAGGTTGGGCACGCCGCGCAGAAACAGCGGCAGCGGGTAGGTCCAGTGCATCAGGTGGGGCGGACTGTCGCAGCTCAGGACCATCGGGCGCCGATAGAGCTTGAAATGCAGCTGCGCCGCGCGAAAAACATCGCGGGAAAAAAACGCCGTGTCCTGGCCGTCACCAGGCGCGCGCAACAGCCTGGTGACGGGACGCGACGCGCGCAAGAAATCGCCGATCCGGCTGGGCTCCTCCCGGGCCGCCATGCATGGCGCTTGCGCTAGAATCCATTCCGGTTCGATGTTGATCGTCCGCACCGCCTCGGCGAGCGTCCTGGCATAGGTCGCAACACCTGTCCCTTCGGCGAGGCTGGAATTGCGTCCATCCAGTCCGAGCCGTAGCGTGGACGCCGCCGGCAGGCTAGACATGGCCCGCTCGCTCCGGCAACGAGGTTTTGGCGCCCGCATGATCCAGTTCGAGAATGTCACCAAGGTCTATCACGCCCGCGGCATCGAAAAGCGCGTGCTCGACCAGCAGTCTTTCGTGATCGAGCGCGGCCGGGCGATCGGCGTGGTGGGGGCGAACGGCGCCGGTAAATCGACCCTCACGCGCCTGATCGCGGGCATCGAGTTTCCGACCAGCGGCCGGATCCGCCGCGGCATGTCGATTTCCTGGCCCCTGGGTTTCGGCGGCGCGTTTCAGGGCAGTCTCACCGGGGCGGATAATACGCGCTTCATTGCCCGCATCTATGGCCGCCACGTTGCCGATACCCTGGATTATGTCGAGGCCTTCGCCGAGCTCGGGCGGTATCTGCACATGCCGGTCAAAACCTATTCGTCGGGCATGCGCGCGCGGCTGGCCTTCGCGGTGTCGCTGGCGATCAAGTTCGACTGTTATCTCGTTGACGAAATCACCGCCGTCGGCGACAACACGTTCCGGCAGCGCTGCGAGGCGGCGCTCAAGGAGCGCCGGCAAACCGGCACGTTGATCATGGTGTCGCATGATGCCCATACGCTGCGAAGCTATTGCGATACGGGCGCCATTTTAAGCGATGGGGTGCTGACGTTTTTTGCGACCATCGATGAGACAATCGCCGCTTATGACGCGATGTTCGCGCCGCCGCCGGCGATCGCCGCGGTTGCCCCGGTTCCTCCGGTTGCCCCGGTCGCCGCGCGCAAACGGCAAGCCGGCCCAAAAAAGGCGCCGGCGAAGAAATCCAAGAAGCCGCCGGCAAGGAAATCCAAAAAATCGCCGGCGGCGTAGCGTGTTGTGGCGCGAAGACCTGTCTTAAACGTCACAACTCCACCGCCGCCTCGATCGCCTGGCCGACGGGCTTCGAAGACGGGCGTGGCGTTGCAAAATTCAGCGCCGGCGGGGCGCCTTGGCGGCAGGCCTCCATCCTGGCGACGGCATTCTTGACCGCGAGCGCGATGCCCGGCGCACTGTAGAGGCCGCCATTGATCTGGCATCGCGCGATTAGCCCCCGGCGATAATTTCGCACGATGTCCCGATCCGCCGGCTGGGCCTCGCGCCAGAAACGGTCGAGACCGTGTTGAAACGTCAGGCCCGGCATGTTGAACACCGCGCCGCTGAGCGCGATCACCGGGCGGCCCAGCACCAGCCCACGCTGGCCGATGGTGCTGTTGATCACGACGACGCCCTGGCTATGCTCGATGATCTTATCGGGTGTGCCATTCACCAGATAGCTCACCCGCGCGCCCAGACCGGCCCGGGCCGCCGCTTCCAGCATATAGCGGCGCCAGTTGAACGGGCTGGTCTCCAGCGGATGTTCGGTGACGACCAGTTCCAGCTCCGGCGGCGCGAAACCGGCAAACGACGTCAACACCAGTTCGATCGCTTCCTTCACGGTCTTGAACTGGCTGTGCACGCTGATCTGGCTATCGACCTCGATTTGCAGCGGCCACAGGAAATACCGGATTTTGCCGCCCACCAGCCGGGCGATCTCCGTGGCCTGCCGCCGGGCGCTCCATTTGCGATATGCGATCCGCCGCGCGCCGCTCATATACTCAACCAGCGGGTGAAACGGCCGGTAGTGCTGGTAGAACGGAAACCGCCAGCGCATGGCCATCATCGCCGCCGTGTAGCAGACATCTTCGAAAGAGCGTTTTTTCATGTCGGATGCGACCGGAATGGGCGATTCATCCGGGCCGGCGGTCGCCAGAAACGCCTCGATCTGACGCGGCAGCGAAGAATGCCCGTTGACGCCCTCGGATTCGATGGTCAGCCAGTTGGGCCGCAGGTAACCCTCTTCAAAAATATGCAACCTTAATCCAAGGCGCCGGCCGACCTTGATCGCCGCCGCGTGCAGCGGCCGGCAATCCCCAAACAGAACAATATCGCTAATCGACCACTCGCGCAGCCTGCGTTCCAGAAATTCCGGCCAGCGTTTCAGATCCAGGCCGTAATCGACGGCGTCCAGGCGCCAAAACAGCTTGTCGCCGCCATTGAAATTGATGCATCGAACGCGATGGCCACGATCAAGCAGCGCCTGGCCGAGATCCGAAAAGAAACTCGACGCGACGCCTTGCAGGAATAGGAAATTGTTGGTTTGCCGCGTAGTCAGACTTGAGGAAAAAAACTCAACATTTCCATCCATGCGCAAGCTTAACCGAATGATTAATGAAATTTCAAGCGCTAAATGTTACGGGCACGCATAAAGTTGCGCCCTGCGCCCTGCGCCCTGCGCCCGGCGCCCGGCGCCCGGCGCATTGATCGCGTTATGCAAGCGGTCGCTTTTTTAAAAAAAAGCTCGCAAAAAACTTCTATTTCCCCCGGCCTTTGAGCGGCCACAGTCCGGCCGCTCAAAGGCCGGGGGACTCAAAAGTTTTTTGGTTACTTTTTTTCAAAAAAGTAACGACTTCCTTCCTTCTCCGGCTCAAGCGTTTTCGCCAACGAAATCTTATCGACCTTGCCAGCCGTATTTTTAGGCAGCCCGGCCGTCAGCACAATATGCCGTGGCACCTTGTGCGGCGTCAGATGCGTCCGGCAATGCGCCATCAGATCACCCGCGGACACTGGAAGGCGCGCAACGACGAACGCCATCACGATATCCTCGCCGTCCGCGCCGCGCTGGCCGAAGACCGCGGCTTCCGCAACGGCCTGATGGTTCAGCAACACTGTCTCAATTTCCGCCGGATAGATTTTGGTACCGCTGCGCATCATCACGTCGGATGTCCGGCCCTGGATAAATATGAAGCCTTCGGCATCGAGACAGGCGATCTCGCCCGGATAAAACCAGCCATTCCTGAAATTTGCCGGCGCCGCGCCAGGCAGTGGTTCGGCCACACCCGGCCCGCGCAGGCGCAGTTTGCCGGATTGGCCGGCCGGCAATGCGGCATCGCCGTCATCGACGACCTCAACCGCAATCAGGCTATGCGGCTGGCCGACACTCTCGCCGCGGCCGGCAAAATCCTCCGGACGCAAAACCGCGGTCGCCAGGGTTTCGGCCGTGCCGTAGCGTTCGTGAAAATGCGGCGATAACAGCCGCAGCGCCGCGCGCTTTTCGTCCGCGTAAAGCGGTGCGCCCGAGCAGAAAACCGCCGCCAGTCCGGGCAACAGGGGCGCATCCCGCGCGCTCGCCAGCAATTGGCGCACCGCCGTCGGCACCAGCACGGAGACGGTGATCTGGTGCTGTTCAACCAGGCGGAGATAGTCGGCGGCGCTGAACGGGCCCGGATACAGCACCACGCCATCGCCCCGCAGCAGATGCGCGAGGCAGCTATTGCGCCCGCCGCTATAGTACAGCGCCGACGTGCAGAGAAATTGGTGCCGCCCGGACAGCCCCATGATCTCCAGCATGCCCGCGGCCGCGAAATAATATTGCAGGTGCGTCATCTGGGTGAATTTCGGCGCGCCGGTACTGCCGGACGTCGCCGATATCATAAAAACCCGCTGCCCATCGGCCAGCAGCCCGTCTTCCAGCAGCGCCAAGCTGACTTGCGTTCCCGCCACGGCGCCATGCCAGTCAGCGTCCAGCTTCCAGTTTGGCGCCTGGCCCGCCTGGGCCGCACCCGGCTCAGTCAGGACGGCGGCAAGACCGAGATCATTGATAAAGCGCGCATTTTCCGCCGGCTTGGCGCGCCAGTCCAGCGGCACGGCGACCCCGCCCATCCAGGCGATCGCCAGCATCGCCACGATCTGATCCGCCCGATCCTTCAGGCACAGCCCGATGCGTTCACCCGGTCCCGCCCCCAGTGAGATCAGATGCTGCGCCGTCCGCCGCACCAAACGCCCAAGCTCGCCATAGGTGATCCGCCGATCCGCGTCGATCAGCGCCAGCGCGCCGGGCCGGTATCTGGCGAATTGCAGAATCGGCGCGATCACGTTCAAGCCCGTCTCTCCAGATCGGCGGCGCCGGCGTTAAAACTCATCCGCCCCGTCTGAATTGGTCGATTTTGGCGGCGAGGTCCGCGATGGTCGGGGATTCCGCCAGAATCGCCATGGGTATTTCGACCCCGAACGCCTCCGCGATCATGCTGAAAATGATCGCCGCCAAAAACGAATCGCCGCCCAGATCCAGATAATGATCGGTGACGCCCACACAATCCATGTGCAGCGCGGCGCGCCAGATCGTTTCCACCACAGTTTCGGTTGCCGTTCGAGGTGCGACAAAACCGTTCAGCAAAGGCAGTTGGTCACGCCGGACGAGCAGCGGTTCGGGGCTGGAATTCACGCGCCCGCCGCCGGCAAATTCTGGGCGCCGCCATCAGGCGCATTGTCCTGGCGCGGCAGCGTTCCGGCCAGCATACCGGCGAGCCAGAGGCTGAAATTGTCTTGCGACAAGACGAAATTGGGCAACGTCTCTTCGGAGCCGCGCCCCGGCAATGGGTTCAGATGTACACCGCGGACATGCGCAATACGCCTGGCGTATCTCTCGTCCTCCCGATTCTCCGCATCGTAGAACAGTTCGACCGGCGCGCCGGAAGCCCGCATTTCCAAAAATGGCTTCAGGTCCGTCATCTCGGCCGCGAACTGGGCCACCAAGCGTTTTCGCAAGAATATGTGGCCGACCTGGAAATTTGCTGGCATTTCCTCCGGGCAATAGGTTGGCGTGTGAAACGCGGCGATGCATTCCGCCCCAAGTTCGATACCGTAACGAATCGCCGCAAATCCGCCAACGCAATTGCCGAACGTGAACAGCCGCTTAATCCCCTTCTCCCGCAACATCAGGCGCAGCCCATCGATGGTTCCCTGGTAATGCTCGCTGATCGATCGAATGCCTTTCAGATAGCGCAAGCGGCTGAAATCCCGCAAATAGATCGGCAAAACATCCAGCGGACGCACATAGCGGTCAAAGACCTCCAGCGGCATGGACAACGCATCGTTGATCCCGGCGAAGATCAGCAGCGCGGTGTCGGACTTCGCGCCCTCCGGAATGATGACGTCGCGCCGCGGATCGGCGCTGATGGCGGCGCGCGCTGATGCCGGCATTTTTGGCGCGCGGTCGAGCAGAGTTTGCAAATCACGCCGCGCCGCGGCATCGGTGGTCCCGGATTGCTGGCCGGCGGTATCGGCGCTTGGCGGCATCTTCGCGGCCAGGCCGAAATTATGGGCGAATGCGCGTACCACCGGGTCGTGCGGCCGGCGCGCCAGCATCCCCGCGGCTTCGTCCATCGCCTCATCGAAGCGGCCCATCCAATTCAGGAGCTGGGTATGTTTCAGCCGCCATTGGGTGTTATGCGGGTGCAGCGCCGCCAGTTTCGCGTAGTAGGATAATGCCGCCTCGCCGTCGCCGCGTTCCGTTGCCAGCTTGACCAGCAGGAGGAGCGTCTCCGTGGAGCTGGGGTTGTCCGCCAGTACCTGACACGAAGCGGCCTCGGCGGCCGCATGATCCCCCATGTGCAGGGCGGACTGGCTCAAGGCCAGGTAAGCCGAAGCCGGCGGCTGCTCGTCGCGCTCAATGATCCGTTCGGCGCAGCGGCGCAATTTCGGCCAATCCGGCCGCAGTCTGACGATTTCATGCGTGAGATCGAACAAGCTATCCGGGTCCGGCGGCCGCGATTCCCCAGCTTCGAGCAGCGCTTGCACCGTCTCCAAAAAGGTTTTCAGTTCAACCGGGCGGTTGGCGCCCCGCAGCGCCCGGCCCATCCCCCGGTGGGCCTGCGGGTTATCGGGAAAGCGGGCGCAAACATCCTCCCAGCGTTGCAACGCCACCGGCCAGTCGCGGCGGAATGTTGCATTCCAGGCATGGGCAAGGGCAACCCCCTCGTGCACCGGGAAATGTTTCGCCGCCAGACTGAGAATGCCATCGGCTTCATCAAGCCGGCTGGTCTCGCTCAGCGCTTTCGCCGCGCCGAGATAGGCGGGGATATAGGTGGGCGACAGTTGCAGGACGCTGTTCCAGAGCAGCGCGGCGGCTTGCCAATCCAGGCGTTGCGCCGCGGCCCGCGCGAGCGCGATGGTTTCGGTTGCAAGCTCCGGTGCAACAACCGGAACGGCGGACGCCGAGCCCGCATCCATTTCGCTCATGCCGAAATCGCCATTGCCGGCGGATCCGGCAAAAACGGGCAGTCACGCGCAGCCACTGCGAACAATCGAATTTCAGTTCTCCTCTGGCTCCCAACCGTTGATCAAGCTTAACCAGCCATCCGACATCTGGCAAGGATTTTGGTTTTCGCGCCGCCGCCGGGCGCCTGCGCGTCGCCTAACGGGCGCGAAAGCGTTGCTTCTTCGCAAAAGCCGCAAAGCCATGGATCTCTGGTCACCGCCGGTGACAACGCCAATGCTGCAATAGAGTCGAATTTTTTTTGCTTTTTTCTGTCAAAAATGAAATGCTTGCGATACGCCATTCTGGGCACCGCAAATGCATACACAGCCGGACGAAAGACGTGTCGTTGTCGTGGGAGGCGGGGTGGTCGGCTGCGCCGCCGCGTTTGAACTCGCGCGCGCCGGCTACGATGTGACGCTGCTGGAACGAGACGCCATCGCCGCCCACGCCTCGGGAAAAAGTGCCGGCAATCTCAACCCGCTGATCGGCACCTCGCCGCCGCAGCTTCGTTTTGCACGCGAAGCTTTTGCGCTGCACCGGGAGATCGCCGCCGCACTGCAAGCCGCCGGTTGCGCGGATTACGGCCTGGCGCCAGTCAAGCGTGTCCATCTCGGCCGCGAGGCCGCCGACCGGCCAGAGCTGGAACAGCTCGCCGCCGCCTGCAACGCCGGTAACGGCTTCTCGTCGCACTGGCTGGATCGCGCGGCCTTGCAACGGATCGAGCCGCGTCTGGCCCAGGATATCGCTTTCGGCGTGTTGACCGAAGGCAGTTTCAGCGTCTCCAGCGCCGATTTTACCCGCGCGCTGGCGCGCGGCGCGGCGCGGCACGGCGCGAAACTCGTCATCGCGCTGGTCACTGGCATCGTCACGCGCAACGATCGCGCCGTCATCGTCGAAACAAACTCCGGCGCGATCGCCTGCGACGAACTCGTGCTCGCCACCGGCCCATGGGTGGCGGCAACCCGCGACTGGCTGGGCATCGAAATCGCCGTCGCGCCGGTCAAAGGCCAGATGCTGCGCCTGCTGCTGCCGGGCGGCGCGCCGGAATACGACTTCACCTGGCAATCCACCTCGCTCTATAAAAGACAGGCGGAAGAAGTTTGGGCCGGCGGCACGCTGGAACATTGCGGCTTTGACACAACCGCGACCGCGGAGGCCAGAACCGCGCTGCTGGACCGCGCCGCCCGCATCATGCCCATGGTCGCCCAAGCGCAGGTTCTGGAACACACGGCGGCGCTCAGGCCCATGTCCGTTGCCGGCGGCGTGCTCGCGGGTGCCGCACCCGGCTGGAAAAATGTCTATTTGGCGAATGGCGGCGGCGCCAAGGGCGTGCTGCTCAGCGTGGCCATCGCCAGACAACTGCGAAATCTGCTGCACGCCGGTCCCGGCGAACCCGCCCCTATCCCACCGCCAGACGCATGGAGCCTTGATGCAGCACCGCTGTCTCGCCTGTAACGCCACCTACCCAACGGGATTTCACCCGTTCTGCGACGCGTGCGGGGGCATGGTCGATGTCGAGTATGAACTCGATGAGGTGCAACTGGCGGACTCGGCCGATCCATATATACGCTTCGCGGGGCTGCTGCCGTTGCGCGCGCCCGGCGCCGCGGGCCGCGCGTCCAACCTGCCCCTGTCGAAATATTCGCCGATGATCCACGCCGTCCGGCTGGGACGGCAACTCGGCCTGACCGCGCTCTACCTGAAGGACGAAACCGCGCTGCCGACCGGCACCACCAAGGACCGCATGGCCGCGGTTGCCCTGGCCTATCTGCATCAGCGCGGTGTGCGCGCCTTCACCGTGTCGTCAACCGGCAACAGTTCAACCGGCTTCGCGTACCGGATCCCGGCGTTTCCGGACATGCATGTCAGCATCTTCACCGCCGAAAAATTCGTCCCGCGCGTGCAATACGCGGATCACGCCCAGGTCACGCATTTTGGCCTGCGGGAGGCGAGTTTTGTGCAAGCCGCGGATTATGCCACCAAATACGCGCGCCAGCACGGCCTGACCGCGGAAGCTGGTTTCTTCAACCCGGGCCGGCGCGAGGGCTTGAAACTGGCGTTTCTGGAAGCCTGCGACCAGGTGCCCGCACCGATCGATTGGTATGTGCAAGCGGTGTCCAGCGCCATGGGGGTCTATGGCGTGTACAAGGGTGCTGGCGAACTGCGGCAGCTCGGCCAGATCCCGCAATTGCCGAAATTGCTCTGCGTGCAGCAGGCCAGCTGCGCGCCGATGGTACGCGCCTACGAAGCCGGCAGCCCGACCATCCGGCCGGAGCATCGCGTGGCCCAGCCGGTCGGCATCGCCGAGGCGATTTTGCGCGGCGACCCCAGCCGGGCCTATCCACATATCCGCCGGATCGTCGATCAGAGCGGCGGCACGTTCATCGCGGTCACCGAAGCCGAGATGCGCGCCGCGCGCCGCGACGTCGAGGCGCTGGAGGGCATCTCCATCTGCTTCTCCGCCGCCGCCGCGGTCGCCGGCATAGCGGCACTCAGCCGCGCCGGCGCGGTCGAGCCGAACGCGGTCATCGTGGTCAACCTGACAGGCAGCGACCGGCCCGACACGAAGCCGGCGGAAAATGTCGAATGGCTCGAACCCGCGCAAGGCAGCTGGGCCGCGCCCGCCGAGGCAAGGAAGCAGTTGCTTCTTTGAAAAAAGCCAAACGGCCGCTTTTTGAAAGATAGCCGGCCGCCTACGCAAGCGGGACTCGGAACAAACCGTAAACAATTTATTAACAGACCCACGCTTTTGCCGTTGCTAATTTGTTCCCGGCATGAGACCTTGACTCCCAACACGAGTCGCAACTTTAATTAACCCTTTCTTTCCAAGGAAAACACGCTATGGTTGTATCAACCACCACCCAAAAACGGCGTTTGACGGCTGTCGAGTCGATGTCGGACGCTCCGGATACCGCAACCCCGAGGAAGCCGGATATGGAAAAAACCAAGGCCCTGGACGCCGCAATGGCCCAAATCGAACGAGCCTTCGGCAAAGGCTCCATCATGCGCATGGGCGCCAAAAGCGCCAGCGAAGGCATCGACGTCATCCCCTCCGGCTCGCTCGGCCTGGACCTGGCGCTCGGCATCGGCGGTCTGCCGCGCGGCCGCGTCATCGAAATCTATGGCCCGGAAAGCTCCGGTAAAACCACCCTCGCTCTGCACGCGATCGCCGAAGCCCAGAAAAAAGGCGGCGTCTGCGCCTTCATCGACGCCGAACACGCGCTCGACCCGATCTACGCGCGCAAACTCGGCGTCGATGTCGATAACCTACTGATTTCCCAGCCCGACACCGGCGAACAGGGCCTCGAGATCGCCGACACCCTGGTCCGCTCCGGCTCCATCGACGTGCTGGTCATCGACTCGGTGGCCGCCCTGGTCCCGCGCGCCGAACTGGAAGGCGAAATGGGTGACACGCATGTCGGCCTGCACGCCCGCCTGATGAGCCAGGCGCTGCGAAAAATCACCGGCTCGGTCTCGCGCAGCAACACCATGCTGATCTTCCTCAACCAGATCCGCCTCAAAATCGGCGTCATGTTCGGCA
>PLFB01000039.1 GCA_003137135.1 Acetobacteraceae bacterium
GTGGACGCCGCCGGCAACAAGGACGAGGGCGCCGGCGACCAGGGCATCATGTTCGGCTATGCCTGCACCGAAACCGAGGCGCTGATGCCGGCGCCGATTTTCTATGCCCACCTGATTTTGCGCCGCATGTCGGAGCTCCGCCGCGTTGAAAACTCCATCGCCGCCGGCCTGCTGCCGGACGCCAAAAGCCAGGTGACCCTTAAATACATCGACGGCAAGCCGGTCGGCGCCACCTCGGTCGTGGTCTCCACCCAGCATATCGAGGGCATGAGCCAGGCGCAGGTGCGCGAAAAAGTGCGTCCCATCATCGCCGGCGCGCTGCCGAAAGGCTGGATGCCGGCCGAGGACGAAATCTACGTCAACCCGACCGGCAATTTCGTCATCGGCGGCCCGGACGGCGATACCGGCCTCACGGGGCGTAAAATCATCGTCGATACCTATGGCGGCGCCGCCCCGCATGGCGGCGGCGCGTTTTCCGGCAAGGACCCGACCAAAGTGGACCGCTCCGCCGCCTATGCCTGCCGCTATCTGGCCAAAAACGTCGTCGCCGCCGGCCTGGCGGAGCGCTGCACCCTGCAGGTCAGCTACGCCATTGGCGTCAGCCAGCCGCTCTCGCTCTATGTCGAGCTGCACGGCACCGAAAGAGACGTGGACCACGTCAAGCTGGAACGCACGCTGCGCGACCTGATGGACCTTTCGCCCCGCGGCATCCGCGAGCACTTGCAGCTCAACCGCCCGATCTACGCCGTCACCAGCGCCTTCGGCCATTTCGGCCGCGTGCCGGATGTGGATCTCGGCACCTTCACCTGGGAAAAAACCGACCTGGTCCCCGCCCTCAAAGCCGCGTTCGGAAGGTGATAAAGTAGGTTTTATCCGCAGATTACGCAGATGACGCAGATTATCCCGATGCCGCCGCATCAGTCCGCTTCAATCTGCGAATTCTGCGGATAACTGTTTTTGACAAGCGTAAAACCGCCCCCGGACCGCCTCTACGGCCGCATCACCGGCAAAAAACTCCGCCCGCGGCAGGAATGG
This sequence comes from Acetobacteraceae bacterium, assembly GCA_003137135.1. Lineage (GTDB taxonomy): Bacteria > Pseudomonadota > Alphaproteobacteria > Acetobacterales > Acetobacteraceae > Acidocella. Next base: position 1,036 of record PLFB01000039.1, read on the forward strand.
CTGCTTGAGCATTTCCTGCCCCGTCTTTCCTGGCCGCAAATCCCCTTCGCCCCCACCGTCACCGAAACCTGGCTCGAAGTCGGCTTCGGCGGCGGTGAGCACGCCGCCGCCCTGGCCCAGGCAAACCCGCAAGCCGGCCTGATCGCCGCCGAGGTTTTCGAGCCCGGCATTTGTTCACTCCTCTCCCGCTTGGCGCCGGAGGGTGCGGACCCCATCCCCCCGCCCAATTTGCGCATTTTCACCGACGACGCCCGCCCCCTGCTGCGCGCTATGCAAGACAAATCCTTATCAAAACTCTTCCTGATGTTTCCGGACCCCTGGCCAAAATCCCGCCACGCCAAACGCCGCTTCGTCCACCCCGCCCTCATCGCGGACATCGCCCGAATCCTCGCCCCCGGCGGCGAATGGCGCATCGCCTCCGACGATCCGACCTACCAGGCATGGACCGACGACGTCATCGCCGGACAATCCTCGCTCCACCTGGCCGTGCGCACAAAAATCCGGCCCGCTTCATGGCCGCCGACGCGCTACGAGGCAAAGGCCCTGTTGGCCGACCGCCAGCCCATCTACTGGTCGCTGCGCGCGCCGGATTGAAATTCCATGGGCTAGCCACCAACCTACCGGATTGGTATAAAATTCCGCGGCAATCCTACAATGATCGCGGTTACGCAACGATGAGCCTCAGGAGAGAGTGAAACATGAGTCTGACTGCTGGATTTTTGCGCGCCGCGGCCCTCGGCGCCGTCATGATCGCCGCCCCCGTGGCGCCGGCCCTGGCGTCAACCTGGATACCCGGCCACTACGCGCCCAACGGCGTTTACATCCCGGGCCACTGGGTCGGCACACCCGCCAAATGGATCCCCGGCCACTACGCCCCCAACGGTGCCTGGATCCCCGGCCACTGGGTCGGCGGCGCCGGCCCCGTCGCCCCCTATGACGGCCCGCCCGGTCCGCCACCCTACGGCTCGCACTGGGTCCCCGGCCATTACGGCCCCGGCGGCGAATGGCATCCGGGGCACTGGGCGCCGAATTAAGCAAGGCCAGGGGGCTCCGCNNGGGCAAAGCCCCCCTTGCCTTACCTACTTCTCAACCAGCGTCACCCCGTCCAATTTCGCGACACCGGACCAGGAGATGACGTTGCTCTGTTTGACGCTCAGCCCCGCCTTGTTGGCAAGTTCGATGAACAAATCCTGGGTCATGTGGTTTCGCGCGTGCGGGTTTTGGCCGTAATGCCGGTCATCCGGCGCNNCGCCCGCCCGGCCGCAGCACCCGAAACGTATCGGCCAGGTACGCCTCCACCAGGTCCGGGCTGAAATGCACCATCGCGTCGTAGCAATAGATGCCCGTGACCGACCCATCCGCCACCGGGCGGTAGTTGAACCCGTTATTCACCACGTACCGCACATTCGCCAATTTCTGCAGCCGCAGCCGGCAGATTTTGATATTGTATGCGATCACGTCCAGCACGATCAGCGTGCCGCAATGCGNNGGCGCCGCGCGCTCCGCGTGCCGCCCGTACCCGGCCGCCAGCTCGATGACGGCCTGTTTGTCCAACTGATCATACAGCGGCCGGAACGGCCCGTCATCGTTCCAGAACAAATCCGTCCACTGCTCGGCCAGCCGGTAATAATCGCTATCGGCCCAAGGCGCGGCCACGTTCCGCACCGAGGCCAGCAAAGCCTCGGTCATGCAGAACAAGGCAAGCAAGCAGCGCTTTTNNAAGCGGACCAAAAGTTTTTTGCTTCTTTTTTTCAAAAAAGAAGTTCTTGCTTCCTTGCTTCCTGTTTCGCCCTCAATAAAAACTATACTCCACCCCCATATTCGCGCCAAACTGCGTCGTCGTGCTCAGCGGCTCGTAAAACTTGTAGCCGAATCCGCCGATATCCAGCGTCGCGGCGCTCAGCTTGGAACCGGAATAGTCGAAATGCTCCCAGTCGAATGTCCCGAATACATGGAACGGCCCCGAAACGGCATAATCCGCGCCCAGTTCCACCCGTTCCTCGCCGGTCGGCCCAAACTCGAAATTCAGCCCCAGATTGTTGGACCGCGTGCCGCCGCCCACCACCGCCAGTATCTCCCCGGTGGCGGAAAGCACCAGTTGCGGCGTCGCCGCGTAGTCCAGCCTGACGCCGCCGCCCAGCAGCCCGGCGCGGTAAAACTCGTCGGATCCGATTTCGTCTTTCTGATTCACGTTCCGGTTCCAGGCCTGGTAGCCGCCGGCCGCGAACGGGATCACCTCCAGCCCGTCATCCAGCATGAAACCCGGCCCGAACCGCAGTTCCAGCCGGTTGAACACCGCGTTATCCGTCGCCGTCGCCGGCAGGCCGGAGAACAAATAATGCCCGCCATAGGTGATGCTGCCGGCGTTAAAATCGAAATTCAGCGCGGTATAGACGTCCGCGCGCAGCAGCGGGTTCGGCACCAGCCCGGAAATGCCGGCGCCCAGGCCGTAGGTAAAGCCGTTTTCGTCATCCCCGGTGCCTTCGCGGAGGTTTTCGTGGTATTGCTGGTGCATGAAGCCGGCGCTCAGGCTCAGCGTCGATTCCGCCGCGATGATTTCGTTATGCGCCGCCATCGCAAAGCCGGTGGCGCCGTAGCCGGCGGCACCCCCATACCCCACCGCCGCGTTCGGCATGATGCTGTCCTGGCTCATCGCCGTCTGCGCGCGCGCCAAGCCGGGCACCGCCATTAGCACCAGAGTGAAGACAACCGCCTGGAATCGTTTTACATTCATGGTTTACCCCGTCTAAAGATACGCTAGCTGGGGAATTCATGAACGTAAATGCCGAAACGATGACTCTTTTGCACAGAACCCGCCCGCAGCGCGGGTCCTGGCCTTGCGCCGGACGGGGCGCCGCGGCGTGAACGCCTCCGCCATCACGGTTCTGGACATCAAAGGCGGCCTGACCGAGGAGGTGACGCGCGTTGAGATCGTTCCCGTTCCCACGGTCGAGGAAATTCTGCACGCGGTATTCTGGCAGGCGCTAACGGGCGGCAAGGCGCACATGCCGCCCGGCACCACCAGGGAATTGCTGCGCGAGGCGCTGGCGATGGACAAGGCCGAGGCCATGCGCATCTATTACCACGTCAAGGAACTCGCGGCCGAAGCCGCCCGCGCCGCGCCGCCGCCCTTGCCCGAACCGCCGCCTCTGCCCGATCCGCCGCCACCGCCCGCGGCGCTGGCGCCTACCCCGGCGCCCACACCGCCCCCCACACCCCCGCCGGCGCCCATCATTTCAAAAGCGCCAAAACCGCCGCGCGTGAAAAAACCGAGACAGGTCCCGCAACCCCGCGCCGCGCCGCCGCCCAGCCGCGCGCTGGTGACGGTTACCGCCAAAACGGCGCCGCCAAAACCGCCGCCCCGGCCCAGTTGGAAAAAACCGCTCGCCGCCAGCCTGGTCGCGGCCGCCGGCATCGCGGCCGTCGGCCTCGCGCCGCTCCTGAAACCCACGCCGCCGCCAGCACCACCGCCCGCGCCGCAAACCCAGGCCGCCTACCAGGCCCTGCTCGCGCACGCCCAGGCCGGCGACCGGTTATCGCAATATACCCTGGCGCAGGTGCTGGACCGCCGCTTCACCCCAGCCGAAACCGTCGCCCCCAAAAACGACGCGCTGGCCTTCGAATGGTATTTTCAGTCCGCCGAGCGCCGCTTCGTCCCCGCCGAATTCGCGCTCGGCTACGCCTATCTCAACGGCCACGGCGTCGCGCCGGACCCCGCCCAGGCCGCCTACTGGGATTCTTTGGCCGCCAAAGCCGGCGACGCGCAGGCCGAAAACGCGCTCGGCTACCTATATCTCACCGGTACCGGCGAGCCGCAGGACGTGACCAAAGCCCTCACCTGGTTCCGCGCCGCCGCCGCGCAAGACAATGCGCAGGCCGAAAACAATCTTGCCACCGCCTATCGCTACGGCGAGGGTGTGACGCCCGACATCGCCACCGCCGCGCAATACTACGCCCGCGCCGCCGCCGCGGGCGAACCCAACGCGCAAAACAGCCTTGGTTACCTGGCCTATACCGGCACCGGCATCCCGCAGAATTATGCGCAGGCCGCCGCCCTGTTCACGCAAGCCGCGCAGGCCGGCCTGCCGGAGGCCGAGGTCAACCTCGGCCTCTCCTACGCGGCCGGCAACGGCGTACCCAAAAACCCGGAACTCGGCGCCGCCTGGATCTATGCCGGCCTAGCCCACGGCGCCAAATCCGCCCCCACCGCCTTGGCCGTCATCACCCCCGCCCTAACCCCCCAACAACTCGCCGCCGCCAGGGCGCAGGCAGCTACGCTGAAGTAAGAAAGTAAGCGGCACTTTTTGAAAAAAGCGCGCAAAAACTTTTGCTTCTCCAAGCCGCGAGGCGCCAAACCCACGGCATATTCACCTCGAAACGAGTGAGGTGGCGATCACCGTTTTGCCCCTGTCGCGCCTTCAAGCACGTGCCTGATATACCTCTGATACGGCATCCCTGCCCTCTCAGCCGCCGCCTTCACCGCATCCAGCAGCGGCTTCGGCAGCCGCATATTCACCCGCTCGCTCTTCGGATGAAACTCAAACTGCACCATCCGCATCGCCGAAAGGTCATAATCCGTCAGGTCGGCGCTCGCAACAAACGCCTCCGCCTCTTCGTCACTCCGCAGGCTTGGCAACGGTTTCATGGTATTTGGTCTCCCCTTCGCGTCGTCACGTCAAGCAGGTGGCGTCCTCATCCGGTCAGAAGGCAAATCAGGTCTCGCCATCAGCCAAAAAAACAGTGCAACAAGCCCGCCATAAAATGCGCACGGCAAAATGAGGCCCACGTGCAGCGAAAGCGGCGCCACCCTTTGAGCGATGATGAAGGCCAGCGCCGGCGTGAAAACAACCGAGTAGAGCGCGCCGACACCGATGCCGAAAGAAATGTAAACGGGCGCGGCATTCCACTCCAGCCTCTTGAACAGGACATAAGCCGGAATACCCACCAGCAAGGCCGGCGGATAAGCAATCAATGCGGAGACGATAAGAATCAAAAGAAGGAAACCAAAAACCTTCAAACCAAGAAGCTCGAGGTGATGGCCCTCGACCGCCAGGAACAAGTTGCCCATGATCCAGCCGTTGAAGAGGAAAATGATGACCAAGCAACCCGGGGCCAACGGCGCCAGCAAAAACGCGACCGTCGGATCAAACGCCCTGCTATTCATCGGCGCGATTGTCTCGTCTTCAATAACTAAACGTCGCTCGAAAATCCCTCCCAATCGCAAAACTCAACGCCCTTAAATTCTGATAATCCGCCGGCGTACACGTCGCCCCCGCCGGATGCGTCAGCAAATGACGCGTCACCTCAATCGTTCCCGAATCCAGCTTGTAGCTCGACTCATAACTCCCGATCGCATTCGAAAAGTCTGCCGCCACCGGCAGCGATTTCACCGTTACCGTAGCCGGCAGCGCCAAATACGTCGTCTCCTCATTGTCAATCGCCAGGCACGGCACGTTCTGCTTTCTCACCGGCAGCGCTGCGAACCGCTCCAGCCCCGCCAGCGCGTTCAGCGCCGGCACGCCGATCGGTATCGGCATCGTCGCCGGCCCCGGCACCGTGGCGTAGCCCGGCATCGAAAAACTCGTGGTATAACCAAAGGCGTGCGAAAGATCATTCGGGTCGCTCACCGGATGCCCGGCCGCCGCCAGCACATTCGCCGCCGCCAGCGTGCCGGAACCCTGCACGCCAAACCGCTCCATCAGGTCAGACGCCGCCTGCTCCTCCGTCCCCGGATCGATATCGGCGAACCGCTCCCGGTCCTCCTCCTCATACCGCCCGGAATCCGCCACCACCGCAGTGCCGGTAATGGTCCCATCCGCGCCCAGCACCTCGTGCGTCACCATCCGCGCCGCATCCACCACCCCCACCTGCGACAGCGGCAGCGTCAAAATCCGCGACGGAATGCCCGGCGCCCCAGTAATCAGCGCCTGCTTGCCCCGCTCGAGATTCGGCAGCACCCCAAACGGCGCAAACTGCGCCGTGGAATCCACAAACAAATTGAACTGCGGAATATAAGTAATGATGTGATTGAATGACGGCATCGGCACGCCCATCGGCGAAAAACCGGAATCCCAGTTCACCAGCGTCCCGCTGCTCGGAATTTTTTCCGCCGCCAGCAGCGCCTTCAGCAACGCCGCATGGTCCTTGCAATCGCCATAGCCGGCATCGATGATCTCATCCGCCTTGTTCGGCACATAGCCGCTATTGCCCAAATCCACCGCGACATAGCGGATATCATGGCTCACCCAGTCATAAATCGCCGCCGCCTTGGCGCGCGGCGCCGTCATCCCGGCGGTGATCTTATTCGCCAGCGCCCGCACTTTCGGCGTCACCGCGGATTTATCCGCCGCCCGCGCCTCATAGGCCACCCCCACCGCCGGATAGCTCGCGAAACTCGAAATCTCCAGCCGCGGCGAATAATCATCCGTAGCCACCGAATCCGCCTCAGGTGGGGCCGCCGGCGCATCCTTCAACGTGTAAACGAACTTCGCCTCGCCCAGCTTCCCATCCGCGACCGGCCCGCCGCTCAATCCCACGCTCTGGAAATAAAGCTTGTAGGGAAGGGGCGCGTAAACCGTCACAGAGGCCGCCTGCGTCGCATTATCGGCGGAAAAAATCTCCTCGTCGAAAAACTGCCCAGGCAAGCTGGCCCCGTTACCATTGATAACATAATGCCAGTGCTCCACCGCCCCCGGCGCCAGGCCTGAGAAGATGATCACCTTGCGGTTCCCGTCGCTGAACGTGTCATCCCCATCGCCGCCATCGCGCTGGTCGAGAATCCGCTCCGGCTTCACATCCAGCCTAGTCCCGTCCGGCGTGACGCTATAAGCCGCCAGCACATGCGTGTCCTCCGGCGGCCCGCTGAAATTGATGTACGCCTGCCCGAAATCCTCCACCGCGCCGGCGGTGTTCAGCCGCACCGTCAGGCTTTCCTCGTAATCATAGGTGCCGTCCCCATGCACGTGGCAGATCACGTCATCCCGCAGCACCGTCTCCGGCGGCGTATAGGTCGCCGCCCCGGCCGGGGCCGCAATCAATAGCACTCCAAGGACAAGCTTGCGCATCGCCCCAGATTACGCGCTTTACATAAAGCAGCAATCTATTTCTCGGGCCGGCGGCTTCACGCCACGGTGAGGCTTACCCCTGCCGCTCCAGCATCAACTGCTTCACCTTGCCGATGGCTTTGGCCGGGTTCAGCCCCTTCGGGCAGGTCTG
>PLFB01000258.1:0-30861 GCA_003137135.1 Acetobacteraceae bacterium
AATTCTGTCCATCGGTCGTGAAACCAGCACGGTCCAAATTAATAAAAGTTTTTTGCTTCTTTTTTTCAAAAAAGAAGTTCTTGCTTACTTCTCTCCAAGCGCCTCCAGCGCGGCGGCGTGCAGGGTGGCGTTGGCGGTCGCCAGCACGCTGCCGTCGCTGCCGAGGCGCAGTTTGTTGCCGTGCCAGTCGGTCACCACGCCGCCGGCGGCTTCGATGACGGGGGCCAGGGCGGCCCAGTCCCAAGGTTTCAGGCCGCTTTCGGCGACGATGTCGATTTGGCCGATTGCGAGCAGGCCGTAGGCGTAGGCGTCGCCGCCCCAATAGACGCGGCGGCATTTTTGTTTCAGGCGCTCGAAGCGGGTCAGGCCGTCGGCCACGAACATTTCGGGGGCGGTGGAGGAAAGTTCGGCTTCGGGCAGGGTTTTGATCGGGCGGGTGCCGATTTTGCCGCCGAGCGGGTTGCGGAATTTTGCGCCGGTTTCGCGGCCGCCGATCCAACGCTCGCCGGTGATCGGCTGGTCGATGATGCCGAGGATGGGTTCGCCGTCTTCCAGCAGGCCGAGCAGCGTGCAGAAGCTGGGGCGGCCGGTGATGAAGGCGCGGGTGCCGTCGATCGGGTCGATGACCCAGACGTAGCGGGCGTCGGTGTTTTCGGCCGGCAGTTCTTCGCCGAGCAGGCCGTGATAGGGGAAGGCTTTTGACAGGGCGGCACGCAGGATTTGCTCGGCGGTTTTGTCGGCGGTGGTCACCGGGCTGTCATCGGGTTTTTGCTCGGTGGCGACGTTGGCGCGGAAATAGGGTTTTATGGCGGCGCCGGCGGCATCGAGGGCGGCCTCGGCCACTTTGAGCCATTCCGCCGCCGGCATTATTTGGTGCCGGGCAGTTTGAGGGGCTTGTCCGAATTGCTGTTGAGGTAGGCGATCACGTTGGCGCGGGAGGCATCGTTTTTGACGCCGGGGTAGCCCATCATGGTGCCGGGGGCGAAGCCTGCCGGGTTTTGCAGCCAGGCGCTCATGGTGTCAGGCGTCCAGGTGCCGCCGGCTTTGGATTTGACGGCGGCGGAATAGGTGAAGCCGGTCTGGCTGAACATTTTTGCGCCCACGATGCCGTAGAGGTTGGGGCCGACGCCGGCGGCGCCGCCTTTGGTAAAGCTGTGGCAGGCGGCGCATTGCTGCTGCACCAAAGCCTGGCCCTTGGAAATGTCCGCGGTGGCGAAGAGCGTGTCGATGCTAGGGGCCGCGGCGGCGCCTGGCGGCGGGGCGCCGGCTGGCGCTGCGCCTGCGGGCGCGGAGGCGGGCGCCGCGCTGGCGGCTTGCACTTCGGCTGGGGTGGGCAGCGGGATGGGTGTGGCGGCCAGGCTGCGCAGGTAGGCGATGGCGTCGGCCCGAGTCTGCGTGTTCTTGATGCCGGCATAGGACATCGCGGTGCCGGGGGCGTAGGTTTGCGGGTCGGTCAGCCAAAGGTTCATGTTGTCATAGGTCCAGTTGCCGCTCGCCTTGGCTTTGACGGCGCTGGAGTAGGAAAAACTGCCGGCAAACATCGGGCTGCCCATGACGCCGTACAGGTTCGGCCCGAGGCCGTTGGCGCCGCCGCTGGTCAGCGTGTGGCAGGCGGAGCATTGCTGCTGCACGAAGGCGGCACCCTTGGCGACGTCAGCGGTGGCGATGAGCGGGATGATGGAGGCGGGTCCCGCCGGCGCGGCGGGGGGGGCGGCGGTTTGCAGGCCGGTGATGGGAATCGCCGCCACCTTCGGCGCCTCGTCCGGCACCACGATGCCGGCGATGCGGTTGGCGCACCAGAAAACCAGCCCGGCGGTGAGGATGCCCGCCATGATTTTGTTAATCAGCAGAGTGTCTTTGCCGGAACTGCTCATCCTGTCCTACCGCTTTGGATTTGGGCTTTCCCCTATAGCGATTGCCTAGCCTCGACAAGAACCGGGCCGCTGCCCATAGAAGGCGGCGTGAACCCGATCATTCTGATCCCGGCGCGGCTGGGCTCCACCCGCCTGCCCAACAAGCCGTTGGCGGAGATCGCCGGCGCGCCGATGATTGTGCATGTGCTGCGGCGGGCGCTGGAGGCGGAGATCGGGCCGGTGGCGGTGGCGTGCGGGGAGGCGGCGATTGCGGAGGCCGTGCGGGCGGCGGGCGGGACCGCGATTTTGACGAAGCCTGGGTTGCCTTCCGGCTCCGACCGGATTTTTGCGGCGCTGCAAATTTTGGATCCGGACCAAAAATACGACACGATTATCAATTTGCAGGGGGATTTGCCCACCATACCGCCGGCGATGCTGCACGCCGTTCTTAGCCCGCTGGAAGACGAGCGCTACGACATCGGTACGCTGGTGGCCCCTGTTACGACGGCGGAAGAGGCCGCGGCGCCTTCGGTCGTGAAGGCCGCGTGTGACTTTGCGCCCGGCCAGATGGTCGCCCCGGCGCTCTATTTCTCTCGCGCCGCCATTCCGTTTGGTGAGGGGCCTTTGTGGCATCATATCGGACTTTACGCTTTCCGGCGCGCGGCGCTCGGGCGGTTCGTCAGGCTGCCGGAATCGCCGCTGGAACGGCGTGAGAAACTGGAGCAATTGCGGGCGCTGGAAGCGGGCATGCGGATCGGCGTTGCGAAAGTTGACCACGCGCCGTTCGGCGTGGATACGCAGGCGGACCTCGATCGAGTTAGGAAAGAGAGCAAGAATGTTCTTTTTTGAAAAAAGGGCGTCCCGCCCGGGAAACCAAAAAACTTTTGTTAACCCCCGGAGCGCCAACGGCCTTGGGTTGGCCACTCAAAGACCATGACACAGAAAATCGCCTTCCAGGGGCAGCTTGGCGCGTATTCGGACCTGGCTTGCCGCGTCGCGTTTCCGGATATGGAGACACTGCCGTGCGATACGTTTGAATCCGCCTTTGAAGCGGTGCGCGAGGAGGCGGCGACGCTGGCCATGCTGCCGCCGGAAAATTCCATCCATGGGCGCGTGGCGGATATGCACTCGCTGCTGCCGGATAGCGGCCTCTCCATCATCGGCGAATTTTTCCTCCGCGTGGAACACTGCCTCCTCGGCGTCAAGGGCGCGAAAATTGGGGATATCAGGCGCGTTCATTCGCACCCGGTGGCGCTGGGGCAGGTGCGAAGAATCGTCCGCGAACTCGGGGCCGCGACGATCGTGGAAGAAGACACCGCCGGCGCCGCGGAAATCGTTGCGCGGCTGAATAACATCGAGGACGCCGCCATCGCTTCCTCGCTGGCCGCGGAGATCCATGGGCTGGAGATCTTGCGCGAAAATGTCGAGGACGCGGCGCATAATACCACGCGCTTCTATGTGATGGCCAAGACGCCGAAATTGCAGCCGCCGGATGCGCCCAATTTGATGACGACGTTTGTGTTCCGGGTACGCAACGTACCGGCGGCGTTGTACAAGGCGCTCGGCGGGTTTGCGACCAACGGGGTGAATATGACGAAGCTGGAGAGCTACATGGTGGGGGGGCATTTTACCGCCACGCAGTTTCTGGCGGAGGTGGACGGTCACCCGGAATCGCCATCGTTGCGCCTGGCGCTTGAGGAATTGGCGTTTTTCTCGACCGAGATAAAAATTCTGGGCGTCTATCCGGCGGCGGCCTTCCGTCTGGAGCAGCGCAAGGCCGGGAAGTAAGATTTTTTTTCCGCAGATGGCGCGGGAGCGGGATTGGTCTGCAGGACATGATTTTTGAAAACGACAGGCGAAATTCTGGCGTCGTTTTACGAGGGGTGGCTTTGAAAAGATGGATTGCTTCGCTTCGCTCGCAATGACGCGGGGAGAGGCTCGCAATGACGCGGGGAGAGGCTCGCAATGACGTGGGGAGAGGCTCGGGCATCTGCGTCTTCTGCGGATAAAATCCTTTTTCTTCTCATACCACTTTAACTTTTTCTAAACCCTTTCGGCCGACAACACGGGCGATGGCCAGCGAAACATTTTCGCCGCCGGGTGACTTGCATCCGGACTGGAGCGTGCCGGGCAACTGGTCCGGCGGTGTGGTGCCGGGGGCGGGCACGGCGGCCCTGATCAATGCGGTGGATGCGTCTATTGATCCGCAGACGGCGCTGGCGGCCAGTATCACGTTGGAGGGCGGGGCCGGGCTGATCGGCAATGGCGGGGGGTTTTCGTTCACCTCGGCGGCGAGTTTGCTGGCGATCGACAATAATTCCTTGTTCGCCGACGGCGCGATCGTGAATGACGGGACGATCGCGGTGGCGCAGGGCGCCACGCTGAATGTGGTGGTGGATGCCGGCCAATATGTCGCGGAGGCGTATGGGCTGGCGGAGCCGAGTTTTGAAAATACCGGCAGTGTCGTGGTGTCCGGCGGGGTGCTGGAGATTGGCGGCAGCGAGTTTGACAACACCGGCACCGTATTCGTGGGCAATGCCGGCGTGTTGTCGGTTTCCGGCGGCTGGGTGGATGGCGGGCAGGGCAATTTGGCGCCGGGCGGTCAGATCGACATTTTTGGCGGCGGGCTGGCGAGTTTCGCGGACGGCGTGGTGGATCAGGATTTCGTGTTTTCGGGGCCTGGCACCATTGCTTTTAACGACCCGCGGGATGTCTCGGCGGTCGGCATCACGGACTTCAACTACCGGGACGCGATTCTTGTTCCGTCCGTGACGCAGGCGCGAAGCCTGCTGGCGGATGGCATCACCTTCACCACCGCGCTGCCGCCTGGCGAGACGCTGGCGATTGTCAATTTCGGCGGCGCCGCGGAGATTATCGCGCAGGCTAATAATACTCAGCCCTGCTTTGCCCGCGGTACGCGGCTGCTGACGCCGGCCGGATATGTGCCGGTGCAGGATTTGCGGCCGGGCAACCTGGTGGTGACCACCACCGGCGCGGCCGAGCCGATCCGTTGGATCGGCTGGCGCACGATCGACCTGACCGACCATGGCCGGCCGGATGCGATCCGCCCGATCCGCGTCACGCCGGACGCGCTGGGCGACGGCGTGCCGTCGCGCGAGGTGCAGCTTTCGCCGGACCACGCGCTGTTTCTCGAGGGCCACCTGATTCCGGTCAAGCTATTGGTCAACAGTGCCACCATCGTGCGGGACATGACCAGCCTGGCGGTGACGTATTTTCATGTCGAGCTGGCGCGCCACAGCGTGGTGTTGGCTGAGGGTTTGCCGGTGGAAACCTATCTGGACACCGGCAACCGCAACATGTTTGAGAACGCGGCGGGGACGCCGCACGCGGCCCCAGTGTTTGGCCGCGGCAAGCAGTGGGACAAGAGCGCGTTTGCGCCGTTGTGCATCGCCGGGCCTACGTTGCGCGCGGTGCGGACAAAAATTTTCGACCGGCTGGCGGCCGCCGGGTATCGCCACCAGGTGATGCCGGATGTGACGCTGACGGTGCGCGGGCGCAAAATTTCGCGCAGTTCCGGCATGGCGTGGCTGCCCTGCTTCCGGCTGCCGCCGGGGCATGGCGGCGAGATCGGCATCCGCTCGGCCAGCTTCGTGCCGGCCGAGATGGCCGTGGCCGGTGACGACGAGGACTGGCGCCATCTGGGCGCCGGCATCCGCCGCATCCGGCTGGACGACCAGATTGTGGCGCCACAGGAGATTGCGGTTTCCGGCTTTCACCCGCGCGGCGGCGGCGATCTGGCGGACTGGACCGATGGCAACGCGACGATTCTGGTGCCGGCGGAAACCAGCCTGGTGGCGCTGAATATTTTGGCGCTGCCGAAGGGGTGGCTGGTGATGGCGGGAGGGGGGTAGGAAGGAAGAAGCGCTTTTTTGAAAAAAAGCGCGCAAAAAACTTTTGCTCCTGGGGGAGTTTGGGCCGGGAGTGCCTTTAAGCGCCTCCAAAGGAGGCGCTTAAAGGCACTCCCGGCCCAAACTCCCCCAGGAGCAAAAGTTTTTTTGGTTACTTTTTTTTCAAAAAAAGTAACTGCTTACTTGCCTTGCTAATCATTCACCACCGTAATATCCGGCGCCGTGGGATTTTTCATACCGACCGTATGATACCCGCAATCCACGTGGTGCACTTCGCCCGTGACGCCCTTGGACAGATCGGAGAGCATGTACAATCCGGCGCCGCCGACTTCTTCGAGTTCCACGTTGCGTTCCAACGGCGCGTTATATTTGTTCCACTTCATGATGTAGGTGAAGTCGCCGATGCCGCTCGCCGCCAGCGTGCGGATCGGACCGGCGCTGATCGCGTTGACGCGGATCTGGCTGGCGCCGAGATCCGCCGCCATGTAGCGCACGGAGGCCTCCAGCGCCGCCTTCGCGACGCCCATGACGTTGTAGTGCGGCACGACGCGCTCGGCGCCGAGATACGACATCGTCAGCAGCGAGCCGCCATCGGGCATCAGCGCGGCCGCGCGGCGGCCGACCGCGGCGAAGGAGTAGCAGGAAATATCCAGCGCCTGCAGAAACGCCGCGCGCGGCGTATCGACGAAGCGGCCACGCAAAAAATTCTTGTCGGCGTAACCGATCGCGTGCACTAGAAAATCGATTTTTCCCCATTTTTCCTGCAACGCCGCAAACACGTCGTCCATCGCCTCGTCGCTGGTCACGTCGCAGGGCAGCAGAAAATCGGAATTGACCGAGGCCGCCAGCGGGCGCACGCGTTTTTCCAGCGTTTCTCCTTGATATGTGAAGGCCAATTCGCCGCCTTGCGCGGCCACCGCCTGCGCGATCGCCCAGGCGATCGAGCGGTTATTCGCGACACCCATGATCAGCCCTCGCTTGCCCGACATCAGCGTCCCCTTCGGCGGCGAAATCTGGACTGCGGTATCCGGCATGGGCGGCATCTCCTTGTAGGCATTCATTAACACATATCGTGGTGGCATAGAGTCTTTACTGCGATCAAGTGTGAAGATGGCGATACGGAGCGGCTGGTATGAGCGAAAATCCCTTTACAACTTTCGGTGGCTGGTTCGCCGAAGCGCAAGAAGCGGAGCCGAATGATCCGAATGCGATGATTCTGGCCACGGTGGCGCCGGATGGCCGGCCTTCGGCGCGCACCGTGCTGATGAAGGCGTGGGATGAGCGGGGTTTTGTGTTTTATACCAATCTCGAATCGCGCAAATCGGTGGAGCTCAAACAGAACCCGCGGGCCTTTCTGCTGTTCTATTGGAAGACCCTGCACCGCCAGGTGCGGATCGAGGGTGAGGTTGCGCTGGTGGCCGACGCCGAGGCGGATGCGTATTTCGCGACGCGCCCGCGCGGCTCGCAACTCGGGGCCTGGACCTCCGCGCAGTCGCGGCCGCTGGCGGACCGGGAGAGCTTTGAACGCGAATATGAAGCCGTGGAGACCCGGTTTCGGGACGCCCAGATTCCGCGCCCGCCGTTCTGGTCTGGCTGGCGGCTGACGCCGGATTATTTCGAGTTCTGGCAGGACCAGCAGTTCCGGCTGCATGACCGGATAATTTTTGCGCGCGAGGGGGATGGCTGGGCAACGGGAAGGCTGTATCCATAAGTAAAAAAGTAACTGCTTTCTAGCTCCGATAACTCCCGTTGATATCGATATACCCATGCGTCAGATCGCAGGTCCAAACCGTCGCGCGGCCTTGGCCGAGGCCGATATCGACCTCGATCTCGATCTCGCGGCCCTTCATGTGCGCCACCACGGGGGCTTCGTTGTAGCCTGGGACGACGCCGCCGGCTTTGGCCATCCAGACGCCGCCGATGGCGATGGCCAGGCGGTCGCGGTCCGCCGGCTCGCCGGCTTTGCCGACCGCCATGACGATGCGGCCCCAGTTGGCGTCCTCGCCGGCGATGGCGGTTTTGACGAGGGGGGAGTTGGCGATGGCCATGCCGATTTTTTTCGCCGAATGGTTGGAGACCGCGCCGTCCACGGTGATTTTCACCAGTTTTTGCGCGCCTTCGCCGTCGCGCACCACCGCCATCGCGAGATCGTGCAGCACTTCGCCCAGGGCGCGGCGGAAATCGCCTAGATGCGCCGGGTCGTCGGTGGGCTTGTTGCCGGCCTGGCCGGTGGCGAACAGCAGCACCGTGTCGGACGTCGAGGTGTCGGAATCGATCGTGATGCAGTTAAAGCTGTGGTCCACGCCTTTGGCCAGCATGGCTTGCAGGGCCGGGGCGGGGATGGCGGCGTCGGTGAATAGGAAGGCGAGCATGGTCGCCATGTCCGGCGCGATCATGCCGCTGCCCTTGGCGATGCCGGCGATGGAAACCTCGACGCCGCCCAGGCGCGCGGTGCGGGCGGCGGCCTTGGGGAAAGTGTCGGTGGTCATGATCGCGCGGGCCGCGTCCGCCAGGTTGCTGCCGCCCAGCCGCGCGGATAAATCCGCCATCACCGCGACGATCTTTTGGGCCGGCATCGGCTCGCCGATCACGCCGGTGGAGGCTAAAAACACTTCCTCCGGCGTCGCACCCAGCGCCTTTGCGGCGGCGTGCGCGGTCGCCTCCACCGCGCGCTGCCCGGCGACGCCGTTGAAAACATTGGCGTTGCCGGCGTTCACCACCAGCGCGCGGGCGGTGCCGCCGGGCAGCACCTCCCGGCACCAGGTCACCGGCGCGCCGGGGCAGACGTTTTTGGTGAACACCCCCGCCACCGCCGTGCCCTCGGCGAACGCCGCCAGCAGCACGTCGGCGCGGCCGTGATAGCGGATGCCGGCTTCGCCCACCGCCAGCCTGACCCCTGCCACCGCCGGCAGGGCCGGCAGTTTGAGCGCGAGCGGCGAAAGCGGAATCGGGCCGGCCATTACTGGGCGGGGGGCGGCGCCAGGTTGACGTTCGGCTGGCTGCTGTCGTCGCCGTTATCCGGCTGGCCTTGCGGCTGCTGGGTGGCGGGCGAGCCGTCCGGGTTGAACAATTTGATCGTCACTTTCGAGCGCACATCCGCCAGCGTCGCCTTGATCGCGTCATCCGCGAGCTGCTGCCGGATCTGGTCCTTTACCGAGTCGAACGCCGGCGGCGGCGCCTGGCGCTTGCCCTCGCACAGGATGACGTGCCAGCCGAACTGCGTCTGCACCGGGGTTTTGGTGTACTGGCCGGGCTGCAGTGCGAACGCGGCGTTGGAGAAGGCCGGCACCATCTCGTCCTGGCTGAACCAGCTCAGCTCGCCGCCATTGCTGGCGCCGGGGTCGATCGAATATTTTTTCGCCAGCGTCGCGAAATCCGCGCCCTTGTTGAGCTGGTCGATGATGCTTTCGGCCTCGGCCTGGGTTTTGACCAGGATATGCCGTGCGTCCACCTGCTCCGGCCCCGGCTTGTTGGCGTAGTCCTTGGCGAACTCCGCCTGCACCGCGGCGTCCGTCACCTGCGGCGCTACCTTTTGCTGCACATAGGCGTTTTCCAGCTTCTCGTTCGCCGCGTCCTGCATCGCCTGCTTTACCGCCGGGTTGCGCGCCAGATGCTCCTCATTGGCCGCGACCAGCAGCGCCTGCCGGTCGATCAGCTGATTCACCAGCAGCGGCAAAAGCTGGTCCGGCGGCAATTGCTGCATGTTGGCCGGCAATTCGGCCGCCGCGGTCTGCGCGTCACTCAGATGGATCGGCTTGCCGTTCACCGTCGCCAGCACCGGGTCGGTCTGCATCGCCGGCTGGCCGGGCGCCGCGGTCTGCGCGAGCGCGGGGGCGGCTAAAAGAGCCGAAGCAAGGGCAAGGGCAGGTATGAATGGGCGACGGCGCATGGGAAATCCTCAACAATTATTCAAATCGGCGCTGCTATGGGCCAAGCCGCCGCGCGCGGCAAGATACGTGGGGCCGCAAGAAAGAAAGCAGCGCTTTTTTNNAAAAAGCGCTGCTTACTTCCTTTTTTCTCGCCCCTGGTTTGATTTGACCCACTCTTACCCCGCGCCTATGTGAGGCCGAGCCAGTTTTTTACGGATCACGCCCAAAAGATGTTTGCAACCATTGCCCGCGCCGTTTTTGGCACCTCCAACGACCGCGCGCTGAAAAATTTTAAGCGCCAGGTCGCGGCGATCAACGCGTTTGAGCCGGAATTCGAGAAGCTGAGCGATGAGGCGCTGCGCGGCAAGACGGCGGCGTTCCGGGCGCGGCTGGCCGAGGGCGAGAGCCTGGACGATATTCTGGAGGAAGCGTTCGCCACGGTGCGTGAGGCCAGCAAGCGCGCGCTGGGCATGCGGCATTTCGACGTGCAGTTGATCGGCGGCATGGTNNACCGGCGAGGGCAAGACGCTGGTGGCGACGCTGGCGGTGTATCTGAACGCGCTGTCGGGCAAGGGCGTGCACCTGGTGACGGTGAACGATTATCTGGCGCAGCGCGACGCCGAATGGATGGGGCGGCTTTACGGGTTTCTGGGGCTGACGACCGGCGTGATCGTGCATGGGCTGGACGATAATCAGCGGCGCGCCGCCTATGCCGCGGACATCACCTACGGCACCAACAACGAATTCGGCTTTGATTATTTGCGCGACAATATGAAGTATCGGCTGGAGGATATGGTCCAGCGGCCGTTCAATTATGCGATCGTGGACGAGGTGGATTCCATTCTGATCGATGAGGCGCGCACGCCGCTGATCATTTCGGGGCCTTCGGATGAGCCGACGGAGCTTTATGTGAAGGTCGATGAGGTGGTGCAGGCGCTTTTGCAGCGGCCGGTCTCCGAGGATGGCGCGGACGCCATCTTCGACAAGGACGAAAAAGCCAAGACGGTGGTGCTGACCGAAACCGGGTCCGAAACGGTGGAGCAGTTGCTGCGCGATTTCGGGTTGCTGAAGGAAGGCAATCTTTACGATATTTTCAACATCTCGCTGATCCATCACGTGCAGCAATCGATGCGCGCGCGGGTGCTGTTTACGCGCGACGTGGATTACATCGTGCGCGACGGCAAGGTGGTCATTATCGACGAATTCACCGGGCGCATGATGGAGGGACGGCGCTATTCGGATGGCCTGCACCAGGCGCTGGAGGCGAAGGAAAAAGTGGTGGTGGAGAAGGAGAACCAGACGCTGGCCTCCATCACGTTCCAGAACTATTTCCGGCTGTTTCCCAAGCTGGCCGGCATGACGGGCACGGCGATGACCGAGGCCGATGAGTTTGAGCAGATTTACAAGCTGGCGGTGGTGGAGATTCCGACCAATGTGCCGGTGACGCGAAAGGACTATGACGACGAGGTTTACCGGACGGCGGAGGAAAAATATGAGGCGGTGGCGAAACTGATCGCCGAATGCCGGGAACGCGGGCAGCCGGTGCTGGTGGGGACCACGTCGATCGAGAAATCCGAGATTATTTCGGCGCTGCTGAAGAAGAAGAAGGTGCCGCACAGCGTGCTGAACGCCAGGTTCCACGAGCAGGAGGCCACCATCGTGGCGCAGGCGGGCGCGCCGGGTGCCATCACCATCGCCACCAACATGGCCGGGCGCGGTACAGATATCAAACTCGGCGGCAACCTGGATATGCGGCTGAAGCTGGAGCCGGCGGCGGATGAGCAGAAAATCCGCGCCGAAATCGACGCCTATCACGGCAAGGTGAAGGAGGCCGGCGGGCTGTTCGTGATCGGCACCGAACGGCATGAGAGCCGGCGGATTGATAACCAGTTGCGCGGACGGTCCGGCCGGCAGGGCGACCCGGGGGCGTCGCGCTTCTTCCTCTCGCTGGAAGACGATCTGATGCGCATTTTCGGCTCCGACCGGATGGGCGGGATGCTGCAGCGGCTGGGGCTGGAGGAAGGCGAGGCGATTATCCATCCGTGGATCAACAAGGCGCTGGAAAAGGCGCAGAAAAAGGTCGAGGCGCGGAATTTCGATACGCGGAAAAACCTGCTGAAATACGACGACGTGATGAATGACCAGCGCAAGGAGGTTTATGCGCAGCGCCGGGAATTCATGAGCAGCGATTCGGTTTCCACCGCGGTGGCGGAGATGCGGGAGGACGTGATCGGCAATTTGGTCGCCCGGCGGATTCCCGAAAAGGCGTTTGCGGAGCAGTGGGAGGCCAAGGAACTGGCAGATGATTTGAAACGGCTGCTGAATCTCGACCTGCCGGTGGCGGAGTGGGCGGCGGAGGAGGGGATCGACGAATCGCATATCCGCGAGCGCGTGATCGAGGCCGCGGAAAAACAGGCGGCGGAGAAGGCCGCACGGGTCGGGCCGGATTTGATGAATTTCGTCGAAAAATCCGTGCTGCTGCAGACGCTGGACCAGGTGTGGAAAGAACATCTGCTGGCGCTGGACCATCTGCGGCAGGGCATCGGCCTGCGCGCCTATGGGCAGCGGGACCCGCTGAACGAATACAAGAAAGAGGCTTTTGCGCTGTTCAATGCGCTGCTCGACGATCTGAAGGAGCGCGTGACGCAACTGCTCGCCCACGTCGTCATCGGCGGCGACCCGCAGCAGCCCGGCATGGCTCAGCCGGTCGCTCCGCCGCCTCCACCCCCGCCGCCTGCAATGTTCGAAAGCCACCCGGCGCCTGAACAACTCGTCGGGGCCGGCGCGGACCAGGCGCCGCTACCCTTGCCGATCAACCCGAGCCCCTACCGCGCCAGCGACATCGATTCCAGCCGTCCCGAAACCTGGGGCGCCACCCCCCGCAACGCCGCCTGCCCCTGCGGCAGCGGCAAGAAATACAAATACTGCCACGGCAGAGTGGCCGGTGGTCAGTAGTCTCGCTGTTTTGTCGGAGCACTGACCACCGACGACTGACTTGCTTTTAGCAGATCGCGGATTTCGGTCAGCAGGCTTTCGGTGGCGGTTGGGGCGGCGACGGGCAGGGGTGGGGATTTGTGGAGTTTGGAGATCAGGCGCACCATCCAGAAGATGGCGAAGGCGACGATCAGGAAGTTGATCACGGCATTCAGGAAGACGCCGTAATTGATGGTGTCGTCGCCGGCCTTGACGGCATCCGCCAGGGTGGGCGCCGGCGCGCCTTTCAGGATGAAGAACAGGTTGGAAAAATCCACCCCGCCGGTGAGCAGGCCGATGACCGGGGTGATGATGTCCTTTACCAGGCTGCCGACGATACCGGTGAACGCAGCACCTATGACGACGCCGACCGCCAGGTCCACCACGTTGCCGCGCATGATGAAGGCCTTGAATTCGTCCACCCAGGCCGGCGTTTTGACGGTCTTCAATACGTCCGACATCCACGAACTCCCACTATTGATTGCCCTGTCGCTGGCCGGAAGCTAGTGTTTGTTGACGATTTCGCCAAGATTGGGGCGGCGGGATTGGCGAATTATTGGTTACAATGTTGTGTATCGTGCCATTATTGCGACATCGGACAGGAATGAACCCATCATGAACGACGCCAAGACCGCGCTGGGACAGAAAATTCTTGCGCAGAAGAAACAGCTGGGCCTGAGCTGGAATGAGATCGCCGCGCGGATCGGCCATGCGCCGGTCTGGACCTGTGCGGCCTGTCTCGGCCAGATGTCGATGACGCCGGAGACCGCCGACAAAACCGCGGATTTGCTGGGCCTTTCGGCCGAGGAGGCGGAGATTCTGGCGGCGATTCCCTATCGCGGTTCGCTGCCCACCGCGGTGCCCACGGACCCGCTGATCTACCGGTTTTATGAATTGGTGAGCGTGTACGGGACGACGTGGAAGGAATTGATCCAGGAGGAATTCGGCGACGGGATCATGAGCGCGATCGACTACGATATGACGCTGGAGCGCCAGCCGGACCAGAAGGGAGACCGGGTGAAGATTACGATGAGTGGGAAGTTCTTGGCTTATAAAAGGTATTAATACCAAAAGGCATTGCAATTGACTCACAACGCGTCCCATGGCGCGGCCACCAAGGCGTGGATGGCCGGGTCAAGCCCGGCCATGACGTGGAGAGGGCGGTCGGTCAGGATCAAAGTCGGTTGTTATGATATCAAGCGGCTTGGATGTTGACCGATCCACGTCATTGCGAGCTCTTGCGGGCGCCATCCATCTTTCTCGCAACCGGCACACAAGATGGATTGCTTCGCTTCGCTCGCAATGACGCGGTGGAGTCAACGCCAACGCCGCGTGATATTACGTCCCCTAAGCGTGCGCCCCGACGACGTAGGCCCGCAGGCTGTCCACCTCGTGTTCCTGCTGGTCGATCCGGGCCTTCACGACGTCGCCGATGCTGACGAGGCCGACCAGGCGGCCGCCTTCCATGACCGGCAGGTGGCGGAAGCGGCCGTCGGACATGATTTCCATGGCGTCCGCTACGCTGGCGTCCGGTGAGGTGGTGGTGGGTTTGGGGGTCATCAGGTCGCCGGCGGTCATGGTCAGGGTGGCGACGTCCGATTTGGCGAGCGAGCGGACGATGTCGCGTTCCGACAGGATGCCGACCAGATTGTCCTGCCCGTCCAGCACCAGCACGGCGCCGATGCGTTTTTCCGCCAGCAGGTGCACGACGGCGGTGATGCTGGTTCCCGGCGTGACCGAGAATGGCTTACCGGTGCGGTTCTTCAAGATGGCTGAAAGCTTCATGGCGCGTTCTCCTCAAGGTGGCAATTATGGCGCTGTAATGGACCACAAATCAAACGGTTTTTGCAATCTGACGGCGTAGAATCGTCGCTGCGCCGCACCAAGCGCCTGGGTGGAAATTAGTTATTAATCATTTGGTGCGGGCAAAATGGCTCAGGCGGCGGCGCCGAGCACCAGCTGGGTTTCCACCAGCGCCGCAAAATTGCCGCGCCGGGCCAGCAACTGTTGAAAATTGCCGCGTTCCACGATGCGCCCGTTGTCGAAGACGAGGATGTCGTCGGCGTGACGGATGGTGGAGAGCCGGTGCGCGATCACGAAACATGTCCGTCCCACCATCAGCGCGCGTAAGGCGCGGTTGACCCTGGCTTCGGTTGCCGCGTCGAGCGCGGAGGTGGCTTCGTCGAGCACCAGGATCGGCGCGTCCTTGAGGATGGCGCGGGCGATCGCCAGGCGCTGGCGCTGGCCGCCGGAGAGGTTGACGCCGCGCTCGCCGATGATGGTCTCAAAACCCTGCGGCTGCGCCAGAATGAAATCCAACGCCTCCGCCATGCGGCAGGCCTTTAGCAGTTCCGCCTCGCTGGCGCTGGGTTTGCCGACCATGAGGTTGTCGCGGATCGAGCGGTTGAACAGCATGGCGTCCTGGAACACCACGCCGATGGCGCCGCGCAGGCTTTCCAGCGTCACGTCCCGGATGTCCTGCCCGTCGATGGAAATGCTGCCGCTGCTGGCGTCCCAAAAGCGCTGCAGCAGCGCCATGGTGCTGGATTTGCCGGCGCCGGTTTCGCCCACCAGCGCGACCACGCTGCCGGCGTGGGCGGTGAAGGAGATGTTCTGGATGGTCGGCACGCCTGGTACGTAGCCGAAACAGATATTTTCAAATTTCACTTCGCCGGCGCGCACATTCAGGCATTTCGCGCCGGCGGCTTCGCGGATCGTCGTCTGCGCGTCCATGACGCTGAAAAATTCCACCAGGCAGGGCATCTGCATGAACAGGCGGGAGACGAAGCCCATCGCGCCGGTGAGGCGGCCGATCAGCAGCATCGCGAAGCCCATGAAGGAGACGATGGCGCCGATGGAGGCCGCACCACGCAGGTGCAGGATGGTGCCGATCAGAAAAATCGTCATCACGGTGATGGTGCTGGCGGCGGAGGTGACGACGCTGAGCACCGCCCACCAGTTGAGCACCGGGATCTGGCGGCGGAGCACCATGTCGCCGGTGCGGCGAAAATTCGCGGCCTCGGCGGAGAGGCGGGTGAAAGCCTGCACGACCAAAACATTCGCCAGCGTGTCCTGCGCGGTGCCGGCCAGGGCGGAATGAAAGCCTTCAACCTGGCGCTGCGCGGTTTCCGTGTTGCTGATCACCAGCACGGTGAAGGTGCAAAACACTGTTACCAGAAAAATTAACGCGAGCGCCAGTTGCCAGTTCAGAATGATCGTCAGGGGGAGTAAAATGATGGTCGCCAAAAATGTCGCCAGATGCTCGCGGAAGAATGAGAGCCACATCCAGAACAGCCCGTCCGCGCCCGAGAGCATCATTTTCAGCAGCCGGCCGGACTGGCGGTCGTGATGGAAGGAGGGCGGCAGCGAGAGCACGTGTTTGAAAAACTTTTGCATCGCGCGCAGGCGATTGCGGTGCGCGAGTTTTTCCGCCTGCATCGCCAGCAGAATGTTGGCGCCGATGCCGCATAGGCCGATGACCGCCCAGATCGCCAGCAGTTTTTCGGCACCGCCCATGACGTGGCGGCCGGTCATGTTGTCGGACCGGCTGAGCAGGTTGATCACTTTGCCGAACAGCACCGGCTCGGCGAACTGGAAGCCCATGACCCCCAGATTGGCCGCCGCCAGCGCGATGGCGATGCCGCGGTCCGGTTTCAGCAGCCCCAGCACGCGGGCATACACGGTTACAAACTTCAAGCCAGAGGCTCCGCCAGAACAGGTGGTCGAGGACTGGTTAATTGGTGGCGGCTCGCCACCAATGCCAGTTCATCGCCGCCCAAATTCCGCGTCTGAATCAAAACTTCTTGTAATAAAGAGCAACTTTGTGCGAGCGCCGCCTGCGCGCGGCGGGTCTCCAGCCAACAGCTCAAAAACAGCGCCGCGAACAAATCCCCCGCGCCGGAGAATTTTTGCGGCAATTTGGGCACGGTCACGCGCCAGGCGGCTTCGCCTTCCACCGCCAGCACGTCCAGGCTGTCGGCCGGCGTGTCCTGCCCCGCAAAACTGGTCAGCACGACGATATTTGGGCCGATCTTTTGCACGGCGCGCATCGCCGTCAGCGCCTGCGCGCGATTTTCCGGCGCCTGGCCGGAAAGCTGTGTCAGTTCGAACGCATTGGGTGTGACGATGTGCGCCCGTGTGACCAGATGTTGCACGCAGGCGGCGATTTCGGGGCTGACGTAGCGCCGGCCGTCATCGCCGATGACAGGATCGCACAAATATGCCGCGGCGTCCCCCACTCGGTCCAATATGTTCTCGACAAACCCGGCCGCCGCCGCGCTGCCCAGATAGCCCGAAATCACCGCCTTGCAGCGCGCGAAACACCCGCGGAAGGCCATCCCCTCAAGCAACGCGGCGAACCATTCCGAGGGTATGGCGCTCCCGCGGGAAAAACCATGCCCGGGATGATGGGAGAGGAGCACCGTCGGCACGGGCCACACCTCATGCCCGCGCATCTGCAGCGCCGGCACGGCGGCGGAGTTGCCGACATGGCCGGTAATGACCTGGGACTGGATGGAGATGATGGACATAAGAAAGCAGAAGGAAGCACTTCTTTTTTTGAAAAAAAAGCAGCAAAAAAACTTTTGCTCCGCTTCGCGCGGGGCTGAGCCGCCGGCGGCTCAGCCCCGCGCGACGCGGAGCAACGTTTTTTGCGCCGCGCCCGCGGAGGGGCTTTTTCTCAAAAAAGCGCTTTTTACTTCCTTCTTCTTATGACCAGACGGTTAAAAACCCGATCAGCACCAGGGTCGCCACGCAGGCGACCACGTTCCAGAGCAGGAATTTGGTGAAAAAATCCCAGCCGCTCTTGGCGACTTTGTCGAACTCCGCCAGCTCGGCCGGCGTGTCTTCCCGGTGCTTGTGCTCGGCGACGGCTGTCTGTTCCACTTTGCCAAAACCTCTCTGAAACCGGAGTATTTTTACCGGGGCGGTTGTCCATCTGGCAAGGCCTTGTCGCGGATATATTGCGCCAGCGCGGCGGGATAGAGTCTGTGCTCCTGCGCCAGGACGCGCGCGGCCAGGGCCGCTTCGTTGTCCCCCGGCAGCACGGTCACGCGGGCCTGCGCCAGGATCGGCCCCTCATCCATCGCGGTGGTGACCAGGTGCACCGTGCAGCCGTGCTCGCGCTCGCCGGCAGCCAGCACGCGGGCGTGGGTGTCCAGGCCTTTATAGGCCGGTAGCAGGCTGGGGTGGATGTTGAGCAGGCGGCCGCCCCAGCGGTCCACGAACCAGGGCGATAGCAGGCGCATGTAGCCGGCCAGGCAGACCAGTTCGACGCGGTGTTGCAGCAGCAGCGCGTCGACCGCGCGTTCATGCGCTTCGCGGTTTTGGCCAAAATCCCGGCTCGGCACGCCAATCGCTTCCACGCCGGCGCGGCGCGCCAGGTCCAGCCCGGCGGCGTCCGCCCGGTTGGAAATCACCAGTGCGATTTCGCCAGGAAATTCAGGGTCTCTGGCCGCCTCGATCAGCGCGGCCATGTTCGAGCCGCGGCCGGAAATCAGCACGGCCACCCGGGTCTTCATGCAAACAGCCGCTCATGGTGTTCGATATGCACGCCCTCGCCCGGCTCCACATGGCCGAGCGGGAAGGGCGATTCGCCCTCGGCGCGCAGCAGCGCCGTCGCGGCTTGCGCGTCGCTGACCACCAGCGCCATGCCGACGCCGCAGTTGAACACGCGCAGCATTTCGCCGGTGGCGACATCGCCGCCGCGCGCCAGCCACGGAAACACCGCCGGCATCGGCCAGGGGGCTTGCAGCCGCGCCCCCATGCCGGCCGGCAGCGCGCGCGGCAGATTGCCCGGCAGCCCGCCGCCGGTGATGTGCGCCGCCGCCTTCAAAAGCCCGGCACGGTGCAGCGCCAGCATCGGCTTCACGTAAATGCGCGTCGGAATCATCAGCGCCTCGCCGACCGTAAGCCGGTCCAGGAACAGCGCCGGGGTGTCCCAGTCCCATTGCGCCGCGGCGGCGATTTTGCGGACCAGGGAAAACCCGTTGGAATGCACGCCGGCACTCGGCAGCGCCAGAATTGCATCGCCCGCCGCCACGCCGGCCGGCAGCAGGGCGCCGCGCTCGGCAGCACCCACGGCGAATCCGGCCAGGTCGTAGTCCCCGGCGGCGTACATGCCCGGCATCTCGGCCGTCTCGCCGCCCACCAGCGCGCAGCCGGCGATTTCGCAGCCGCGGGCAATGCCGGCGATGATTTTTGCGGCCGCCGCCACGTCCAGCCGGCCAGTGGCGAAATAGTCCAGAAAGAACAGCGGCGCCGCCCCTTGAACCACCAGGTCATTCACGCACATCGCCACCAGATCGATGCCGACAAAATCATGAATGCCCGTTTCTATCGCGATTTTCAGTTTGGTGCCGACGCCGTCGGTCGTCGAAACCAGGATCGGGTCGGTGAAACCGGCGGCCTTCAGGTCGAACAGCGCGCCAAAGCCGCCCAGGCCGCCCAAAACCCCGGCGCGGCTGGTGGCGCGCGCCAGCGGCTTGATCGCCTCGACCAGCGCGTCCCCGGCCTCGATGTCCACGCCGGCGTCGCGATATGTCACGCTGGTCATGCAAGCCTCCTTCGCGCTAAAGCCTGGGTCATGATGGGTAGCCGCGCGTCAAGCAAGCAAGCACTGCTTTTTTTGAAAAAAAAGAAGCAAAAAAACGTCTGCTCCCCTTCGGGCGGGGTTGAGCCGCCAGCGGCGCCGCCCCGCGCATGAGCGTCGCCTCCAACAAGACGCAGTGGCAGCGCCTGGCGCTCACCGCCGTCTTTATCCTCGGCCTGTGGGAATTTCTGCGGCTGTTCTCTTCCGTTCTCACGCCGTTCGTCGTGGCTGCCGGCGTCGCCTATTTTCTGGACCCGGCGGTCAGCCGCCTCGCCAGGCTGGGCATCCGCCGCTCCATGGGAGCCGGTCTCATGCTGGTCGCCGGGCTGCTGTTCATCGCCCTGTTCATCGTGCTGCTGTATCCGGTCATCGCCAGCCAGGCCTCGGTGTTTGTCACCAACCTGCCGAGCTACATCAAAACCGCGCAGGCCGACTTCGCCACCATCATGGCGAATTTGCAGCATCGGCTTGGCCCCGGCGCGATGGGCCAGCGGCTGCAGACACTGGCCTCCAACCAGGCTGGGGAAATTCTGGGCTTTGCGGCCGGCACGGCGGAAAACATTATCGGCGGCAGTTTTGCGGTGGTGAACCTGCTGACGCTGTTTATCATTACGCCGATCGTCGCGTTCTATTTTCTGCGCGACTGGCCGGACATCGTGCGCCATGTGGATAGCTGGCTGCCGCGGCCGTATGAGGGGCTGATCCGGGCGCAGGCGGTCGAGGTGAACCGCATTCTGGCCGCCTGGATTCGCGGCCAGGCGATCTGCTGCATCGTGCTCGCGGTGGTCTATGCCGTCGGGCTGACCATCGTCGGGCTGGACCTTGGGCTGATCGTGGGCCTGACCGCGGGGCTGCTCTCGTTCATCCCGTATGTCGGCACGGTGCTCGGCGCCGTGACGTCCATCCTGCTCTCGCTCAGCCAGGACCCGGGCTGGCGCAGCGTGCTCGAGGTGGCGGCGGTGTTCGGTTTTGGGCAGGCGCTGAACGACTACGTCATCCAGCCGCGTTTTCTGGGCGACCGGGTGGGTCTGCCTTCGGTGTGGGTGATTTTCTCGCTGTTTGCCGGCGGCGCGGCGTTCGGGTTTCTGGGGGTGATGCTGGCGGTGCCCGTCACCGCGACGCTCGGTGTGCTGGCCCGCTTCTGGCTCCGCCGCTATTTGCAGAGCCCGCTTTATCTGGACGCGCCGCCGAGCGGGTAGCCGAGAGGCGGCAGCAGCAAAGAAGGCAAGTAGTCATACGCAGATTACGCAGATTAAACAGATGAACACAGAACAATCCGCGGGACCGATTGGTATCCTGCTTATACCAAAGGACATGGGCACTGACTCATCCACGTCATTGCGAGCCTCCGCGGCGCGGCGCAACGGCCGCCATCCATCCGGCGTGCCGGTTGCAAGAAAGATGGATTGCTTCGCAAGGGCTCGCAATGACGCGGATGGGTTAGACGCGGCGACGCTTGGTGTTAGA
This sequence comes from Acetobacteraceae bacterium, assembly GCA_003137135.1. Taxonomy (GTDB): domain Bacteria; phylum Pseudomonadota; class Alphaproteobacteria; order Acetobacterales; family Acetobacteraceae; genus Acidocella. Next base: position 20,621 of record PLFB01000258.1, read on the forward strand.
TAACGTCAGGTCGTACACGCAATGAGGCCAGCAAGGAGCCCATGACCCATCCACATCATCTGCGTCAATCTGCGTAATCTGCGGATAACTCATCTTTCATGCCCTTCCAGCTCCCGCTGCCTTTCGATGAAAACCCCACCTATGCGGCCGCGGACTTTATTGACGCTCCGTCCAACGCCCTGGCGCGGGATTTTCTGGCCCGCCCGGCGGAGTGGACCAATGGCCGCCTGATCCTGTGGGGCGAGGCGGGGTGCGGCAAGACGCACCTGGCCAAAATCTGGACGGAAGCCAATGCCGCAAGATTTCTCGAAGGCCGCCTTCTGCCGCCGCTCGCGCCGACCATCGGCCCGCTCGTGATCGACGATTTTGGCGCGGCCGATGAGACCGAATTGTTCCACGTCCTGAATGCCGCGTCGGAGGCGCAACAACCCGTCCTCCTCACGGGCCGCCTGCCGCCCTCAAGGTGCAACATCGCGCTGCCGGACCTGGCCAGCCGCCTGCGCGCCAGCCTGGCTGTGGAAATATCGGCACCCGACGATGAACTTTTGAAAACCCTCCTCAGCCGCCTCGCCGCCGATCGTCAGCTTGTGATTCCGCAAAACGTCCAAAGCTACCTCCTCACCCACCTTCCCCGCACGCCGGGCGACTACCGCGAGGCGATTGCCCGCCTCGACCACGCCGCGCTGGCCGCCGGCGGTAAAATCACCCGCGCCCTGGCGGGAAGAATCCTGGCCGAAATGAAACCACAAGAGTCCTAAAACTGTCTCGGACATTTGCCTCCCGGCACATTAAAGTTGTTAATGAAGCCCCGTTCTCATGGAGGAGCGCAAGTTGGACCAGACCGTTGCCCACCCGGAGCCAAAAATCGCGGCGGATGACCCGGCGCGGTTCATCAACCGCGAGCTCTCCTGGCTGGATTTCAATTTCCGCGTCGTCTCCGAGGCCGAAAATCCGCGGCATCCGCTGCTGGAACGGCTGCGCTTCGTCTCCATCAGCGCCTCCAACCTTGACGAATTCTATTCGGTCCGCGTCGCCGGCCTGATCGGGCAGTCCAACGCCGGGATTCTGGAGCGCTCGCCGGACGGCGCTACGCCCGCGCAGCAACTCGTCGCCATCAACGCTCACGCCCATCACCTTATTTCTGCCCAGCAGGCCGCCTTCACCACATTGCGCGGGCTGTTGGCGCAGGCCGGCATCGTCGTCGCCACCACCGCGGACCTCGCACCCGCGGACACGCATTTTTTGGACGGCTATTTCATGGAGCGCGTGTTCCCCGTGCTCACCCCGCTGGCGGTGGACCCGGCGCATCCGTTCCCGTTCATCCCGAACATGGGCCTGGTGATGGCGCTTAAACTGGCGCGCGATGACGATCAGGGCATCATGTCCGCGCTGATCCCGCTGCCTAGCCAGATCGAGCGTTTTGTCCGCCTGCCGGCCGAAGCCGGCGGGCCGATACGCTTCGTGATGCTCGAAGAACTGGTGACGATGTTCATGCACCGGCTGTTTCCAGGCTTCAAAATGGAAGGGTCCGGGCTGTTCAGGCTGATCCGCGACACTGACGTGGAATTTGAGGAAGAGGCCGAGGACCTGGTGCAGTCCTACGAAACCGCGCTCAAGCGCCGGCGCCGCGGGGTGGCGATTTTGCTCACCATCCAATCGACCATGCCGGATGACCTGCGGGAACTGGTGATCGACGCGATCGACGCGCCGCACGACCAGATTTACGCGGAATCCGGCATCATGGGCCTGGTGGATGTGAAACAACTGATCGTCGATGACCGGCCGGACCTGCTGTTTGCGCCCTATACCGCGCGCTTTCCCGAGCGCATCCGCGATTTTGCCGGCGACTGTTTTGCCGCGATTCGCGCGAAAGACATTCTGGTCCACCATCCGTTCGAGAGCTTTGACGTCGTGGTGCAGTTCCTCCGCCAGGCCGCGACGGACCCGGCGGTGGTGGCGATCAAGCAAACCCTGTACCGGACCAGCCGCGACTCGCCGATCGTCAAGGCCCTGATCGAGGCGGCCGAAGCCGGCAAATCCGTTACCGCCATGGTGGAATTGCGCGCCCGGTTCGACGAGGAAGCCAATATCCGCCTCTCCCGGGCCCTCGAAGCCGCCGGTGTGCAGGTGGTGTTCGGCTTCGTCGGCCTGAAAACCCACGCCAAAGTCAGCTACGTCGTCCGCCGCGAAGCCGGCACGTTGCGCGCCTACGCGCATTTCGGCACTGGCAACTACCACCCCATCACGGCGCGCATCTATACGGATCTGTCCTTTTTCACCACCGACCCGGCGCTGACGCGTGACGCCGCCCGGCTGTTCAACTACATGACGGGCTACGCCCGCCCCGAGGCGATGGAACAGCTCGCCTTCTCGCCGCTCACCACCCGCAAAACCATCGGCAAGCTGATCGACCAGGAAATCGCCGCGGCCAAGGCCGGCAAACCCTGCGGCATCTGGCTGAAAATGAATTCTTTGGTGGACGACCGCCTGATCGACCAGCTCTACGATGCCTCCCGCGCCGGGGTGCGCGTCGCCATCGTCGTGCGCGGCATCTGCTGCCTGCGCCCCGGCGTGCCGGGCCTGTCCGAGAACATCAAAGTGAAATCCATCGTCGGCCGCTTTCTGGAACACGCCCGCATCTGCGTGTTTGGCAACGGCCACAAAATCCCCTCGCGCGAAAACCAGGTTTTTATTTCCAGCGCCGACTGGATGGGCCGCAACATGGACGGCCGCGTCGAAACCTTTGTGCCGATCCACAACCCCACCGTCCACGCGCAGATCCTCGACCAGATCATGGTGGTGAATTTTCGGGACGACGCGCAGTCCTCCACCCTTCACCCGGACGGCGCCTGGGTCCGCGTCAAGCCCGGCGACCCGCCGGCGTCGGCGCACGAATACTTTATGACCAACCCGTCTTTGTCGGGCCGCGGCTCGGCGGTGCATGGCGGGCTGATGGAGAAGGCGAAGGGCAAGTACAAGAAGCGCGTGGATTAAAGAAAGAAGCGCTTTTTTGAAAAAAAGCGCGCAAAAAACTTTTACGGGCGGGTTGGGGCAAGTCCGGTGTCTCTTCATCGCCCCTAGCGGGGGCGATGAAGAGACACCGGACTTGCCCCAACCCGCCCGTAAAAGTTTTTTTGGGTACTTTTTTTTCAAAAAAAGTACCTGCTTGCTTGCCTCTCTCTAAGCCCTCCCGGCCACGCCCGACAGCATCCCCGGCTTCACCCGCAGCTTCGCCAGCGCGCGCTGCCACTTCGTCTCATGCGCCCCGTCAAACAGAATCTGGTCATCCGCCGGTGCGTTCAGCCAGGCGTTCTGCAAAAATTCCTCATCCAGTTGGCCGGCGTTCCACCCGGCATAGCCCAGCGCCAAAAAGCACTGTTTTGGGCCGCCGCCTTCGGCGATGGCTTTGAGGATGTCCAGGCTGGAGGTCAGCATGTGCTCGCCGTCCACGTCCATGCTGCCTTCGGTGGCCCAATCGGTGGAGTGCAGGACAAAACCCCGGTTGTTGTCAACCGGCCCGCCGGTGCCCAAGGCAATCCGCCGGGCCGGCGGGTGCGGCTCGATCTCCAGNNTGCGCGCACAGAAAAATCACGCTCTGGCTGAAGCGCGGGTCACCCATCTGCGGCATCGCGATCAGGATTTGCCCGGTCAGGGACATGTTGCCGGGGCTTTCGGGCTTGCTGGTCATGCCGCGGATTTTGCGTCCCCGCTCGCGATGACGCAAGCGTTTTGTCGGCTTTCCCGCATCGCGGGTTTCCGCTAGAACCGGCGGCGCATGCACGATGGGAGAGACGCGACGTGATCAAGATTGGCGATAAAATTCCGGCGATGAAGCTGATGTCCGCGACGCCCGAAGGCCCCAAGGAGGTGGACACCGGCGAGATTTTCGGCACCGGCAAGGTGGTGCTGTTCGCGGTTCCCGGCGCGTTTACCCCTACCTGTAGCGCGAAGCATCTGCCGGGCTTTACCGAAAACCTGGCCGCTCTGAAGGCCAAGGGCGTGGACAAAATCGTCTGCCTGGCGGTCAACGACGTGTTCGTCATGGGCGCCTGGGCGAAGGACCAGAAGGTCGGCGACGGCATCGTGATGCTGGCCGACGGCTCGGCCGCCTTCACCAAGGCGCTAGGCCTCGAACTGGACCTGACCGCCCGCGGCCTTGGGATCCGCAGCCAGCGTTTTGCGCTGATCGCGCAGGACGGCGTGGTCAAGCATTTGGCGGTCGAGGAAGCCGGCGGGTTTGACGTCAGCCGCGCGGAGGCGGTGCTCGAAGCCCTGTGAGTTCGACGCTTACGGTCGTCGTCCCCTGCTATAACGAACGCGAAAACATTTCTCCCATGGTCACGGCGCTGGATACGGCGCTCGTCGGCCTGCCGTGGGAGGTCGTGTTCGTGGATGACAACAGCCCGGACGGCACCGCCGACACCGCGCGCGAGATCGCGCGGCGGGATCAGCGGGTGCGGTGCATCCGGCGCGTCGGCCGCCGCGGGCTTTCATCGGCGGTCATTGAGGGGGCGTTATCCTCTTCGGCCGATTATGTCGCGGTGATCGACGGCGACATGCAGCATGATGAGACCCGCATTCCGCTGATGCTCGCGGCCTGCGAGCAGGGTGCGGAGCTCGCCATCGGCAGCCGCCACGTGGCGGGGGGGGAATCCGCCGGGCTGTCCTCGCCCTTCAGGGAAAAACTCTCCGCCGCCGGCATCGGCCTGGCCCGCCGCCTCACCGGCGCGCCGGTGAACGATCCCATGAGCGGCTTTTTTCTGCTGCGCCGCGACCTGTTCGAGCGTCTGGCCGCCCGGCTGAACGGCCAGGGGTTCAAAATTTTGCTGGACCTGATCCTGGCGTCACCACAACAGCTCAAGATCGTCGAAATCCCCTACAAGTTCCGTCCCCGCGCCGCCGGCGAGAGCAAGCTGGACGCGCTGGTGATGGCGCAGTTCGCCGGGATGCTGGTGGACAAACTGCTGGGCGGCGCGCTGCCGCTGCGGTTTATCAATTTCGCCCTGGTCGGCGCCTTCGGCGTGCTCATCAACCTGGTGGTGCTGCAACTGGCCACCGTCGCGGGCTTGTCTTTCGGCGTCGCGCAGACTTTGGGCACGGTCGTGGCGATGGTCGCCAATTTCCAGCTCAACAACCAGCTCACCTACCGCACCCAGCGCCTGAAAGGGCGCAATGTGTGGCGCGGCCTGGCGCTGTTCATGGTCGTCTGCAGCCTGGGCGCCTTCGCCAATATCGGCATCGCCCGCGCGCTGTACGCGGAAAATACCGGCGGCCTGCTGGCCGGCTTCGTCGGCGCCGCGATCGGCGTCGTCTGGAACTACGCCGTCTCCGCCACCCTGGTCTGGCGCGCGCGTTGAGCGAAGATAACAAGGAAGCAGGTACTTTTTTTGAAAAAAAAGTACCCAAAAAAACTTTTGCTCCTGNNAAGTTTTTTGCGCCGCACCCGCGGAGGGGCTTTTTTTTAAAAAAGCGCTTCTTGCTTTATGAACTTCTGGATCGCCGCGCTCGTTGGCCTGACGGCTCTGCGCCTGATCCTGGCCGACAGTGTGCCGCTTTCGCCGGACGAGACCTATTACTGGGTCTGGTCTGTCAACCTGCAGCCCGGCTATTTCGACCATCCGCCGATGGTGGCCTATTGGATTCGGGCCGGCACGTTTTTCGCCGGCGACACGCCGCTCGGCGTGCGGCTGCTGGGGCCGCTGGCGGCGGCCGTCGGGTCTATCATGCTGTGGGACGCGGGGGAGAATTTTCTGCCCAAGCGCCATGCCGGGATCATGGCCGCGGCGTTGTTCAACGCCACCATCATTTTGGCCGTTGGCGCCGTCATCATCACGCCGGACACGCCGCTGGTGTTTTTCTGGACGGCCGCCATTGCGGCGTTGGGGCGGCTATATGCCAGCCGCGATCCGCGCTGGTGGATCGTGGTGGGTGCGGCGGCCGGGCTGGCGCTGCTTTCGAAATACACTGCCATTTTGCTGGTGGTTTGCATCTTTCTGTGGCTGGTCATGCGGCGCGAGGGCCGCAAGACCCTGCGCACGCCGTGGCCGTGGGCGGGCGTATTGCTGGCCGGCGCGATTTTCGCGCCGGATTTTTTGTGGAACGCCGCGCATCACTGGGTGAGTTTTCGTAAGCAGGGTGGCCGCGTCGAAGGTTTTGACATCGCCCGCTCCGCGGATTTTCTGGCGGAGCTCGTCGCCGGCCAGATCGGCCTCAACACGCCGATCATTTTTGCCCTGGCCGCCGCTGGACTCTGGCGCATCCGCAGCCTGGCGGATTCGGGCGCGCAGCTTCTGCTTTGGCTGACGTTGCTGCCGGCCGCGGTGTTTCTGGAGCACGTCTTGTCCGGCCGGGTGGAGTCCAACTGGCCCGCCATCATGCTGCCCAGCGCTTTTTTGGCCGCCGCCTACGTGCCGGAGAAGACCATGCAGCGATGGCTGAGGCCGGCTCTGGCGCTCGGGCTTTTGCTCTCCGCCGTCGCCTACGCGCAGGCGCTCGCCCATCCCTTGCCGATCCCGGCGGATGAGGACCCTTCCGCATTGCAGCTCGCCGGCTGGCAGGGTTTTGCGGACCAGATCGCCGCCAAAAAACCCGCTTATGTCACGTCGGATGAGTACACGGTGATGTCCGAGCTGGTGTTTTATACGCCACCTGGCCTGCCCATTGTGGGTTTTGACGAACGCTGGGCGGTGTTTTCCCTGCCCCTTGCCGGCATCCCGACCGGCGCCCCGGGTCTGTTCATCACCCGCCGGCGGGATGCGCCCTGCCCGACAGCGCTCGGCACCGCGACGCGGGAGCGGGACGGGGAGCTGATCGCCACCTACCGGCTTTGCTCATTTACCGCCTTCCCAAAAATGTATTTATTGCCGCACCCATGACGCCCCCCGGTCCACAGGACGTGCACGACGCTTTGGCGCGCATAAAGCCGCACATCGTGCACACGCCGATGCTGCGCAACGCGCGGCTCGACGCCGTCACCGGCGGCACGATTCTGATAAAACCCGAAATGCTGCAGCGGACCGGCAGTTTTAAGCTGCGCGGCGCCACCAACGCGCTGTTAAAAATTTCGCCCGACCGGCGCGCAAAAGGCGTTGTCGCGTATTCCTCCGGCAATCACGCGCAGGCGATCGCTTGCGCGGCGCATGCGCTGAAGATGCCGGCCACCATCGTGATGCCGTCCGACGCGCCGGCGATCAAGCGCGAGCACACGGCGTTTTGGGGCGCCAGAATCGTGCCCTATGACCGCGCCACGGAAGACCGCATCGCGATCGCGCAAAACATCGTGGAAAACACCGGCGCCACGCTGATTCCACCCTACGAGCACCCGGACGTGATTGCCGGCCAGGGTACGTTGGCTTTGGAATTATTTGCCGACGCCGCGGCGGCGGGTTTGGCGCTGGACGCGCTGATCGTCTGCACCGGCGGGGGCGGGCTGATCGCCGGCTGCGCGCTGGCCGCCGCGGGCGTGTCGCCGGGCACAAAAATTTTTGCGGCCGAGCCCGCCGGCTGGGACGACACGGCGCGTTCGCTGCGCGCCGGCCGTCGCGAAACCAACGACATGCGCGGCTCGCCTTTCTGCGACGCCCTGCTGACCCCTACTCCCGGCGAGCTGACTTTTTCGATAAATCGCCGCCTGCTCACTGCCGGCTTCGCGGTCACGGACGAGGAAGTGCGCGGCGCCATGCGTTTTACCTTTGAGCACCTAAAGCTGGTCGCCGAACCCGGCGGCGCCGTCGCCCTCGCCGCCCTCCTGGCGCAAAAATACGACGCCACTAACCGCGTGGTAGGCGTCGTACTCTCCGGCGGCAACGTGAATCAGTGACGGCAATTGACGTCACATTAAGCCAGCACGCTAATCCAGCAGCCAGGCCAGCTTTTCGAACTCGGCGTCGTTGATCATCCGATGCACAATCTGAATCGCCGTCCGCGGCAGGAACTTTGTGATGGTGGAGGCGATGTCCTCCGGGCGCACGGGGGAGATGTCGCTCTCGCTGATCACCACCGCCGCGATCTTGATGGCGTGCGTGTTCAACGCCTCCGCCGCCGTCAGGATATGGCTGATCGACCCGAGATAGCTCCCCGCCACCAGAATCGCCGGAATGTGCAGCCCGGCGATCCAGTCGCGCACCGTGTGCCACCGGTCCAATGGCACCATCACCCCGCCCACGCCCTCCACCAGCATCAGCCCCGGCGCGGATTTGATCGCCGCCTCGCAAAAGGTGAGCAATTGCGGCAGGGAAATCGTCCGACCCTCCATTGCCGCCGCCATGTCGGGTGAGATCGGCGCCGCATAGCGCCATGGTGAGATCGCCGCCACGCTCTCCGCCGTCACCTTTTTCTCCATCGCCTCCAGCAATCTGCCGGCGTCCGACACATCGGGGCGGTAGGATTCGTAGCCGGTCATGATCGGCTTGATCGCGTTCGCCTGCCGCCCGGCCCGGCGCGACGCCCGGATCAGCCCCGCGGCGACATAGGTCTTGCCGATATCCGTTCCCGTGCCCGTTACAAAAAACGCTTTCATATCCATCGTTTAACTTTGTGGAAGGGTTTGCCGCAAGCAGTCCTTTAGGTTGCGGCCCCGGCGGCGCCCCAGGCGGCGCCCCAGCCGCGGCCGCGCCGGGCTTTGCAGCGCGCCGGCTTGTGGCTACCTTGGCGCGTCCATGGAGCAGGAAGCCAGAATGTCCGTATCGACCATCGAGAGACCCGAAACGCGCTTGCGCTGGAGTCGTGACGCCGTCGCGGACCTGCTGGCGCTGCCGTTCCCGGAACTGATGTTTCGCGCCATGAGCGTGCACCGCGCGCATTTCGACCCGGCGGAGGTACAGATTTCCACGCTGCTCTCGATCAAGACCGGCGGCTGCCCGGAGGATTGCGGCTATTGCCCGCAGGCCGCGGGGTACGAAACCGGCCTGGCGGCCAGCAAGCTGATGGCTGTGGAGGCGGTGCTGGCCGAGGCGCGCGCGGCCAAGGCCAAGGGCGCGCAGCGGTTTTGCATGGGTGCGGCCTGGCGCGCGCCGAAAGACCACGATCTGGAAAATGTCTGCGCCATGATCGAGGGTGTCAAATCCCTCGGCCTGGAAACCTGCGTCACGCTGGGCATGCTGACCGCGCCGCAGACCGCGCGGCTGAAACAGGCGGGGCTGGACTACTACAACCACAACCTGGACACCTCGCCGGAATACTACGGGAAAATTATTACCACCCGCACCTACCAGGACCGGCTGGACACGCTGGCCAACGTGCGCGACGCCGGCATCAATGTGTGTTGCGGCGGCATCGTCGGCATGGGCGAGGATGAGATGGACCGCGCCGGCTTGATCGCCACGCTCGCCAGCCTGCCGACGCCGCCGGAATCCGTGCCGATCAACGCGCTGGTCGCGGTGGAGGGCACGCCGCTGGCGAAATCCGAACCGATCGATGCGATCGCCTTCGTCCGCCTGATCGCCGCCGCGCGCATCACCATGCCCACCAGCTACGTGCGGCTGTCGGCCGGGCGCGAGGCGATGAGCGACGAGGCGCAGGCGCTGTGCTTTCTGGCTGGAGCGAACTCGATTTTCCACGGCGAAAAATTGTTGACGACGAAAAACGCGACGGTGAGCCATGATGACGCGCTGTTCGCGAAGCTGGGGATCAGGCCGCTAGGTTCGTGATAAGGGAAGGAAGACCTACTTTTTTTGAAAAAAAAGTAGCAAAAAAACTTTTGGTTCGCTTCGCGCGGGGTTGGGCCGTCGCGGGCCGAGCCCGCGAGACGCGGCGCGAAGTCTGTCGGTCCCGATCCGCGTCGTTTCGAGCGCGAAAGAGCAATCCATCGTTCGTGCGGTTTGCAGGAAAGATGGATTGCTTCGCATGGGCTCGCAATGACGTTGATGGGTCGAGGCGTATGCCAATTTCATATCCATGAACTGGCTCGAAGCGGGCTGGCGGCACGTGTGGTTGCCCTATGCCCAGATGCGGACCGCCAAAACGCCGCTGCCGGTGGTGCGTACGGAGGGCAGCCGCATTTTTCTGGCGGATGGACGCGTGCTGATCGACGGCATCGCGTCGTGGTGGACGGCCTGCCACGGCTACAACCATCCGCACATCCGCCACGCGGTTGCGCGGCAGCTGGAGACCATGCCGCATGTCATGTTCGGCGGGCTGGGGCACGAGCCGGCCTATACGCTGGCCACGCGCCTGGCGAAGCTGTTGCCGGAGCCGCTGAATCGTGTGTTTTTCACCGATTCCGGCTCGGTCGCCGTCGAAGT
>PLFB01000258.1:30939-32132 GCA_003137135.1 Acetobacteraceae bacterium
TGTTTCTGGAACAGCACGCCAAAACGCTGGCCGCCATCATCGTGGAGCCGCTGGTGCAGGGCGCCGGCGGGATGGTGTTGCATCCGCCCGGCGTGCTGCGCCACCTGCGCGATGCGGCGACGCATTACGGCCTTACACTCATTTTCGACGAAATTTTTACGGGGTTCGGCCGCACCGGCACGATGTTCGCCTATGAACAGGCCGGCGTCACGCCCGACATCATCACCCTCTCCAAGGCGCTGACCGGCGGGACCTCGCCGCTCGCCGCCACCATCGCCTCGGATGAACTTTTCGAGGCGTTTCTTTCGGATTCCGCGGCCACCGCCCTGATGCATGGCCCGACATTCATGGCGAATCCGCTCGGCTGCGCCGCCGCCAACGCCTCGCTCGACCTGTTTGAAACCGAACCCCGCCTGGCCCAGGCTGGCGAGATTCACCAACAGTTGACCGCCGAATTGGAGTCCTGCCGGCACCTGCCGGGAGTCATCGATGTGCGCACGCTCGGCGCCATCGGCGTGGTGCAACTGGCGACCATCGCCGACCCCGCCGCCTTGCGCGCCCGCCTGGTGGAACAGAATGTCTGGATCCGCCCGTTCCGGGATATTGTTTATCTTACGCCTGCCCTCACCATCGCGCGCGCCGAGCTCACCCACCTCACCACCGCCATCAAAACCGTGCTTGCGGCGCCACCTTCCGGGCGACTATGACAGTGGCGTAATATTCCCGCAGAGGAGGCACCCGTGACGACGCCCGCCATCGCCCAAAAGCTCCCGCTTCAGAAAATCGCCAAGCTCAACGACTCCATCGCGATCCGCTCCAACCAGATTTTCGCGACCATGGGTTTTTTCTGGTTCTGCCTGATTTTTTCGCTGATCCCGCTGAAATGGCCGGTGACGATGCCGTTCGTGCAATACGCCAGCTCCGGCGTGCTGCAGCTCATCGCGCTGCCGCTGATCGGCGTCGGCACCATTCTGGCCGCCCGCTCCTCCGACGCGCTGGCCAAGGAACAACACGACGCCGTCATCGAAACCGTGAACAACCTGCACGCCATGATGACCGAATTGCACGAAATGCACGCCGAACTCGCCAGCAAGGTTACGGCCGCGCTGCAGGAGGAAGCGATAGATTAGAAAGCAAGCAGAGCTTTTTGAAAAAAGCGCGCAAAAACTTTTACGAGCTGGTGGCGTTTTGAC
>PLFB01000178.1 GCA_003137135.1 Acetobacteraceae bacterium
GTGCTGCGGCATTCGTTTGCCTCGCATATGCTGGCGCGGGGGGCGGATTTAAGCTCCCTGCAGAAACTGCTGGGGCATGCGGATATCGCGACGACGCAGATTTATACGCATGTGCTGGCGGAGCGGCTGGAGCGGCTGGTGGCGCTGCATCATCCGTTGGCGAAACGATAGTAACAATAACAGTATATCAGTATTCGTGTCGTTTGTGATACGTATCACAATTGGCAGCAGCGCTGACGTAATGGGGGTAAGGCGATGATTTGGCTGGGGAATGTTGGTTGGGTTGGAGATGGGGGTGTTGCGGGTTGGGTGCGGTCAAGCGCAAAGTTGGGGCAAAACCGCGGAAGCGTGACACAAGAATGATACGGTCAGACGGTGATACAGTTATCGCAGGAACATGTTTTGGTATGCTACTGCGAGAAAGCGATTTAAGGAGCCTTGTTCTGAACTTAGGCTGAGCAAACCTTTGCGGAGAATGCAACCTACTCGCTAAGTTACCTGCACATGATTTGTTTCAAGCGCTACGTCCTCGCGGTGGCGTCTGAAAAGATGGATTGCTTCGCAAGCGCTCGCAATGACGTGGGAGGAGCGCGGGCTGATGTTCAGTTCCGTGGTATGGCGGCGAAGTCCTGGACATCGTTCACTGGCATGACGTGATGGGTAAAAAAAATGATGTCATGAAGTTAGCACGGCACCCTCGCGCGCGACTAGGCGCATGACGTCGTGGGCGGCGGGAGTTCGTTCATTTTGGAATAGTCAGGCGGCCGTCATCGACGCGTCGAGGACGAGGATCATCCTCGCCGGCCTTCGCTAATCAGGTCCGCGATGGAGATGTCGCCGAGCGGGTGGGCGCTGCTTTCGGCAATGATCTCCTCGGCGGCCGCCGCCGCTTGCTCGCGGGCTTGCGCGCGGAACGCAAGGCGGCGCACGACGATATCCCCGTCTTGTGTTTCGATCTGCACTTTTTCTCCATCCATGAGGCCGGCCGCGCGCGCGACGTCCGTCGGTACCCTGATGGCGAGGTTTTTTCCCCATTTTCCGACGACTGAGTGCGACATCGATGGAACTCCAGAACGGGATAGTCTGGCATATCCCACATGAAGAGAGAAGGAAACGGTCGCTTTTTTGAAAAAAAAGTGACCGTTTGCTTAATCTCTTGCTAAACTGGCGAAGATTTCGGGGCCGATGCGTTTGAGGAGGGGACCGCGATGGGCAAAATCGTGGTCGGCGAGGTAGCGGCGCATGGCGGGGGGCATTGTTTCTCTTGGGGTGTGGCGGTCGCGGCGGATGGCGGCGAGCGTGCCGGCGAGGGCCGCGAAGGCGGCGCCATTGAGTGCGGCTTTGACGGCGTAGCCGGCGATGCGGGGGAGCAGGCTGGGCCAGGAGGCGCGCCATTTGCGGGCGATGAGGAGACGGTTGCGGACGTAATATTTGGTGCGGCCGGATTGCCAGCGGATGCGGGATTCGGGCGCGAGTTTGTGCAGAACGGCGAGGTCGCCGCGGTGTTCGATGTGCCAGCCGCGCGCGATCGCACGCAGGGCAAAATCGTATTCCTCCCAGGTGAAGAACAGCGAGGCGTCGTAGCCGCCGGCGTCTTCCCAGGCGGCGCGGCGGATCGCGTGGCCGGCGCCGACGAAGGTGGTGATAAGGAATTTTTTGTAGGCCAGCGGTTTGAGGGATTGGGGAAAACCCCAACTGCGCTCGTCGAGGTTCTGGCCTGACGAGTCCATGATGCGGAAGGCGATGGCGCCGAGTTTGGGCGTGGCCGCGAGGGCGCGCAGGGCGTCGGCGGCGATGAAGGGGTCGGCGAAGACGGCGTCGTTGTCGAGTGCCACGATGATGTCGCCGTGGCCGATGTTAGAGAGAAAATTGCGGCCGCCGCCGACGCCTAGATTCGTATCCGACACGAAAAACCCGGCGCAGGTGCGGCCGGCGAAAAGCTCCGCGTAGCGCGCGCGGGCCGCAGAATCCGTGCCCTGGTCGAGCAGGGCGACGTAGCTGTCCACGTTGGCCTGGCGGATGGCGGAGGCGACGGCCTCCAGCGTCGCCTGCAGCCGGCCATGCGTGAGGATGATGATGTCCGCGCCGTAGCGGCGGGCGGGCGGCAGGCTGCCGCTGATGAGACGCGGCGCGGCGCTAGTAGGCATTGCGGGACCGCAGCACCGCCGGGACGGTACGGAGCAGAATCAGAAAGTCCAGCCAGAGCGACCAGGTTTCGATATATTCCAGATCGCTGGAGACGCGCTGCTCGAGCGAGAGCAGATGACCGGTGGCGCCGCGCTGGCCGCGGATTTGCGCGAGGCCCGTGATGCCCGGTTTGACGCGGTAGCGCAGCCGGTAGAATTTTGCCGCGTCCTCGAAATTGAGCCCCGCCACGGTGGTGGCCGGCGCGTGCGGGCGCGGGCCGACCAGCGACATGTCCCCCCAAAACACGTTCAGCAGTTGCGGCAGTTCATCCAGCGAGGTTTTGCGCAGCAAGCGGCCGAACGGGGTGACGCGGGAATCGTCTGGCACGGCCTGCAGAAATTTCGCGCCGTCCGGCACGCTCATGGTGCGGAATTTCAGCATCAAGAACATTTTTGCGCCGGCGCCGGCGCGTCGCTGGCGGTAGAAGACGTTTTTGGTGCCCGATAGCCACAGCGCGCCGGCGATGGCGGCCATGACCGGCGCCAAAATGAGCAGCAGAACGGCGCCGCCAAGAATATCGAACAGGCGTTTTAGGGCCTGACTGGGCGGATGCGCGGGGGTTTGCAAGCATCCGGCCACGGGTTTAACGCGCCAGTGAAAGGCTCTTGCCACGATTCGCCTCCTATCAATAGCGGCTTAGGTTAATTCTACCTGAAGTTGCTATTAACGGAAGACGAACATTTTGGAAAGAAAATAGTTGAAGGTCAGCCCGACCAAGGAGCCGGCCATGATGCCGAAAACCGGCTGGTGGCGCACGACGGCATAGGTGGCGACGAGCGCGAAAAATATGCCGCGGTTGAAAATGAAGCCGACGGAGTTGACCGAGATGAACCGCAGCCACTGTACGTGCATGGCGCCGCGGGAAATGTGCCGGAAAGTCCACCAGCGGTTGAGCAGCCAGTTGGCGGAGGCGGCGACGATGAAGCCGAGCGCGCCGGCGAGGTAGATGCCAACCAGGTAGCGCGCGGCATAGACCGTGCCGGTGTCCCAGCAGAAGCCGAAGCAGCCGACGATGCCGAAACGCACGAAATCCGGCGGCAGGCCGGTTTTGGCCACCGCCCCGACAAACCCGTCCGCGCGCGCGATGACCCAGTCCATGCGGAGATTAATACAAGGAGAAAGCAAGGAGCGCTTTTTGAAAAAAGCGCGCAAAAACTTTTGCTCCTGGGGGNNGGAGCAAAAGTTTTTTGGTTAACCCGGGCGGGCCGCCTTTTTTTCAAAAACGTAACTGCTTTCTTCTATTCTTCGCCGTCGTCTTCAGCCTTCTCGGCCACCGGGCCACTATCCAGGCCCTTCGCATTGGGGTCACGGTCAACGAATTCGATGACGGCCATGTCGGCGGCGTCGCCGTAGCGCATGCCGGCTTTCAGGACACGCGTGTAGCCGCCGTTGCGGGTTTTGTAGCGGTCGGCGAGGGTGGAGAAGAGTTTGGTGACGATGGTTTCGTCGCGGAGCTGGTTGTAGGCCTGGCGCTTGGCGTGCAGGTCGCCGCGCTTGGCCAGCGTGACCAGTTTTTCGGTGACAGGGCGCAGTTCCTTGGCCTTTGGCAGGGTGGTGGTGATCTGCTCGTGCTTGATGAGGGCGACGGCCATGTTGCGGAACATGGCGGCGCGGTGGGAGCTGGTGACGCCTAGTTTGCGGCCGCTTAGTCCGTGACGCATTTTACTGACTTTCTCTTAAAAAGGCTGGTCGGAACGCTTGGCAAGTTCCTCGATGTTTTCGGGCGGCCAGTCTGTGACGGTCATCCCCAGCGAGAGGCCCATGACGGTGAGGACTTCCTTGATTTCGTTTAGCGATTTGCGGCCGAAATTGGGGGTGCGGAGCATTTCCTGCTCGGATTTTTGCACCAGGTCGCCGATGTAGACGATGTTGTCGTTCTTCAGGCAATTGGCGCTGCGGACGGAGAGTTCGAGTTCGTCGACCTTGCGGAGCAGGTTGGCGTTGAACGGCAGCTCTACGCGCGGCTCCTCCGGCCTCAGGCGCTGGGGTTCTTCGAAGTTGACGAACATGCCGAGCTGGTCTTGCAGGATGCGGGCGGCGAGGGCCACGGAGTCTTCGGGGGTGATGGCGCCGTTGGTTTCGACCTGCAGGATGAGCTTGTCGTAGTCGGTGACCTGGCCGACGCGGGTCTGTTCGACGCGGTAGGAGACGCGGCGGACGGGGGAGTAGATGGCGTCGATGGGGATCAGGCCGATGGGCGCGTCTTCGGGACGGTTGGCGCTGGCGGGGACGTAGCCGCGGCCGAGATCGACGGTGAATTCCATGCCGAGGCTGGCGCCGTCGTCCAGGGTGCAGAGCACAAGGTCCGGGTTCATGATTTCGATGTCGTGGCCGGATTGGATTTGGCCGGCTTTGACTTCGCCGGGGCCGGTGGCGGTGAGCACCATGCGCTTGACGCCGTCGCCGTGCATGCGGACGGCTAGCTGCTTGATGTTGAGGACGATGTCGGTGACGTCCTCGCGCACGCCGGCGAGGGTGGAGAATTCGTGCAGCACGCCGTCGATGCGGACGGCGGTGACGGCCGCACCCTGCAGCGAGGAGAGTAGGATGCGGCGGAGCGAGTTGCCGAGCGTCATGCCAAAGCCGCGTTCGAGCGGCTCGGCGATGATGGTGGCGACGCGGGAGGCGTCGCTGCCGAATTCGACATCAAGCTGCTCGGGCTTGATCAGGGTCTGCCAGTTGCGCTGCAACGACAAATTCGATTCTTTTAACATGCTATCTATTCACCCTCCGGCCGGTCGGATTCTTGCAATCCGTCGGGCCTCATTTTGGTCCTCCGCCACGGTGCTTTGTTCAAGCGGCCTTAACGGTTACGCGACAAATACGTGTCAGACGCGGCGGCGCTTGCGCGGGCGGCAGCCGTTATGCGGGATCGGCGTGAGATCGCGGATCGCGGAGATTTGGAAGCCGACGGTCTGCAAAGCGCGCAGCGCGCTCTCGCGGCCGGAGCCGGGGCCGCTGACTTCGATTTCAAGCATCTCCATGCCGTGCTCGCGGGCTTTGCGGCCGGCGTCCTCGGCGGCGACCTGGGCGGCGTAGGGGGTGGATTTGCGGCTGCCCTTAAAACCCTGGCTGCCGGCGGAGGACCAGGCGATGGTGTTGCCCTGCGCGTCCGTGATGTTCACAAAAGTGTTGTTGAAGCTGGCGAGCACGTGGGCGACGCCGGAGATGATGTTCTTGCGCTCTTTTTTGCGGGGCCGTGCGGGTGCGGGTTTCGCCATACTAAAAAATCCTGAATTGTGAGGTGATCAGAAAAGTTACTTGGTAACTTTCTTCTTGCCGGCGATGGCGACGGCCTTGCCCTTGCGGGTGCGGGCGTTGGTGTGGGTGCGCTGGCCGCGCACCGGAAGCCCCTTGCGGTGGCGCAGGCCGCGATAGCAGCCGAGGTCCATCAGGCGCTTGATGTTCATGGCGTTTTCGCGGCGCAAATCGCCTTCGACGCGGTAGTCGCGGTCGATGAGTTCACGGATGCGGAGGATTTCGTCGTCGGAGAGCTGGTTGACCCGGCGGTCGTCCGGGATGCTGAGCGCCGTGCAAATGTCACGGGCTTTTACGGGGCCGATGCCGTAAATGTAGCGCAGGCTGATGAGAACACGTTTATTCGTGGGGATGTTAACGCCGGCAATACGCGCCAAGGGGGACTCTCCTGCAACTCCCGCGGGGACGGGACGACAAACACAATAACAAGTAGCGGCGCCCCGAACCGGGACGCCGCAGAGACGCGGGTTATAGCGGGCCGGAAAAGAGAGTCAATCACGGGCGATCAAATTTACGTGATCGGTGGGTCGGGGCTGGGGTGCATGTGAAGCAAGTAAGGCCAGGGGGCTCTGCCCCGCAGGCGCGGCGCCCCTGGACCCCCGCTAAGGCCG
>PLFB01000068.1 GCA_003137135.1 Acetobacteraceae bacterium
CCTCCGATGGAGGCGATTATCGGCAATGCCCGTCCCAACGCCCCCAGGAGCAAAAGTTTTTTTGGTTACTTTTTTTTCAAAAAAAGTAACTTCTTTCTTACCCTAAACCTTCCCCGAAGGCGTAAACGCATTAAACGCGATCATCGTATTCGTCTCCGCAATCCCCGGCACGCTATGCAGCCGCTTGTTCACAAACACCCCGGGATCCACGTCATCCTCCAGGTTCACGATCGCGAGCAAATCATAAGCCCCCGAGATCGAGTAGATCTGACACTGCGCCACATTATCCACCACGAACGCCGCCACGTCGTAAGCCTCGCCCAACTTGCATTTGATCTGCACAATCAGCGTCTTCATGATTTTCTCCCTCAAAACCTCGGTACCCCGGCGCATCAATCATACATTCGTTAACATACGAGTCACCAGACTAGAACCCAACGCGCATCCCCATCATCTGCGGATAAATCTTAATCGTTCTCACTCCGGCAGCCATTCCTTAACATTCCCCCCCTAACCTGGCGCCCATGCGCCTAAAAATATTCTCCTGCCATCATTTGCGCCCCAGCTTCACCTGCAACACNNTTCTTCATCGACCCGCTGCCGGCCGCCGAGGCCGCTTCCGCTTTTCCCAAAATTCTAGGTTTGCGCCAGCATTTCGCCGCCTTCCACATCGCCGGCCTGCGCCGCAATTCCGCTGATTTCGCCAAATACCTCGCCATGCGCCGCGCTCTCGACGCCACCGCCATCGCCCGTGTAAAAACCTGGCTCGCCAGCTACGACATCGTCACGCCCAAGGCCAACGACGAAAACATCGAGGTGCAGTGGAAGCAATTCCACGACCCCGATTGCTGGGACATTCTGGTCAACGCCGTGCGCGAAAACCGCTATTTCCTCAGTCACCCCAACCGCATCTTTTTCGAACTGCAGCGCTGCTACTTCGCCAACATGTACATCATGCGCCGTGAGCTTTTGGACGAATACCTGACCTTCTGCTTCGAGGTGCTCGCCCTCTGCCGCGCCCAGAAAAACCTCACCGGCCGCGCGCTGGGCTATTTCTCGGAACGCGTGTTCTCCTTCTGGCTCTACCAGAAACGCATTGACCATCCCACGCTCCGTGTGCTGGAACTTCCCTTCCTCTTCCACGACACCGCGCTGGATGCGGCGGCCGTTACCGCCGCGCTCGCCAGCGCCTAACCATGCAGCTCGAACAAGCGGCCGCTATCGAGCGCGAACTCGTCACGCGCAACATGGCGCTGAACCCCGCGCAATACCGCCGCCACGCCGGAATTTCTTCGCCCAGCGGCGTCGTCGTCTCAGGTTTTTGCGGCCATCTCTACATCGCCGACGGCGGCAACCAGTGGGAAAAGCAGCTGCTTGGCGAATCGCTGCTCACCGAGCCCGCCATCGCCCAATGGTCAAAAATCTTCGCCTCGCATCTCAGCGGCGCCGAGGATTTTGGCGTGCGCCTGGTCCACCTCGTGGTCCCCGAAAAACAGCTCGCTTTGCCGCACTACCGCTGGAAGACGGACCTTGAGCCGGATTTGTCCATCCGTCCCCTCCGGCAGATCATCCAGGCGGCCCCGGACAGCATGGAAATTCTTTATCCGTTAACATTATTTGAAAATCACAAGCCCTGGTGCGAACTGTTTTACCGTGGCAATTCCCATTGGTGCGCCACCGGCTGCCTGATCGCCGCCCGCGCCGCGCTGCACGCCCTCACCGGCGGCGATGCCCCGGCCATCGAAAAAATTCCGCTCGAACAGGCCTGCATCAAACACGACCTCTCTTTGCATTTCCCCGATGACGAAGCGTTCGAGGAGGTCATCCGCATCCGCCCCTCCGGATCCCGCATTTTTGACAACAAGGCCTTTGAAAAAACCGGCCACTACACCAACAGCCACTACATCACGCGCAATCCGGACGCGCCGATTCAAGACACGCTGATTATTTTTGGTGACAGCTACGCCTGCGATCTCGGCTTAACCGCGGCCATGAGCGCGTGCTTTCTTCATGTTCACTTCGTGTGGTCCAAAACCATCGCCTGGCCCTATGTCAAGCAAATGCAGGCGCGCTTCGTGCTGTGGCAGAGCGCCGAGCGTTTCCTGTTCAAGCCGCCAAGTTTAATTTGAAAAAGGCGCCGCATTTCAAAGCATTTTGTTAACTAACATTCCGGGAAAAACTCCCGCCGGGACAGGAAAACTTCAAGCCGGATTCCAGAATAGAGGCCTGAAGAACTTTAAACCGCGAACCCTGCAGGATCACGTATCACATGTCCATTACCGACCTGACGACCGCCCAAATCGCCGCCCTCACGACCAGCGAAATCGCGGGCCTCACATCAACAAACGTATCCCTGCTCACCACCGCGCAACTCGGCGCATTGTCTTCCGCCCAGGTCGCGGCCATCGGCTCCAGCAACATCGCGGTCATTGCCTCCACCAGCATCTCGGGCCTGAGCAGCGCCGCCATGGCCGGCCTCACCTCGGCCGAAGCCGGTGCGCTGACCACGGGGGAGCTGACCTCCCTGCTCACCTCGCAACTCGCCACGCTCACCACCGCGGCCATCGCTGGTCTCGGCACCAACATCACCGCCATCGGCCCAGCCGCCCTCACCGCGTTCACCTCCAGCCAGCTTTCTGGTCTCACCACGCTGGAGGCGTCCAGCCTCGCCACGGCGCAGGCCGCGGTCCTGACCGGCAGCGAGATGTCTGGCCTGTCCAGCGCGAATCTCTCCAACTTTTCGTCCAGCGCGCTCGGCGCCCTGTCCACCGGGGCGCTCGCGGCGCTGAATTCGGTGCAGCTCGGCGGCCTCGGCGCCAACGCCGCCAACCTCGCCTCCAGCAACATTTCTGTCATCACCTCCGCCGCCATGGCCGGCATGACCTCGCTGGAGACTACCTCGCTCTCCACCGGCCAGATCTCGGAACTCACCTCCACTCAGCTCGCCGGCCTGACCACCGCCGGCCTCTCCGGCCTGGGTGCCGACATCACCGCCGTCACCGCCGCCGCCTTCGCCGGTTTCACCTCCGCCCAGCTCGCCGGCCTGACCACCCTGGAAGCCTCTGACCTCACCACCGCGCAGGCCAGCGTTTTGTCCGCCGCCCAGATCAAGGGCCTCACCTCCACCAATATCGGAGAACTCTCCACCGCCGACATCTCCGTCCTCTCCACCGCTGCCCTCGCCGCGATCTCCTCCACCCAGATCCAGGGTTTTGGCGCCAACATTTCCAACCTCGTCACCGCCTCCATCAGCGGCAT
>PLFB01000091.1 GCA_003137135.1 Acetobacteraceae bacterium
GTGGGCCTGATGGGCGCGGGCAAAACCGCCATCGGCAAACGCCTGGCCGCGCGCCTCGGCCTGCCGTTCTTCGACGCCGACCACGAAATCGAGGCCGCCGCCGGCATCACCGTCGCCGAAATTTTTGAGCGCCACGGCGAGGCGCATTTCCGCGCCGGCGAAAAACGCGTCATCGAACGTCTGCTCGCCACCGGCCCCATCGTGCTGGCCCCCGGCGGCGGCGCCTTCATGGACCCTGACACCCGCGCCCTGATCAAATCCCGCGCGCTCTCGGTCTGGCTCAATGTACCGCTGCCGGTGCTGCTCGGCCGCGTCCGCGGCCGCACCCACCGCCCGCTGCTCAACGGCGGCGACCCGGCGGAAATTCTCAGCCGTCTGGCGCAAACCCGCAACCCGATCTATGCGCAGGCCGACATCATCGTGCCAGGCTCGGAGGATTCCGCGGACGTGACCACCGAACGAGTTGTGCAGGCCGTCACCCAGTACGCGCCGCCCCGCATCGTGCCCGTCAACCTCGCCACCAGCGCCTACGAGGTCGTCGTCGGCGCCGGCCTGCTGCCCCGCGCCGGCGCCCTGATGCGCCCGGCCATGCGCGAACCGCGCTGCGTGATCATCACCGACGAACACGTCGCCGCCCTGCATCTGCCCGTCCTGGAACGCGCCCTCGACGAGTCCGCCATCGCCCACAATTCCATCGCCGTCCCGCCCGGCGAAGCCTCCAAAAGCCTCGCGATATGGTCGCAAATCGTGGACCGGCTTCTGGCGCAAAAAGTGGACCGCCTCACCACCATCATCGCGCTTGGCGGCGGTGTGGTCGGCGACCTCGCCGGCTACGCCGCCGCCGCCACGCTGCGCGGCCTGCCGTTTATCCAAATCCCCACCACGCTGCTGGCGCAGGTGGATTCCTCGGTCGGCGGCAAAACCGGCATCAACGCGCCACAAGGCAAAAACCTCATCGGCGCCTTCCACCAGCCGAAACTGGTCCTGGCCGATATCGATGTCCTGCGCACGCTGCCGCCGCGCGAACTGCGCGCCGGCTACGCCGAAATTTTTAAGGCCGGCCTGATCGCCGACCCGGCCTTGCACGCCTGGTGCGAAGCCCATGCCGCCGCCATGCTGGCCGGCGATGCCGCCCTGCTCGCCGAAGCCGTCGAGCGCGCCGTCGCCTTCAAGGCCGGCGTGGTGGGCGATGACGAGCGCGAGGAAAAACCCAATGACGGCCGCGCCTTGCTGAATCTTGGCCACACCTTCGCCCACGCCCTCGAGGCCGAGACCGGCTATACCGGCGCCCTGCTGCACGGCGAGGCCGTCGCGACCGGCCTGGTCCTGGCCACCGCCCTGTCGGCGCGGCTGGGCCTCTGCCCGCAGGAAGATCCCGGCCGCATCGCCGCCCACCTGGCCAGCGTGGACCTGCCCACCCGCATCGCCGGCCTGCCCGCCGAAAACCTGCTCGCCCACATGAAGCAGGACAAAAAAATGCGCGGCGGCAAACTGACTTTCGTACTGACCCGCGGCATCGGCCAGGCCTTTACCAGCCGCGACGTACCGGAGGATTCCGTGCGCGACGTGCTTCATGCGAACGGCGCAGTCTAGCCCGTAACTGGCTAGCCCCTCGTGAAGCGGAGCAAAAGTTTTTTGCTGCTTTTTTTCAAAAAAGAAGTGCTCTCTTACCTTTGCGCGTCCGGGCTCAAAATTGTGCAGGAGGTTGGGCCGCCGTGCAGCCTGTGGCAGGCGTCGATGGCGTCGATGTGCGGCAGGCCGATGAAGCGGGCGCGGTATTTTACGGAATAGCCGGTGTCGATCCGTTCCACCACCGGCTCGCCATGCATCAGGTTCACGACCGCCGAAAGCTCCGCGATTCCCAGCGCCGCCTTGGCGTTTTCGCGGGTGGAATAGGCGCCCAGAGAAATCGCCCAGCCGGTATCGCTGCTCGAAAAATCGCGCGCCGGCGGCGTATCGGCCATCGCGGATTGGATCAGCGCAAAATGCTGTGGCGGCGGGCTGGGGAGCGTATTGGGCGCGGCGGCCGGGTCCGGCCGGGTGGGAATGTCGCCGGGGTTCATGATCTGGCCCGCCGGCGGCGCGCCGGTGTCCGCCACCAGAGCGGGGGCGCTGGGCTGATAGACCGCGGAATCCGGCTGCGGCGAGGGTTCCACCGCCGCCACCTCCACCGGCGCCGGCGGCGCGGGCGCGTCAGGCGAGGGCAGGGGAGCGCTCGAAAATCCGGGCGGCAGCAGGCCGGTCGCGGTGCCCATCGGCTCGGTGTTCAGCGCCAACTGGTCAGCCTCGGAGCGCTGGCTGGGATAATAGCCGGAGATATTGGGGGCGATTTCGGCGACGTATTCCTGTGTGACGTCCGGCAACGGTTCCTCACCGTTCATGAACTTGTCCAGCCGGCCTGGCCCGGCATTGTACGCCGCCAGAAACCCGGGGGAGCCGTACACCTGGTACATTTCATGGATGTAGGCCGTGCCGGCCATGATGTTGTCGTACGGATTGAAAGGGTCGTCTCCTAACCCATAGCGTGCCGCCATTTCCTGGTAGGTTTCCGGCTCCAGCTGCATCAGCCCCATCGCGCCGGCGTAGGAGACCGTGAGCTGGCCGTTCATATATTCCTGGCCGTCCGATTCCACGCGCATGACCTCGCGAATCCAAGGCTCCGGCACGTCGAAATGGTTTGCGGCGATGCGGATATATGGCCCCCACGGGTCGCTGGGTGGGCCAGGCGGCCGATAATTGCCGGCGGCGTGCTCGAGATAGTAATTGGTGCTGATCCCGGAGACCGCGGGGCCGCTGCTGGAGGCGCAGGCCGAAAGCAAAGCCAGGCCGGCGGCGCTGAAGGTGACGCGGCCGGCATGATGGACGAAGCGCGATCTGGGGCGCCGCCAGAAGGCTTTTCGCTCGTCAATCGTGGTCGTCACGGTCACAGCCTCCGGCATTTCGATCATTGGGTTACAATGAATGGCTAAATGATGGCATAAGCAAGGCGCTATAAGCCCCTAGACTATCAGCATATTTTTTGCAATCGAAACTTCGCCGGCGTTACCTTTTGCGGCCTAGCCGTGCAAAACTTTCTCAGCCATTAACGTGGCAGCAAGACGGATGTTGGCGAATGTTTTTGACCAAGAAGCCCGGACGGCGCCGGCGCAAGTTGTTGTTATGTCTAGGTTTTACGGCGACGCTTGCCGCCTGCGCGCCGGCGCCGCTGCCGCCCCGAGCGCCCGTGACGGCGCCAGTGGGGCAGATGACGCTGGGGCGCATCGTCGCCATCCGCAGCGTCACCATCGCCGCCGGGCAGGGCGACGCGGGGCTGAACGCTGTGCTGGCCGCGATCGGCCAGCCGGCGGCCAGCCTGCCGCAGAGCGGCCAGGAATTTCTTATCAGGCAGGATGACGGCAATACCGTCGCGGTCGCGGCGCCGAACGCCGCCGGCTTCGCGGTGGGGGACGAGGTGGGGATTGTGGCGGCGGATCAGACGATTTTGATACATCGGTGAGGAAGAAAGCAGCGCTTCTTGAAAAAAGGCTCCCCGCCTGGGGCNNAACTTTTGCGGGTGGGCGCGGGCGCGCCCGCTATCTCTAATCGCCTCCGCTGGAGGCGATTAGAGACACCGGGAGCGCCCGCGCCCACCCGCAAAAGTTTTTTGGTTCTTTTTTTCAAAAAAGAACTTCTTTCCTTTCTCCGTCATGCTCATTTCTTGGCCTTATTCAGGAGCAATCTCATGCAGCATCGTACCCTTGGCGCCGGCGCCCATGCTTTAGAAGTGTCAGCCCTCGGCTTGGGCTGCATGGGCATGTCGGATTTTTATGAGGGCCGGGACGAGGCGGAATCGATCGCCACGATTCATCTGGCGATCGAGATGGGCGTCAATTTTTTCGACACCGCGGACATGTACGGCGTCGGCAAGAACGAAATTTTGCTGGGGCAGGCGATCGCCGGCCGGCGGGAGGGGCTGGTGATCGCCACCAAGTTCGGCAATGTGCGCTCGCCCGAGGGCGCGTTTCTGGGGGTGAACGGCAAGCCGGACTATGTGAAGGCAGCGGCGGAGGGCTCGCTGAAGCGGCTGGGGGTGGATGTGATCGATTTGTATTACCAGCACCGGGTGGACCCGAACACGCCGATCGAGGAGACGGTGGACGCGATGGCGGACTTGGTGAAGGCGGGCAAGGTGCGGTTTCTGGGGCTTTCGGAGGCCAGCGCCGCCACCATACGGCGCGCGCATGCGGTGCACCCGATCACCGCGCTGCAGACGGAATATTCGCTGTGGACGCGCGATGTGGAGGCGGAGATTCTGCCAACCCTGCGCGAGCTTGGGATTGGGCTGGTGCCGTACAGCCCGCTCGGGCGCGGGTTTTTGACGGGGGCTTTCAAGACCGCGGGGGATTTGCCGGAGGGAGACACGCGCAAAAACCACCCGCGGTTTCAGGGTGAAAATTTTGCCGCCAATGCCGGGCTGGTGAAGAGCATCGAGGAGATCGCGGCGGCGAAGGGGGCGACCTCCGCGCAGGTCGCGCTGGCGTGGGTGCTGGCGCAGGGCGATGATATCGTGCCGATACCGGGCACCAAGCGCAGAAAATATCTGGAGCAGAATATCGCGGCGGCAGACATTCATTTGACGCCGGATGAACGGGAGATTCTGGGCAGGATTTTTGCGCCGGGCGCGGCGGCCGGCACGCGGTATCCGGCGCCGGCGATGGCGGCGTTGAACCGGTAGCGCACGGCTGGGGTTTGGTCTTACAATCGGCGCGAAAGCGAGGTTTTTTTCATGTACATACCGCCGGCATTCGCCGAGGACCGCCCGGAAGAGCTGCAGGAGATTATCCGGGCGGCGCCGCTGCCGGTGCTGATTTCGGCCGGTCGGGACGGGTTGATTGCGACGCATTTGCCGCTGACGTTGGATGGGGAGCGGCTGATCGGGCATTTCGCGAAGGCGAACGCGCATTGGAAGGCGTTTGACCCGGCGCAGGAATCGCTGGCGATATTTCTGGCGGTGGAGGGGTATGTGTCGCCGTCCTGGTACGCGACGAAGGCGGAGACCGGGAAGGTGGTGCCGACGTGGAATTACGAGGCGGTGCATGCGTATGGTCGGCTGGAGATTTTTGAGGGACTTGAGGATATTCTGCCGATCGTGACAAAGCTAACGGAGCGTTATGAGGGGAAGCGGGCGAAGCCGTGGGCGGTTTCCGATGCGCCTTCGGACTACGTCGCGTCTCAGCTCAAAGGCATTGTTGGCGTGGTGCTGCATATTTCGCGGCTGGAGGGGAAGCGGAAATTGTCGCAGAACAAGACGAAGGCGGATCAGGAGGGGGTTGTGGCCGGGCTGGACGGGGAAAATCCGGCGTTGGCGGAGGCTATGAGGAAGGTGCTGTAAGGCGGCCGCGTTGTTTGAGTAGGGTTCCGGAAGAAGAAGAGTTATCCGCAGATTACGCAGATTACGCAGATCGGTGTGGCACGGCTTCGGGCATAAAAATCTGCGTAATCTGCGGATTCTTCTTTCGGCAAATCATGAGTTGCGGAAGTTCTGGGTCGGCAACGTTTCGGCTGTGTGCTGATGGAAAGTCGTGGATGCCAGCATGCGCTGGCATGACGTGGGGGGACGGTGGGTCAGATGGGAACGTCGTTGCCGAATTTGGCTCGTGCGGTCCGTGGCGCCGGCTCGTCTTTAACCTCCCCCGCCGGAGGCGATTAAAGACGAGCCGGTGCCACGGCCCGAAGGAGCAAAAGTTTTTTGCNNGGGATTGCCGTTAATCGCCTCCGGCGGAGGCGATTAACGGCAATCCCGACCCCAACGCCCCCAGGAGCAAAAATTTTTTGCGGAGCTTTTTTTTAAAAAAGCGACCGCTTACTTTTTTACGAGGCGGCGACGGCGCGTTTGGCCATCACGGTTATGAGATGCGCGCGGTAGGGGGCGGAGGCGTGGATGTCGCCGTTCAGGGTTTCGGGGTCGGTGGTGATGCCGTTGAGGGCATCGGGCGTGTAGGATTTGGTGAGGGCGGCCTCGAATGCCGTGTGCCGGAAAACGCCGTTCTGGCCGGCGCCGGTGACGGCGACGCGCACGCCGGTTGGGAATTTGGCGACAAAGACGCCGACCATGGGGTAGCGGGAGGCGGGGTTGGGGAATTTCATGTAACAGGCGCGCTCGGGGATGGGGAAGTGGACTTCGGTGATGAGTTCGCCGGGTTCCAGCGCGGTGGTGAACATGCCCTGAAAAAAGTCGTCGGCGGCGATGGTGCGCTTATCGGTTTTGATGGTGGCGTTCAGCGCCAGGGCGGCGCTGGGGTAGCAGGCGGCGGGGTCGTTATTGGCCAGCGAGCCGCCCAAAGTGCCGCGGTAGCGGACCTGGCGGTCGCCGATCTGGCCGGCAAGTGCTGCCAGCGCGGGGATGGATTTTTGCACGTCGGCGGAGGCGTTGACGGCGCCGTGGGTGGTCATGGCGCCGATGACGAGGTTTTGGCCGTCCAGTTTGATGTAGGCGAGGCCGAGGCCGTGCAGGTCCACCACGGCGGAGGGTTTGTTCAGGCGCTGTTTCAGCACCGGGATGAAGGTCATGCCGCCGGCGAGGGCCTTGGCCTCGACGTCGGAGGTCAGGGCGTTGGCGGCGTCGGCGAGGGTGGCGGGTTTGGCGTAGGTAAAGTCGTACATGGGAGCAAGATTCCTTATTCTGCGGCCATTTGGGGGCGGGCGGCGTTGATGGTTTGCCAGACTTTCAGGGGCGTGGCGGGCATGTCCATATGTGTCACGCCGTAGTCACGCAGCGCGTCCACCACGGCGTTGATGACGGCCGGCGGGCTGCCGATGGCGCCGACTTCGCCGACACCCTTGGCGCCCAGCGGATTATGCGTGCACAGCGTGGTTTCCGTGCCGACCAGGATGTTCGGAAGGTTATCGGCGCGCGGCATGGTGTAGTCCATCATCGAGCCCGAAAGCAGTTGCCCGGATTCGTCATAGACCGCGTGTTCCAGCAGCGCCTGGCCGATGCCCTGGGCGANNTGCACCTGGCCCTCGACGATCATCGGGTTGACCACCCGCCCCACGTCATCGACCGCGGTGAAGTTGATCACCGTGGTCACGCCGGTTTCTGGGTCGATTTCCACTTCGCAGATATGGCAGCCGCCCGGGAAAGTGAAGTTCTTCGGGTCGTAGAACGCGGTCTCTTCCAGGCCCGGTTCAAGTTCCTCGATCGGGTAGTTGTGGGGGACGTAGGCGGCGAGGGCGATTTCTCCCAGTGCCTTGACCTTGTCCGTGCCGGCAACCGAGAACACGCCGTCCTTGAACTCGATGTCGTGCACGTCGGCTTCCATCAGATGGGCGGCGATTTTCTTGCCTTTTTCGATGATCTTATCCATCGCCTTCACCATCGCGGAGCCGCCGACGGACAGCGAGCGGCTGCCATAGGTGCCCATGCCAAACGGAATCTTGCTGGTATCACCATGGACAATGTCGATCTGGTCGTGCCGGACGCCGAGTTGTTCGGAGACGAGCTGGCAGAACGTCGTCTCATGCCCCTGCCCATGGCTGTGCGTGCCGGTAAACACCGTCACTGAGCCTGTGGGGTGGACGCGAATATTCGCCACCTCATACAGCCCCGCGCGCGCGCCGATGGCGCCGGCGACCGCCGAAGGCGCGATGCCGCAGGCCTCGACATAGGTGGAGATGCCGATGCCGCGGAGTTTGCCCTTCGCTGCGGCGGCTTTGCGGCGGCCTTCAAAACCCTCGTAATCCGCCGCCTTCAGGCAGGCATCGAACGTCGCGTCATAATCTCCGCTGTCGTATTGAAATGCGAGCGGTGTTTGGTACGGAAACGCAGCCTTTGGAATGAAATTCTTGCGGCGGATATCCACCCTACTGATGCCCAGTTCCTGCGCCGCCATGTCCACTATCCGCTCCAGCAGATAAGTGGCTTCCGGCCGGCCGGCGCCGCGATACGCATCGACCGGCACGGTGTTTGTAAACACCGCCTTCACCTCGGCATAAATTGCCGGCGTCGTATAAACCCCGCCCAGCAAAGGCGCGGAAAAATACGTCGGCGTCCCGGTCGCGAAGGTGGAAAGATACGCCCCCATATTCGCCTGCGTGCTCACCTTCAGAGCCAAAAACTTGCCGTCGGACGAAACACCCAGTTGCGCCGTCGAAATATGGTCGCGGCCATGCGCGTCCGTAATAAAGGCCTCGGAGCGGTCGCACGTCCATTTGATCGGCCGCTTCACTTTGCCGGCGGCAAACGTCAGCGCCGCTTCCTCGGCGTAATGAAAAATCTTGGAGCCAAACCCGCCGCCCACATCCGGCGCCACCACGCGCAGTTTGTGCTCGGGTATCCCCAGCACGAACGCGCCCATCAGCAGCCGGATGACGTGCGGATTCTGGCTGGTGGTATAGAGCGTATATTCGCCGGACATCGAATTGTACTCGCCGATCGCGGCGCGCGGCTCCATCGCATTCGGCACCAGGCGGTTATTCACCAGGTCGATTTTAATAATCTTATCCGCCTTAGCCAGCCCCGCGTCGGTCGCCGCCGCGTCGCCGATATGCCAGTCGAAACAAACGTTCCCAGCCGCCTCGTCATGCACCAACGGCGCGCCAGCGGCCAAGGCCGCCGTCATGCCTGACACCGCGGGCAACGCCTCGATGTCCAGCACAATCGCCTCGGCGGCGTCCTTGGCCTGCTGCTTGGTTTCCGCCACCACCAGCGCGATCGGGTCGCCGACATGCCGCACCTTGCCGTGTGCCAGCACCGGGTGCCGCGGCTCCACCATCGGGGAGCCGTCCTTGCTGTGGATCAGCCAGCCGCACGGCACGCCGCCGACGGCGGCGAAATCCTCGCCTGTGAAGATCGCCACCACGCCGGGCATTTTCAGCGCCGCGGCAGTGTCCACTTTGTTCAGCTTGCCGTGCGGCACGTCGGAGCGGAGAAAATAGCCAAAGGTCTGGTTCGGCCGGTTCAGGTCGTCCACGTAATTGCCGCGGCCGGAGAGAAATCTCAGGTCTTCCTTGCGCTTCAGCGAGGCGCCGATGCCGTCCACTACACCCATTTTCCTGGTCCCTTTTGTTTTGCGTTTTTGAAGGAAGCGGTCGCTTTTTTGAAAAAAAGCTCCGTAAAAAACTTTTATTTTTCCCGGCTTTTGAGCGGCCAACCTATGGCCGCTCAAACGCCGGGGAAATCAGAAGTTTTTTTGGTTACTTTTTTTTCAAAAAAAGTAACTTCTTACTTCTGCTTACTCCGCGGCGATGGCCGCCGGCTTATCATGCATCAGCGGCCAGGCCGCCGCGACCGCCTTCACGATGTTGTGGTAACCGGTGCAGCGGCACAGATTGCCGTCCAGCCCCTCGCGGATCTGGGTCTCGGTCAGGCCGTCGGGGTGGGTTTCCACCAGGTCGATGGCGCTCATCACCATCCCGGGCGTACAGTAGCCGCATTGCAGCGCGTGGTGTTCGCGGAACATTTCCTGCATCGGGTGCAGCGTGCCGTCGGCCGCCGCCAGGCCTTCGATGGTGGTCACCTCGGCGCCCTCCGCCTGCACCGCCAGAAACGTGCAAGATTTCACGGACATGCCATCAACCTTCACGCAGCAGGCGCCGCACTGGCTGGTGTCGCAGCCGATATGGGTGCCGGTAAAATGCAATTTGTCGCGCAGCAGCTCGACCAGCAGCGTGCGCGCCTCCACCTCAACCGAAAAAGCCTTCCCATTTACCGTCAGACTAACCTGGGGCAATTCATCCTCCTGTTCTTATCCATTCGTGTCCTCGTAGGTGTATCTGACCCGCGGTTTGCCAAGCCGTCAAGCCATAATGGAGACCGCATTTTCATGCCGCACCCGATGCAGACCTACCCGGTCACCGCCTGGCGCAACGGGGTACCGGGGCCGGCCAGCCGCGTTTTGCCGGAGGAAACGGCTGTGGCGCTGACCTATGACCGGGCGAGCTTCGCGGTGATGATGGCGACGCCCGAAAATCTGGAGGATTTCGCGGCCGGCTTCTCGCTGTCCGAGGGCATCATCCAAAATTTGTCCGACATCACTGAGCTGGAGATTGTGGCGCTGGAGGCTGGGATCGAATGCCGGCTCTCGCTGATCCCCGCCCGGCGGGAGGCGCTGGCGGCGCGGCGGCGCAAAATCGCCGGGCCGGTGGGTTGCGGGCTGTGCGGCATCGAGTCGCTGGCCGAAGCCGTGCGCGCGCCCCGGCGCGTGACCGCCGCCGGCACGATTTCCGCCGCCGCGCTGCAGACCGCGTTCAAAAACCTCGGCGCCGCGCAGCACCTCAACCGGCAGACCCGCGCGGTGCACGGCGCCGCGTTTCTCTCCGGCGGGACTTTGTTGGTGCGCGAGGATGTCGGCCGGCACAATGCGCTGGACAAAGTGATTGGCGCCGCCCTGCGCGACGGCCAAAACCCCGCCGCCGGCGCCATCCTGCTCACCAGCCGCGTCTCGATTGAGCTGATCCAGAAAACCGCCGCCTTCGGCGTGCCCATCCTGGCCGCCATCTCCGTCCCCACCGCCCGCGCGGTGCGCGAGGCCGAGGCGGCGAACATCACGCTGATCGCGGTGGCGCGGGATGATGGGTTCGAGGTGTTCACCCATCCGGAAAGAATAGCCGATTGAAGCAGCGCTTTTTTGAAAAAAAGCGCGCAAAAAACTTTTGCTCCTGGGGGCGGTGGCAACGGGAGTGCCTGTCATTGCCGCCGCCCGCGGATTGTTACATGATCGCGCGAGGGGCGCGGTGTATTTAAACGTCGTCATTTGGCCGGGAGCGGATGGTCCGCTTTTTGTCAGTTGATAGCAATTGCAGCCATTCGAACCGGACTTCTGCACCACATAAGCAATTGAAAAGCTTGGCCCGGACAAGTGGTGCATAATTCTTAAATTACGCACCACAGCCTATAGTTTCCAGCGTTTACTGCTCTCCGGAGGGCTCGTCGTATTCGACGTTGGAGTAGTGAAGTGGCCACGTACGCTCCACTATTATGCCACTCTCTGGAAAACTCCAACGATCACAAGAGAACTTAAGAATCTCCCCCTGCAATTTGTCCGCCCACTTCGCGGTCAATTCTAATTTTGGCAGCGGGACTTTATACCCGATCTTTTCCAGTTCTTGAACTTTAGAAAGATAGGGAAGGCTGTTAAACGTTCTCTTCTCGTCCAGCGTTATCCTTAGTTTCATTTGTCTTGTGATTATGATGTTACCTGGATGATTCATATGTTTTCTTAGATCATTGTCAAACCCGTGGGGTAACTGCCCTCTCCCTGAAGTAGGCACCAATTGAAGCGATTGCCCATCAGTATGCCGCCGAACAAAATTTCCATAGCTGGGCAGGTTTGTTCCCTTGCTTAATAGCCACTCATAAGCAACGGCTGCAAAACCTTCATCGTTTGAAACGGAAAACATATCGTCAAGACGCGTTTCCAGATTTTTGTCTTCCAGCTCATCATCGTCCAGCTTAATTGATTTTCCCTTCGAAAAAGCAAAACGATGCAAGCCCTTCAAAACTTCTTGGGGTCCAATTTCACCATCCGCTAGCCGACGCGCCATCCCGGCCAGTAGCTTTTGTCCCTTGCCGGTATTACTATCGCCTAAGACATATACCCAAAAGGCGGCGCGCTCGATGGCTCTAGCTAAAAGCAGATAACCATTGCCATCACCTGGAAAAACCGTTCGATATGCAATCAAAAGCGGTAGAAATGGACTTGTACTAGACATTTCGACGAGACGCTGGTGGAGATCGCGCAACTCAGATAACTCGCTTCTCTCCAAACCAATGCCTGCGAATGACACTTCCTTCATGGGGCGGCGCGCATCCGCAAAAAATCGACTTGCCTTGACAAGTTTTTCAGTAAGGACATCATCCAGTTTATTCAGCAGTATCGACTTCTGTTCTTCCGTTTGTACGGCAGCGATTTGTAAACTGTCCCGCATTTGCTGTGCGGGCCGGTTTCGATCCAACGAATCTGGAACGCCCTTCTTTTCAGATGATAAACCTGCTGAGCTAATTGGCGAAACCAAGATTGGCCACGCTGCAGCAAGGAGGTCACTGGCATCATCGTCTTTTAGACCAACACGATCCAAGTAGTTGTAAATCATGCCAATAGCGTTATTGAATGCATCGACCAGCTCGTTGGCGTTTGAAGTACCATTTACGCCAAGAGGCAGCCGGTCTCCTGTTCTAAATGATTGAACCGCATATACGGCGTAAGCTTTGATATTTTCGAGCACACTCAATGGGAGGCCACGATTGTTAATACCTTCAAAGACTTCGCCTGCCTGCCCAACGTCACTAAGTGTGTTCAAAATGAAAATTAAACGACTCGTGATACATGTCAGCAAATTGGCAGGGGTTATAGAGGTTAGATTTTTTAGTCCCTCTTCGAAAATTTTCTGAGCATCTTTAAGGCGTTTTTGTGCGGGAATGATATGTTCAAATCCCTTCCCTTGGGGCGTCTTTTCTACGACATCAGAAAAGAACTCCCTCATGAGGCCGGGATGATCTGGGATATCTTGCGGCAAAAGACGGAGAATTTCTTGTCCGTCCTGCAACTTCGCCCGGACAAAGTGGCTATATGGCTCGTGTGCACTGCTGTGCACGCCATCTTCGGCGATCAGATGACGGCAAATGGCTGCAATCAAAATCGTCAAAGAAGTAAGACGTTGCTGACCATCTACCACAAGAAACGGGCGCAGTTCAGTGTAGCTTGTGTCCGTATATGCCGGATAGATTGAATTCCCTGCAGGCACGATCGCTGTTATCGTTGACATAAATCGCTGACGGTCAGGATTTCGCGCCGTGGCTACTACGTCGGCGAACAATTCTTCACATTCTTTTTTCCGCCAGGCAAAATGGCGCTGGTAATTTGGAACGATGAAGTAGCGTCCGGCCATTAATTGCTGCAAGTTGACGCGTTGCGGCTGTGCATTTCCAAGATCATCGGGCATGATAGGCTCTTTCTAATTATGGGGTTAGGAAACGATTCTTAGGTCTGGGCGCTTCGTTTTGGTTTGGTCGGACCTGATTTCACCACCATCTGGCCCATCAAAATCGTCATCCTCAAGCATCGTCACAGTCTCCACAAGACCGGTCTTTCTGTCCGCGATCATAGAGATTTGTATATCTAAAATCTCGGCTTTTGGCGGGAACCTTCGCTCCAGGTAGGCAATAAAATTCTTCAGGTTCATTGTAAATCCTCCGAATAAGACGCCTCTACTAGGCCCTAAAATTACTGGACCGGGAAAGCAACACGCTCCCAGTCCACTACGATCTTACTAGTCGTCTTCATTGTCTGGAGACCGAGTGATAACGTCCTCGTCATCCACGAGCGATTTCAGCTCGGTCGTGATCCAAGTCCGGCGCCGTGTACCGCCTGTCCGGCTCGCTAGGTCGTATTCCCGGTCGAAAAAGGCCGAGAAGGTATCTTTTGGCACCTGCCTAAAACCCATCATTTCATCAAGTCCGATGCAAGGGAACTGCCCATCGAGATCAGCGATATAAAGTCCACTGGCGAGGCAAACGCTTTGCAGGCGCTTGAACAGGTCAGGGTCCAGACGTTTTGTTTCCAGAGCCGTGATCAGTTGCTCCCTGCTCAGGGTAAAGGCTCCCCGCTTTTTCCCCTGAAATGCCGTCTCATACAGGTTGACCCATAGTATTGAAGCCACGTCCGTCAGGTGCTCGTCGGTAACCATTCGAAATCTCCTTGATTGGGAGCCACCACGCCTCCCATTTTCGTAGTGTATCAGAAATCCGACCATGCGTCAAGTAATTAGAGAAAACTTTTTTTTGGGACGATTTTTTTGGGGATTTTGCTTATTTTAAACCTTCAAAATGGCAGACTCTTTTTAATTAAAATCTCGGAATGCCTAGAAAATTCGCCTTTAATTCAGGGAATATTGAAGAAATTCTTGAAAAATTCAGGACCTTCATAAAAATAATTGTAATTAAAACTGCCGAATTAACTGCGCAAAGCTTTAACAAGCACTCGAAAGAGAGCCACCAGCCTACATCCCCATGCTCGGCCCACGTGGCCTGAGCGCGTGCTTCAATTAATGGACCTTCCGCCACCCCTAGGCCTGCCGCAGTCGTTCCCGCTCGGCCTAGGGGTGGCGGTCAGAACCTCGCGGCCCTTCTCCAGCGTTGCGCACAGCTTCTGGCTTAGCAATTCGCCCCCCAGGCGGTGCCGCATGTCGTATGCCTCGGCCGCCTCGAACCGCAGCAAGGATGGGTGAGCGAAGCGCTACCCATCGCGTCTTTTCGGCATGCAACAATTCGATGGGTTACGCTTCGCTCCCCCATCCTACTTTATGTCTGCTTTTGCAACATCTGGCATCGACGATTAATGTCCACAATGAGCGCTATGCCGCCGTCCTGGATTGCCGGCTTTCTGTTCCTACCCGTATCAAAACAGCGCGTCTCGTCCGCCCGCCAGATTCGGCAAATCCGTCTGCCCCAGCACCCACCCCTCCCACATGTCCACCGGCCCCGGCGGCGCGTCCGGGCGGTGGCCGTTCAGCACGTTGATGATCCCGAGCGCGCCGATCAAACTATCAAAAGCGTCATCCGCGTTCGGCGCCGCGCCAAAACCGTTGCCGACGGCCAGTGTCAGCTCGATCGGACGCTTCACGTGCAGCCGGTCCATCGCGTCGAAAATTTGCCCCGCGGATGCGCGGCGGGCGGCCTGGTCACGCTTGCCGCCGAACAGTTTGACGCCCAGGTGCCGCATCGCCTCCGCCGGGTAGGTTTCCGCCACCGTGATGATGCCCGGCTTGGCCAATGCCAAGAGCGGGCCGTCAAACGGCCATAGGCGGATCGGCAGGAAGGCGAAGGCGGGCAGCAGCAGGTCCCGCCAGGCCGCCAGCGCCGCCTTGCCGCACTGGTTCGGCCCCAGCGTCCAGAACAACTGCCCGGCGGCCGGCCGGCTGGCGGTGGCGAGGTCCACCAGGCGGGACATGTCGCTCGGCTCGGCCAGCCCAAGTTTTTGCGCCAGCGCCATTTTGTGCCCCATGCCGGAGACGGTGCCGGCGGGGTAGAAGGGGCGGGCCAGAGAAACCTCGTCGATCTCCCGCGCCACCTGGAAGAAGGCCGAGTCCGGATGCAGGCCCTTCAGGAAGGCCGGGAAGCTGGACAGGCCGGAAAGCTGCGCGGCGTAGGCGCGCGGCAGACCGATCGGGCAATCAATCCCCAGCACCACCGCCTCGCCGGCCGCGGCGCGCGCCAGGCGGGGCAGCAGGGCCGCCACGTCGCCGGTCAGGCGCGGGATGTCCAGCACCCAAAGCCCGCTTGCCTTGCGGCCGATGGTGGTGAAGCGCTTGGCGGGGTCGATGCTCCAGTCGGCGTGCGCCGCGATCATGAAAGGGGTTTGTGCGCCTTATCCAGCAGGCGAGAAATCAGGCCGGGCTTTTTCGCCGGTTTTGGCGGCGCCGCCTTTTTGGCCTCGGCGGCCTCGGCCTTCACCTTGGCCCTCATCCACTCCTCCAGCGATTTGCCGGCCGCCTTGGCGCGGTCCGTCTCATAGGCCACCTGGCCCTTGGTGAGCTTTTTGCCCGCCACGACGGTGTGTTCGGGTTTGGGCGCGGGCTTCGCGGGCGGCTTGGGCGGCATACGGAACTCCAGAAGAAAGAAAGTAAGCAAGAACTTCTTTTTTGAAAAAAAGAAGCAAAAAACTTTTATTAATTTGGGCCTTCTGCAGCGAAACCAGCGCAGTCCAAATTAAACAAAAAGTTTTTTGGTTACTTTTTTTCAAAAAAGTAACTTCTTGCTTCCTTACCGCTCGCGCCGCCGCAACACCAGATACTCAAGCCCCCCCAGCGCCGCGTAGATCGCCACGCCGGCCAGGGCCAGCAGCACCATGGCGGCGAACATCTTTGGAATTTCCAGCCGGTATCCCGCTTCCAGGATTCGGTAGGCGAGGCCGGAGGCGAAGCCGCCGGAGCCGGCGACGAATTCCGCCACCACCGCTCCCACCAGCGCCAGCGTGCCGGAGATGCGCAGGCCGGTTAAAAAATTGGGCACGGCGGAGGGCAGCCGGAGGAGCAGCAGCGTTTGCCAGCGCGACGCGCCGTTGAGTTTAAAAAGGTCCAGCAGGGCGGCCGGGGTTTGCGCCAGGCCGGCGGCGGTATTGGCCAGGATCGGGAAGAAGGAGATGATGGTGGCGCAGATCACCAGCGCGGCAAACGCCTGGTTGACCCACAGGATGATCAGCGGCGCGATGGCGACCAGCGGCGTGACCTGCAGCGCCACCGCCCAGGGCTGGATGGCGGCGCGCAACAGCACGCTGGCCGCCATCGCCACCGCCAGCACCACGCCCAGAAATGCCGCCGCGGCCAGCGCCGCGAAGGTGACGGTGAGGGTGGAAAGCAGCGCGGCGTTGAGTTCTCCGCTGCTGGCGGCGTACGCGGTGACGATGTCCCACGGGCCGGGCACCACGTATTTGGGCGTGCCGGTGGCCCATACCGCACATTGCCAGGCCGCCAGCACCGCCACGCCGAACCCGACCGGCGCGATGCGCTCCAAAAGCCTGTTCAAGCCAACACCTCGCGCGCGGGCATGACGCCGCGCAGCCGGCGGGACATTTCGGCGACGAACGCGGTGTAGCTCGGCGCGTCCCGCCGGTCCGCCTCGCCGGTGACGGTGCTGGCAAAATCCGCCGCGATTTTGCCCGGGCGTGGGGACATCACCAGCACGCGGCTGGCCAGGAACGCCGCCTCGTAGGTGGAGTGGGTGACGAACACGACGGTCAGGCCGGTGCGCCGCCAGAGGTTGCGCAGATCTTCCTGCAGGCTCTGGCGGGTGAATTCGTCCAGCGCGGCAAAGGGCTCGTCCATGAGAAGTATTTTCGGTTTAGCAACGAGGGCGCGGGCGATGGAGACGCGCATTTTCATGCCGCCGGAAAGTGCCGCGGGTTTGGCGGTGAGAAATTCGCTGAGGCCAACCTGGGCGAGGGCCGCCGCGGCGGCCTCGCGCGCCGGGGCGCGCGGGCGGCCGAGCAGTTTGAGCGGCAGCGCGACGTTCTCCAGCGCGCTGGCCCAGGGCAGCAGCGTGGCGTCCTGGAACACGAAGCCGATTTCGCCGGCTTTGGGGCGGCCTTGCGCCCAGGTGATGGCGCCGGCGGTGGGCGTTTCCAGCCCCGCCAGCAGCCGCAGCAGGGTGGACTTGCCGCAGCCTGAGGGGCCCAGCAGCGCCAGAAATTCACCCGCCGCTATCGTTGCGGAAATGCCCTCCAGCGCCACCGTGCCGTTGTCAAAGACCTTGGAAACACCTGCAATTTCGATCACTGTTTCGGTTTGCCAAAACCCTGATCAACGAATTGCAGCGTGTAGCCCGCCTGGTAGTCCATGGATTTGTCGTACAGCCCCGTCGCCGCCATCTGGTCGAAGAATTTTTGCCAGCGCGCGTCGGTCATGGCGCCGATGCCGAGGCGCCTGGCGTCGCCGGAATCCACGATGCCGCGAGTCTTGAGCGCATTGTAGCCGTAGTGCAGCAAGCCCGGGGTCATGTCCGGGTTGGCTTTCAGAATTGCGGCGAAAGCGGGCGACGGGTCGCCGTACAGAAAAGAATACCAGCCAAGAATCGAGGCCTCCACG
The DNA here is from genome assembly GCA_003137135.1 of Acetobacteraceae bacterium. GTDB lineage: Bacteria > Pseudomonadota > Alphaproteobacteria > Acetobacterales > Acetobacteraceae > Acidocella. The sequence goes on from PLFB01000091.1 coordinate 17,560, forward strand.
AAGCGCTTCACCAGGTCCGGGTCGGTCGTCACCAGCTTCTCGCTGGTCGCCACCAGGCTGGCATAGCCGTCGAAGCCGGCGTCGGAAATCATCATCACCACCGGCTTCTTGCCGGTCTGCTGCTGTACCAAATACGGCTCGGAAGTGACATAGGCTTCCTGCACATCCGTCGGGTCGGTAAAAAACGGCGCCAGCGAAAAGCCATAGGGTTTCAGCTGCGAATCGGAATAGCCATACTTCGCCTTCAGATACAGCCACCAACTGGCGCGCGTATCGTCGCTCACCGCGATCGGCTTGCCCTTCAGCTCGGCAAAATCATCCGTGCCGACGCCGGGATGCGCCATCAGGATGTCCGGATCTTTCTGGAAGCCGGCCATGACGGCGACGAAGGGTATTTGCTGCTGGACGAAGTTAAGGGCCAGGAAGGAGTTGCTGGTGATGTCGAAGGTGAGTTTGCCGGCCACCAGCAGTTCCGCGTTGTTCACCTGCGGCCCGCCTTCGACGATGCTCACATCCAGCCCATATTTTTTATATATGCCCGTTGCCAGCGCCTGATAGTAACCGCCATATTCCGGCTCCGCCACCCAGTCCAACCCGAACGTCACCTTGTCGGCGGCGCGGGCGGCTGGTGCGGCCAGAACACAGGCGGCGAGAGCGGTAGCGATTCGAACCAAACGGTTCATACGATGTCTCCTCGTTGCCTAACTGAGGACACCGCTTAGCATGAGTGACCCACGGATCAAGGTAGGGCTTTGGGTGCAGGCGGCGCTGCGAATGGGGCAGTCGGACGGGCGCTACGGCGTGGTGATCCGCAAGGGCGATTTTGACGCCGGCGGCGTGCTGGTGGTACTGCGCGGTCACGCCGGGCTGACGGTGCTGACACAAATCCGCGATGCCTCCGGCCAACCCGCCTGGCTGCGCGGCACGGGGGAGATTCCGGTGGAGGAAGCGGCGGCGGACGCCTACATCGCCAAGCAGCTAAAGTATGATTCGGATTTATGGGTGATCGAGTTCGACGCGCCGGATTATCTGCCGCCGTTCGAGGCGAAAATCATATAGAGAGCAAACGGCGGTTTTTAAAAAAGGCTTCCCGCCTGGGGCGCGCAAAAACCTTTGGTCTGCTTCGCGCGGGCTGTTGCCACTATGGGCACAGGATCAAAAAATGGACTCGTTATTGACCGTGCGCTAGGATCTTTTTGGCAAGGCGGGTGTTCTTGGTTGGAGCGCGGTTATGGCATTTCCCGAAGTGAAGTCCGGCGAGAGCGAGGACGATCTCGTTCATGATCTCGACCGGGTGAAACTGCTCAAGCCGGTGACGGCGAAGGGCAGGGTTCTTGAGCCCGGTCTTCTTGGGACCGTGGTTTTTTGTTATGACCGGGAGGCCTACGAGGTCGAATTCGATGAATTTGACGATGTCTTCCAGATCAAAGCGGAAGATCTGACAAAAATCTGAGCCGTGAACTATGTCGTCCCCACGGATAAAATAATCAAATACTTGCTGGCCAATCCAAAAAAGCGCGGTTTCTTCGTGCCTCTGGGTTATACCATTGCAAACTGGATGAGGCTGCATGACGACCTGATCGATCTGGCGGCGAGGTTTCCTCATACGTTGAGGCAAACGACGATTTACGGAACTGAAATTGAAATCATCGGTTCCGTTGTGGCGCCGAATGGGCGGACAATCCGGATTCGCACCGGATGGATTTTGCCGGCCAATGATACAGGTCATCTCAGGTTTTTGACGGCCTATCCCGCGTGATACCGGCGATGGATTTGGGTTAGCGCTGGTTATATTGCTTCGCGCGGGTTTGGACCGCGTGCGGTCCAAACCCGCGCGAAGCGGAACACAAGCTTTTTGCTTCCCCGGGCGGGGCGCCTTTTTTTAAAAAAAGTTCTTCCTTGCTGCCTTCTAATTCGTCAGCCGGATCGTCGAGGCCAGCGCCTTTTTTAACAGCAGCGTCAGGTCCGTCTCAATACTCGCGGAATCACTGGCCTCCATGAAATCATTATTGGGGTCGCTCGAGCAAGCCCTCAGCGCCTCGGCGATCGGCGCGGTGCCGAATGTCGGGCCGTTAGCACCCTCCACCGCCGACAGATTCTGCACCGTGGTGTTATACGGACTCGAATAGGTTGGATAATCCTCGGTCGTATAGCCATTCGGCGGACGCGCGCCCGGATAGCTGTAGTAGCTCGCGTCCGAAACCGGCTCGTAATCCACGTACAACACGTACACCGTGTAGTTCAAAGTGTTCTTGAGGTACGAGCAGACACCGGCGCCCTTGTTCTCTTCGGTGATGGAGGTCATTTCCCCCATGACATTGTAAAGCGGATTGCCATTTCCGTCGCCGTTACTGCCGCTATCGTCTTCCATGCCGTCGGTGACGATGAAAATGAATTTTTGCGGCGTCTTTTCTGTATCGCCCTGGCCGGCCGCCGTCAGCGGCTGGTTCTGGCCGTTCTTCTGCGGCCAGGCGTTGCCATCCTGCAAATCGGTCAGCGACATCGGAAAATTCGTGTCGCCGCCTTCCGAGGCGTTATTCGGGTTGGGCGCGAGGTAGTTTTGATTTTCGTTGATGATCTGCGGTATCTTGTTTTCCGTCGGGGTCTTTTTGTAGTCGTCCTGCTGCACCAGCGTCAGCGCCTCGGACAGGTCGGTGGTCGCCTCCGGCAGAGACCCCGTGCCGCCCAGCGTGGCATCCACGATGGGAAACACATCGGTATTGAACTGGTAAACGCCGAGAGCGAACTGGTCCGGCACCGCCTCGCTCGAGATCATGTCCTGGATCACCTGTTCGGTGGCGTCGAACAGCACGTCCAGCCGCAGCTTGACGCCCTCTTTACGGGCGAGCCCGTAATAGTCCTCGGTATATCCGGTGGCCGGGCTCGGGGTTTTTGAATAATGGCAGGCCAGCGCGCAGGGCGCGGCCGGCACCTGGACCAGTGTCGTATTGTTCGGACCCGGTCGCTGAAATCCGGTGTTCTTGGCGCATTGCTCGCCGACATCGGTGTTGGAGGTGGCATTGAGATAATTCGGCGCGTTCTGGATCTGCGCGTCGTCGCCATCCGGCTCATTGAACAGGTAATTCTGGCTCTGCGGCTGGCCGGAGGGATCGAGTGCCGGATGCGTATAGGTGCCATTGCCGTCGATCGCGCTCAGGTAGGTGGTCCCCGCCTCGATCAGCGGGTAGGTGCCGAAATTGGCGAGCGTGCCGTTGTTGGGGCACACAGTGCCCTGTTCCATCGGCAGCACATCGTTTTCGCCGGTGCTCGAATTGGCCGGGCCATCCGCCCCGATCAGCATCGAGCTCGACGTATCCAGCATCAGCAGCAGTTGCACATACGCAAACTGCGTGGTGGCCATGCCGCCGCTTGAATACACCCATTGGTTCGTAGTCTGCCCGAACATCGAGTTGAAAATCGGCGGATAGCTGGAACTGGTGGCGACGGTCGCGGTAAAATTCGGTGGCGCCGAGGCGTTCACGGAGCCATTCGTGTTGCCGTCATACTTCGTCGTCGTGTTGCGCGAATTCAGCGAGCCGATGCTGTAATTGCCGAGATTGGCGTCGAACCAAAGATTTCCCACCACGTCGGCCGAATTGATCGATTGCTCGGCCGCGTCCGCCGCCGACTCATTCTTCGGCGCCGGCACATTGATGGCGACTTCCTGCGAATAGGTCGCCGCCGCGATGCGGGTCGCGGACGCCGCCGCGGCTTCCGCGGCGAACGCCGTCTGCAGCCGGTCCTGCGACAAGAACGTCACATCCACCGCGATGCCGATCAGCAGCACCAGCGGCACCAGGGCGATCGCCATGGTGACCGCGATCGCCGAACGGCGCGTTTTCGAAAATCTTTGCAAAACCTTGATGTTTTTCATGGGTCGCTCACGATCGCATTGGGGTGTCCGCCGGCATCGGTGACGCCGGTATTGACGCAATAGGCGGCGGCGTTCAGGTCGGTGCCGGCCGGCGTGCTGGGCGGACTGCCGATCAGCGCGGTAAACTGTTGCGCAAGCGGTTCGACGACGTCGCCTTTCGCGTTGGTGTATTCCGGCGCGTTTTTCACGCTGCGCACCGGCCAGTACGCGTCCACCCAGAACGTGAACGGCAGCGACAGATACAGCGTGAACAGCGGCTGATACGTGTACTGGATGCTGACCGCCAGAATCGGCGCCACGCCGGCGTCATTCGCCAGGTAGCCCTCCGGCTGCGCGGTGGCGGCGGAGGTGGTGAGGTTGAGCGTGCGGAATTCCGTGACGTTCGCATAGCCCGAGAGCGCGGCGTTGGGCGCGACCTGGTTGGAATAATTCTGCACGGTATCGCAATCCGCGCCCGCGACCGCCGTCGTCGGGTCGGCGTAGTCGAACGCAGCACCGGCGCCGCTCGCGGTGCCGGTATAGCTTTCGCTCCACGCCACGTCGGCGGTGTAGTTGCAGGATGCCGTGGTGTCGTACTTGCAGCCGATCCCGGGGTACGGATAAAACAGCACCGACGACATCGTGATCGAAAGCGGCGCCGTCACCTTCAGCCCGTCGCGCAGCGTCGGCACGTCCGCCCAGATCAGCGATTCCACCTCCTGCACCTGGTCGTAGGTCAGCGCGGTCGAGCCATCCAGCTGCACCGCCAGGCTGCTGGCGGAAGACACCATGGATTCCGCCGCCGCATAGACCTCGGCGCGGATGATCACCAGTTCCGACAGATCATAGACACCCGCCAGCAAGGCCAGCAGTAGCGGCAGCACGATCGCCAGTTCCAGCGCCGCGACGCTTTGGTTGTCGCCGAAGAATCCGCCGGCGCGGCGCTGTTTTCGCAAACGCGCTAACATGCCGGGGAGGTCTCCGTGACGCCGGTCGGCAGAAACGCCTCGGTATAAAACGCCTCGGTCGCGATCGCGGCGTGCACGATCTGGCCGCCATAGGTGTACGCCGCGCCGGTGATCAGCCCGCCCAGAAAGGTCGGGGAAACGTAGATCGCGGTGAAAATGATGAACTGGTTGCTGCCGGCGTTGCAAAACCCGGTCTCGTTGCTGCCGCTGCAGGCGGTGGGGCCGATGGCCGCGCCGCTGCCAGGGTTGTTCTGGTCATTCTCGTAATCGCCCAGTTTCAGCTTGCCGCCCGAAACCGGCACCGAACCCTGCGTCATGTCGTAAAAATCATGTGGATCCGTTGTGCACTGCGTCGGGTCCACGGCCTGCAGCCGGACATAGATGTTGGCGCAATTCAGCGCGCCGGCCAGCGCGTTCTGGCAAAAATCCTTGTCGATGAAATGCGCCGCGTCCTTGGTGTCGCTGTAATTGCCGACCTGCACCTGATACGCGGTCAATTGCAACGCGCCCTCCAGCTCGGTCTGCTGAAACTGGTCGTAGGCAACCTCGAACAAAAACAGCAGGAACAGCAGGAAAACCGGGAACACGATCGCCAGCTCGAGCATCTCCGCCGACCGCCGGTCATGGAGGAAGCGGGTCCGCCGCACTGCCCAGCCGCGCCGAGATCCAAACCGCATTTTTGCTCCTCACTCCGCCGGGCGAACCGGGCCAACGCCTCATACGCCATGTCAAGGCTTTTGTTAACAATAATTTTAGAATCATTTTCAGCGCGATTCAAGGCGTTACTGTTCATTACGCGCTCGTTGGTCAAGGGCGGCCGCGAAAATTTGTGAACAATCCGTCACAATCACGGCGCCGCTGCCGGTCAATGCGCGGCCGCCAGGTCCACGACCGCGGTGACGCTGGCGGAGACCTGCACGTTCGCCGGCGCCGCCGAGGGCGCCACGAAGGCGCGCGCCATCATCGGGCCGGGCGCCGCCGCGGCAAACGCCACTGGGCCGGGGCCGCCTTCCGGCATGTTCAGGTTCACCGTCTCCACCCGGCCAAAGCTCTCCCCCAGAGCCGCGGCGACGGCGCGGGCCTGCTCTTTGATCTGGCGGATGGCATCGGCGATGGCCGCCTGCTCGCCGGCCTCCTGCGCCTGGTCGGACAGCTCGCCGTCATAATTCTGCAGCAAAAACCCCCGGTTCTGCAGCGTGCCGAGCAGCGCCGAAAACGCCGGCGGCGGCGCGCCGGCTTGGGCGGGCATCGTCAGGTCCAACTGCTGGCTCGCCTGATACTGCACCCGGCCGGTGGCGCCATCCGGCGTGACCGGGGAAACCGACTCACTCTCCGTCACCGCCTTCACGCCGGCCAGCGCTCTGGCCAATTTCAGCCCCGCCGCCATCGCCGCGTTCACCGCATTCTGCGCGGTGGCGGCGTTGTAGGAATTGTCCTGTGCGGTGAGGGAGGCGGCGATCTGGTCCGGCGTGACCATGACCTGGCCGGTGGCGGAGAGGTTCAGGGTGGTTTGGGCATGGGCGGAAAGAGGCAAGAACAGTAAGAGAAGAACTTCTTTTTTGAAAAAAAGCAGCAAAAAACTTTTGTTTACTCGCGGTTTTTCAAACGCCGGCGGTTGGCCGCTCTGGTGCTGCGGGCGATCAGAGGTTCGCGTCATCCTTGCGCTCCCGCACCGCGCAATCGTCCACCTCGCTGCGGATCGTCTCAAAACCCGCCGTCGGCACCGTGAATTTTGCCGCCCCCGCATCGGCCGTCACGGCGGAAACCTGCGCCATCGCCGGAAATACCAGCGCGCTCAGCAAATTCGGCGGCAGGTCGATGACGATGAGGTGGACGTCCCCGGCAAAACTCGCCTGCGCGTTATCGACCGGCAAATCCGCCACGTCCTTGCCTTCCACCACCAGCCTGATGCTGGCCGGCGTGGGAATTTCCGGCCCCTGATAGCCGAGGAACAGGCGGTTGTAGTTCTGGTCCACCGCGAAACTGAGGTTGTAGCCGCCTGGACCGGCCGCCGGCAGCCGGCTGCTGGCGAGGCAGAATTCGTCGCCGTGCGAATCCTTTTCCAGCAGCACGCTCCAGGCGCCCTGGTCGCCGTAGGTTTTGATCAATTGCGCCCGCGCCGTGCCGGCGCCCGCCAGAACAAAAAGGCAAATCCAGACGAACCAGCGCATCGGCCTCTCCCGCCCTTGTCGCTTGAAGCCTAGCTTCGCCTGTCCCGCCGCGCAACGTCCGGGTTATTTGAGCGGCCAACCGGCGGCGATGCCGCCCCGCGATTCGCAAAAGTTTTTTGCGCGCCCGGGCGGGAAGCCTTTTTTTCAAAAAAGCGTTTCTTACTCACTTCTTTCAATCCGCAAACGGATCGCTGACGAGAATGGTATCGTCCCGTTCCGGACTGGTTGAGAGGAGTGTGACTGGCGCTTCGACCAGTTCTTCCACACGTTTGATATATTTGATCGCCTGCGCCGGCAGTTGCGCCCAGGATTTCGCGCCTCGTGTCGAGCCTTCCCAGCCTTTCATGGTCTCGAAGATGGGTTCAGCCGCGGCCTGCGCGGCGGCGCCGGCGGGGAGGTGCCGAAAAATTTCGCCATTGATGGAATAGCCGACGCCGATTTTCAGTTCGTCAAAACCGTCCAGGACGTCCAGTTTGGTCAACGCCAGGCCGTCGATGCCGCCGACTTTCACCGCCTGGCGGACCAGGGCGGCGTCGAACCAGCCGCAGCGGCGTTTGCGGCCGGTGACCGTGCCGAATTCGTGCCCGCGCTCGCCGAGCTTTTGGCCGGTTTCGTCGAACAACTCGGTCGGGAACGGGCCGGCGCCGACGCGAGTGCAGTACGCCTTGGCGATGCCGAGCACGCGCCCGACCGCGCCCGGGCCGACGCCGCTGCCGGACGCCGCCGTGCCGGCGACGGTGTTGGAGGAGGTGACGAACGGGTAGGTGCCGTGGTCCACGTCCAGCATCACGGCCTGCGCGCCTTCGAACAGAATGCGTTCGCCGTCGCGTTTCGCGACCGCCAGCCGCTCCCAGACCGGTTCGGCGAAGGGCAGCAATCTGGGCGCCAGCGCCAGAAGATCCCTCAGCATTTTGTCTTTGGCGAAAGTGGGCGCGCCGAGGCCGGCGAGCAGGGTGTTGTGGTGGAGCAAAAGTTCATCGAGTTTTGTGGAGAGCGAGTCCGGCTCCGCCAGGTCGCAGACCCTGACCGCGCGGCGCGCCACCTTGTCCTCATAGGCCGGCCCGATGCCCCGCCCCGTCGTGCCGAGTTTTTTGGCGCCGCGCGCCGCCTCGCGCGCGCCGTCCAGCGCCGCGTGCAGGGGCAGAATCAGCGTCGCATTATCGGCGATCCGCAGGGTTTCCGGCGTGACCTTCAGCCCCTGGGCGCTCACCCGCTCGATCTCCGCCAGCAGCGCCACCGGGTCGATCACCACGCCATTGCCGATGATTCCCAACTTGCCGCGTACCAGCCCGGAGGGCAGCAGCGAGAGTTTGTAGGTCTGGTTGCCGACCACCAGCGTGTGGCCGGCGTTATGGCCGCCCTGGAAGCGCACCACGATATCGGCGCGGCTGGCGAGCCAGTCCACGACCTTGCCCTTGCCTTCATCGCCCCATTGCGCGCCGATGATCGTCACATTCGCCATTCTTTTGGTCCCCCTAAACCGCCGCCGCGCGGCCGTTATGCAGCCAGTGCGAACATTTCTGGCGCCGCGCCTCGGCCTGCGCGTCCGCCACCTGTTCCAGCCCGGCGACAGTGGCGTAATTCTGTGCCCGCAGCGCGGCTTCCGCATCCGCCGGCGTGCCGAACGGCACGAACACCCGTGGCCGCAGCGCCGGCGCCGGCGCCACCCGCACGATCGTATCCGGATACAGCGTCAGCCCGGCCGCCGGTTCGGTATCGCCGCACAGATAGCGCCCGCCGCGCCCCAGTTCCGCCCCGGTCGCGCCACAAAAAACGGTGGCGCAGACGCCGGTATGGTAGCGGTAGCCGCGAAATTCCACGGGATCGACGGTGATTGCCAGCGCCGGGTTGCGCGCCCGCACCGCCACCACGATGTCGGCCATGCGCTCCGCCAGCGCCCGCGCCGGCGGCGGCAGGCCGATCGCCAGCAGCGCCGGCACCGCCGATTCCGCGTTCCCGGTCGCCGCCAGCAGCGCCAAGAGCATTTTGCTCCGCTCGCCGCCCAGCGACGCCACCGTCGCCGCGTCTTTCCGGTCCAGCGCCCGCGCCAGTTCAGCGCGCTGCTTCGGCGCGAAAGCGGCTTCCAGAAGTCCAGCCACCAGCTGCGGCGCGGTCAGATCAAAACTCACCTGCCGCAGCCCCACGGCCGCCAGAGCGGCCGCCGCCGCCAAAAAAATCTCGGCGTCCGCCAGCGCGGAATCATGGCCGATCAGCTCAATGCCCGCCTGCGCCACCTGGCGTTCCGGCTGCACCTGGCTGCCGCGCACGCGCAGGCACTGCCCGGCATAGGCCAGCCGCAGCGGCCGCGGCGCCGCCGCCAGGCGGGTCGCGGCCAGCCGGCCGATCTGCGGCGTGGTGTCCGCACGGAAACCCAGCATGCGCTGGCTTTCGGGGTCCATCACCCGAAACGTCTGCTCGGCGGTGGCCGCACCCGCGCCGGCGAACAGCGAATCCTCAAACTCCAGCAACGGTGGCTCGACGCGCTGAAAACCGTACGCGGCAAAAGACTCCATCAGCCGTTCCACCGTGCGCGCCTCCAGCTCCGCCTCCGGCGGCAGCACGTCGCGCATGCCGGCGGGCAGCAGAGCGGGGTGGTTCATCGTCTCATTCATCACAAAACCGTCTTTTGTCGTGGCGCGGCGCTATACCACCCCGGCCCGGCATCGACAAAAAGCCACGCCGACGGGCAATTCATTGTAGAGTCGCAGCAAAAACTCTGCTTTAACCGTACGCAACTTTAGCGTGTGGCAACTTTGCTCTTCAATTCCCGAATTTTTGTGTTTTTCTTCCTGCCGGTCACGCTGGCCGGATTCTGGCTGAGCGCGCGGCTGGCGGGCAAACGGGCGGCGCAGGTTTGGCTGGTGGCCGCCAGCCTGTTTTTTTATGGCTTTTGGCGGCCGGCGTTTTTGCCGCTGCTCGTCGGTTCCATCCTCGCGAATTATTTCATCGGCCGGCGCCTCACCGGCGCGGGCGGCAAAGCCTGGCTCGTCGTCGGGCTGGTCGGCAACCTCGGCCTGCTGGCCTACTTCAAGTATCGCGGGTTCTTCGCGGCGCTCGCCGGCTTTCCCGGCCTTGCCGTCATCCTACCCCTCGGCATCAGCTTTTTTACGTTTCAGCAGATCATGTTTCTGGTGGATAAGTTTCGGGGCGACGTCCCGGAAAAAACTCCACTGCTGGACTATGCCTGCTTCGTCGCCTTCTTCCCCCACCTCATCGCCGGCCCCATCGTCCGCCCGCGCGACATCATCCCGCAGTTCCAGGCGCTGCGCCCGCTGGAGAATTTTGCCGGGCGCGTGACTGACGGTTTGGAGATTTTTCTGCTCGGCCTGGCCAAGAAAATCGTTCTGGCCGACAGTTTCGCTAAATTTTCCGATCCCGGCTTTGCCGCCGCGGTGCAGCATCCCCTCACTTTGATCGAGGCGTGGACGGCGCTGCTGGCCTATGCGCTGCAAATCTATTTCGATTTTTCCGGCTACTCCGACATGGCCATCGGCATCGCCAAAATGTTCGGGATCGCGTTCCCACGCAATTTCAACAGCCCCTACCAGGCCGAAAACATTTCCGATTTCTGGCGGCGCTGGAACATCACCTTGAGCCAGTTTCTGAGGGATTACCTCTACGTCCCCCTCGGCGGCAACCGCAAAGGCGAGGTTCGGCGGCTCGTCAACCTGATGGTCACGATGTTGCTCGGCGGCCTCTGGCATGGCGCCGCGCTGAAATTTCTGCTGTGGGGCGGGCTGCACGGCGTTTATCTCACCGTGCATCGCGGCTACTCCCGCCTGCCGGTGCGCATGCCCCGCTTCGCCGCGCGGGGCATCACGCTCGCCGCCGTCATCCTCGCCTGGGTGCCCTTCCGGTCACAGAATTTCGCGGCCGCGGCCGGCTTCTATAAATCGCTGGCCGGGCTTAACGGCATCGCGATCCCGGCGCTGTTCGCCCGCATGCTGCCGACGCCGCCGGCGTGCATCCACGTCGTGCCCGTGCTGCCCTATCTCGGCGACGCGCGCACGCTCTCCCTGCCGCTGGCACTGGCGATGCTGCTGACCGGCTGGACCATCGTGCTGACGCTGCCCAACCTGCAAAGCTTTTCCACGCGCCGCAAAAGCCTCGCCACCATCGGCAGCTTTGCGTTCACCATGCAGGCGCTGGTGCTGGCGCCGTCGGCGGTGCCGTTTCTTTACTTTCAGTTTTAGAAGATGAAGAAGGAAGCAAGAACTTCTTTTTTGAAAAAAAGGCGCCCCGCCCGGGGAAGCAAAAAACTTTTACGAACTGGG
>PLFB01000022.1:0-135 GCA_003137135.1 Acetobacteraceae bacterium
CCTCCTCGCCCCCACCTCCCAAACCCTCCGCAAAACCCTCACCGCCGCCCTAAAACTCCTGCGCGACCAAGACCCCCTCCCCACAGTCTGGCAAGGATAAAAGAGCAAGAAAATGAACCTGACCCCCCGCGAAAA
>PLFB01000022.1:238-1009 GCA_003137135.1 Acetobacteraceae bacterium
AAACTCGTCACCGTGCACGAGCCCATCCGATGATCCCCGGCGAGTACCTTACGGCCCCAGGCGACATCGAAATGAACCAGGGCCAACCCGAAACCATAATAACAGTCGCCAACACCGGCGACCGCCCCATCCAGGTCGGCAGCCACTACCATTTCGCCGAAACCAACGCCGCCCTCGACTTCGACCGCAAAGCCGCCCACGGCCAACGCCTCAACATCCCCGCCGGCACCGCGATTCGTTTCGAACCCGGCCAGTCCCGCGAAGTCCCCCTCATCCCCTTTCGCGGCCACCGGCGGGCCATAGGCTTCCGCGGCCTCGTCATGGGAGGCCTGTAAAAAAATGGCCAAAATCACCCGCCGCGCCTACGCCGACATGTTCGGCCCCACAACCGGCGACCGCGTCCGCCTCGCCGACACCGAACTCTTCATCGAAGTTGAAAAAGACCTCACTATTTACGGCGAGGAAGTCAAATTCGGCGGCGGCAAAGTCATTCGGGACGGCATGGGCCAATCCCAGCTCACCAACGCCCAAGGCGCCGCCGACACCGTCATCACCAACGCCCTCATCATCGACCACTGGGGCATCATCAAAGCCGACGTCGCCCTCTCCAACGGCCGTATCCAAAGAATCGGCAAAGCCGGCAACCCCGACATCCAGCCCGGCGTAAATATCATCATCGGCCCCGGCACCGAAATCATCGCCGGCGAGAACAAAATCCTCACGGCCGGCGGCATCGACTCCCACATCCACTTCATCTGCCCGCAGCAGATC
>PLFB01000022.1:1030-4400 GCA_003137135.1 Acetobacteraceae bacterium
TGGGGCACCACCCCCGCCGCCATCGATAACTGCCTGTCAGTCGCCGACAAATTCGACGTCCAGGTGATGATCCACACCGACACCCTCAACGAATCCGGTTTTGTGGAAGACACCATAGCCGCCTTCAAAGGCCGCACCATCCACGCCTTCCACACCGAAGGTGCGGGCGGCGGCCACGCCCCCGACATCATCAAGGTCGCCGGCCTGCCCAACGTCCTGCCCAGCTCCACCAACCCCACCCGCCCCTACACCGTCAACACCCTGGACGAACACCTCGACATGTTGATGGTCTGCCACCACCTGGACCCCGCCATCCCCGAAGACATCGCCTTCGCCGAATCCCGCATCCGCAAAGAAACCATCGCCGCCGAAGACATTTTACACGATCTAGGCGCCCTCAGCATGATTTCTTCCGACAGCCAAGCCATGGGCCGCGTCGGCGAAGTCATCATCCGCACCTGGCAGACAGCGCACAAAATGAAACTGCAACGCGGCGCCCTTCCAGGCGACGGCCCCGCGGACAACTTTCGTGTAAAGCGCTACATCGCCAAATACACAATTAATCCCGCCATCGCCCAAGGCATGAGCCAGCACATCGGCAGCATAGAACCCGGCAAACTGGCCGACCTAGTCCTCTGGTCCCCCGCCTTTTTCGGCATCAAGCCAGACATGGTCCTAAAATCCGGCACCATCGCCATGGCCGCCATGGGCGACCCCAACGCCAGCATCCCCACCCCGCAACCGGTGCACTACCGCCCGATGTTCGGCGCCTACGGCCGCGCGCTGGTAGAATCCTCCCTCCTCTTCGTCAGCCAAGCCGCCCTAGACGAAGGTTTGGCCCACCGCCTAAGCCTAACCCGCCCGTTAGTCGCCGTCACCAACACCCGTAGCGGCATCACCAAAAAATCCATGATCCACAACGACGCCACCCCGCACATCGAAGTCGACCCCGAAACCTACGAAGTCCGCGCCGACGGCCAACTCCTAACCTGCGACCCCGCGGAAACCTTGCCGATGGCCCAACGGTACTTTCTATTTTGACCCCGTTTCTCACTCGTCATTGCGAGCGAAGCGAAGCAACCCAGGTTCGGTTGCACGGGCCGACGAACGAAAACGCGAACGCGATCGTTTCACGAACAACGCTGCTCCCGCCGCCGGCCGTGCAAACCCAACTACCCCCATGACCCTCCGCGCCCAAAAAATCGCCCGCGCCGGCGCCTGGCCCGACCACGCCGCCGCCGACGAACTCGTCCTCGACTACGACTCCCGCCACCGCCGCCGCTTCCGCCTCACCGCCGTCTCCGGCGCCGCCATCATGCTGCACCTCGCCGAGACCACCCACATCCGTGACGGCGACGCCCTCATCCTCGACGACGGCCGCTTCGTCCTCGTCCGCGCCGCCCCCGAAGACCTCCTGGAAGTGACCGCGTCCGACCCCACCACCCTCGCCCGCCTCGCCTGGCACCTCGGCAACCGCCACCTCGCCGTCCAAATCCTCCCCGGCCGCCTGCGCCTCCTCTACGACACCGTCATCGCCGCCATGCTCCTGGCCATGGAAGCCAACGTCGAAAAAATCTCCGCCCCCTTCGACCCCGAATCCGGCGCCTACCACCATGACTAACCAAACCTCCCTCATCAAACTCCTCACCTGGCTCTCCCCCGCCTTCCCCACCGGCGCCTTCGCCTACTCCCATGCTTTGGAATGGGACGTCGCCGCCGGCACCATCACCACCGAACCCACCTTGACCACCCACCTCCAAGACACCCTCTCCCACGGCGCCCTCTGGTCCGACGCCATCCTCCTCCGCCTCGCTTACCGCGGCCAAAACCCCCACGACCTCGCCCAACTAGCCCTCTCCCTCTCCCCCACCCCCGAACGCCGCCTAGAATCCACCGCCCAAGGTGCGGCCTTCGCCAAAGCCGCCCTCCCCTGGCCCGTAGAATCCCTGCAAAACTGGGGCAACTCCCCCCTCCCCCACCCCATAGCCCTAGCCCTCCTCGCCGCCGCCCACGACATCGACGAAGACGACACCACCCTAGCCTACCTCCACGCCTCCATTTCCAACCTCATCTCCGCCGCCATCCGCCTAATCCCCCTAGGCCAATCCGCCGGCCTACGCTGCCAAGCCACCCTAGAACCCCACATCCTCCAAACCGCCCAAGACTCCCAATCCGCCACCCTGGAAGACCTAGGCACCAGTTGCTGGTCCTCCGACATCTCCTCCATGCGCCACGAAACCCAATACACCCGCCTCTTCCGCACATGACCGATATTTGAAGATGCCTGCAAGCAGTCGACGCTTTGCCCACCGCCCACCTCACTCCCGTCATGCCGGCGAATGCGCATCCACGCTTTTCTCACAGAACCCGGCAAAGCGTCTCCCAACTGGGACAAGTCTTTTTCGAGTATTTCGACTACAATGCGGCCTCCAAGGTTGGTTTACCGACTTACCTCTTCTGCTATAAATCACACTAAAGAAGCTTTCCCCCTATAGCCAAACAACGCCGTCTTTAGAGCGCCTCGGAAAATCCAATGCAGAATGATCAGGTTACGTATGTTGTTGTGACATTTGTACCGCAATATGAGGAATCTCACCCAGAAGAGGCCACTAAAGGAGGAATGGTCGCAAAAATTAAGCACTTTATTTTGGAAATGGACAAAGGACCTTCTCACGAACTGCCTTATTTTCTAGTCACGCCACATTACTCAGGCGCCCCACCATTTTCCGATGATATAAATTTGGCCTGGAGATTTACATCATCAAAGCTAGCTGCCAGCGCCGTGCGTGCATTGGCGAATCAAGGGGACTTTCAGGTCCGTCCAACGTCACAGTTCGAATACTGATAGCGATTCATTCGCTGAATAACACGATGTTGACCTTCCAGTTCATCATTCAAGCATGACATGCACTTTCATTTTGATTTTACAAAGTCGATAATTCTTTAAAAGCGCAGGACGTGAAAATGCCAAAATACAAATTGATCGGTTACAGGAAAGGGAAGTCAGAGACCAAAAACTTAGATACAGCCAGCATGGCTGACGCCTGGGCTTCGGAATTCGCAGACAGAGGTTTTAAAGACATAACCATAGAGCGAGATGGAATCCCAATTAAAGTTGAGGATTTGCCCGCATATGCGCGCGAAGAAAACTCAGAACATTAGGAACGGTCGAACCATCGCCCTAATCTGCGGCAATCTGCGTAATCTGCGGATAGCTCTTCTCTCTTTTAAATGAGGCACCCATGACCACCACAACCTCCCCCCTCCGCGTCGGCATCGGCGGCCCCGTCGGCACCGGCAAAACCGCCCTTATGGACGCCCTCTGCAAATCCTTCCGCGACAAAATAGAAATCGCCGCCATCACCAACGA
>PLFB01000082.1 GCA_003137135.1 Acetobacteraceae bacterium
ACACCCGCCAGCAAAAGTTTTTTTGGTTACTTTTTTTTCAAAAAAAGTAACTGCTTTCTTTGCTATCTTTCTACTTCAATCAACTTTATTCCCGGCAGCTCCGTGCGCCGCAGGCGGAGCGGGCTGAACAGGTCGAGGCCGGCGGGGCCGGGGAGGATGCGGAGTTTGAAGGGTTGGCCGCGGAGCTGGGCGATGAGGGTGGCGATGCGCGCGGTTTCGGTGAGGGGGAGGGTGATGACGACGAGGTCGATGTTTTCGGGGTGGGCGGCGAGGTCCGCGACCGAGCCGAGGCGGCTGAGCGGGCTGATGCCGGGCGGGCTGGCGCGGTCGTCGAACACGCCGATGACGCGGATGCCGTAGCGGTTGTGGCGGAGCCGGCGGATGAGCAGGACCGCTTCCTCGTTGGCGCCGACGATGGCGACGGATTTGGTGCAGTGGCCGTGCCCGACCCAGGCGTGGATGAGCGGTTCCAGCGCCCAGCGGGCGGTGATGAGGCCGAGCAGGCCGGCGGCGTAGAAGGTGAGCAGCCAGGCGCGCGGGGCAGAAAGGGGCAGGGCGGCGGTGACGATGAAAATGAGCGTCCAGATGGCGGTGAGGGGGCGCATGGCGGGGGCGGGTTCGATCAGGCGGCCGATCTCGTAGAGGCCGGACTTAAGAAAGCCAACGTGGCTGGCGAGCAGGATGGCGGCCGGCGCCAGCAGCGTGGCGGGGGCGCCGGCGCGCGTGGCGGCTGCCGACATCGCGGCGATGATGGCGGCGTCGGCGAGTTTGGCAAAGGTTTCCAGCTGGACTTTTGAGACATGGCGCAGCAGGCCGGGCCGAACGGTGAGCGACTCGACGGTGAAATCCAGTTTTGCGGCGGGGTTTTGCTCTGTTCGCGCCATGCGGCACCTTTTTCTCGTTACGACGCATAATGGCCTAATATTAGATAATGTATAATTAATGTTAGGCGGCGGATTTGGACGATTTTACAACGTTGCCGAAACCAACAACGAAATTTCGAACCGCACCGGGCGTTTCAGCGTCGGCGTTCACTTTTCCGCGCGTTGTAATCCGGCCGGGGCAATTCCTACGTCTGGCTCATGAAGAATTATAGAGGAGATCGCCAATGAGCGACAGTCTCAAGAACCCGGAAACGCTGCCAACCGTGGCGTTGGGCCGGACCGGCATGAAGATTACCCGTACCGGCTTCGGGTCCTGGGCGCTGGGCGGCGGGGATTGGGCCGTGGGCTGGGGCGACCAGGATGACGCGGCCTCGATCGCGGCGATCCGGCACGCCGTGGCGCGCGGGGTGAACTGGATCGACACCGCCGCGATCTATGGGCTGGGCCGGGCCGAGGCGGTGGTGGCGCAAGCGCTGCGGGATATCCCGAAGAGCGAGCGGCCGTATGTGTTCAGCAAATGCGGCATGATCGCCGATGCCAAGAGTCCCGGCGAGATGCCGCGGCGAATCGGCGCGCCGGCCAGCATACGGGGCGAGGTTGAAGGCTCGCTGCGCCGGCTGGGGGTGGAGCGGATCGACCTTTATCAGATGCATTGGCCCGCCAATGACGGCACACCGCTGGAAGAGTACTGGCAAACGCTGCTGGATTTGAAGAAGGAAGGCAAGGTTCGCGCCGCCGGGCTTTCCAACCATAGCGTGGCGCAGTTGGAGGCGGCGGAGCGGCTGGGGCACGTGGATACGCTGCAGCCGCCGTTTTCCGCCATCAAGCGCGCCGCGGGGAATGCCGAAATCGCCTGGTGCGCGGCGCACGGCACCGGCGTGATCGTGTATTCGCCGATGCAGGCGGGGCTGCTGACCGGGGCGTTTTCGGCGCAGCGGGTGCGGGCGCTGCCGAAGAACGACTGGCGGTCGCGCAATGTGGAGTTTTCGGAGCATCTGGAGGCCAATCTGTACGTCGCGGCGGCGCTGGCGCGGGTGGCGCGGCGGCACAATGTGAGCACGGCGGCGGCCGCGGTGGCGTGGACGCTGGCCTGGCCGGGCGTGACGGCGGCCATCGTGGGCGCCAGGAATGCGGCGCAGGTGGATGGCTGGATCGGCGCCGCGACCTGCGCGCTGACGCCGGAGGATATGTGCGAGGTGGCGAAGGCCATCACCTATAGCCGCGCCGGCTCCGGCGCCGCGCTGCCGGACGAGGAGCGCAAACAGGCGGCCTGAGATTTTCTTGGCGAATTTCCGCGCGGCGGGACGGCGCGGAAAAGCTGCTGTATCATGCGGGCCGCGGGCGGCGCGCGTGCGACAGGAAGGATGGGTCCCGATGGCTTTCAAGACATTCATGAAGGGTAACATGATCACCGACACGGACCTGCAGAGGGAAATTATTGAGCGCGTGAAAGAAGCCGAGCTGCCGGATATGCCGGACCGCCTGGCGCATAATCTGGGACCGCTGGAGGTGCCGGATGGCACCACGCGCACGCTGTTCGTGCGCCACGCGGTGGACGCGGTGCTGACGGACCCGGCCGAAAACCTCGTGCTGATCACCCGGCGGTTTCCGCCGGGCGCGGGCAAGCTGGCGATCCCGGGCGGGTTCATCGACGAGACGCAGGGCCAGGTGGAGGAAGCGGCGGCGGCGGCGCGGCGCGAACTGGGTGAGGAAACCGGCATCGAACAGACGTTGATCGACGGCGCGCAACTGCAGGGAATCGGCTGGCGGCGCTATGACAGGCCTTTTGATCTGCGGGCGGCCTGGAACGATCTGCCCGATACCGGCATCAGGCAGGGCGATATTTTTATGGTCTCGACGCAGCCGGTGTACCTGCGCACCGAGTCGGACCTGACACAGGTCAAGCTGGCGCCGGCGGATGACGCGGTCGGCGCGCACGTGATGCAAACGGGCACGATCACGCCGGAGACGTTGGGGATTCCAGATCAGCTCGGGATGATCAAGGAAATACCGAAGTAGCCGGCATGGCGGCGCCTGGGTTGGTTTACTTGGGCGGCGGGGGTTGCAGGAGTTCGGTGAGTTTTATGACGTCATAGACGCAGCGGCCGCCTTTGGCGTCGCCGGGGACGACGATGCGGAAATGCCCGGGGGCGAGGGGTTTGGCGTTCATCGTGGTGGCGAGGATGATTTTTTTGTCCTCGAAGGCGGGGGCGAGTTCGCCGAGGGCGATGAGGGCGGTGTAGCCGTCGGCACCGGTGACGATGACGGCGCCGCGGACGGCGGATTTCATGGGGATGGGGTGGGCCTGGTTGAGGACGGACCAGAGCAGGGGGCCGGCGAAATCGGCGGTCATGGGGCCGTGGTCCGTGCCGAAGGAGACGTGCTCCTTAATGGCGGGCAGGGTGGCGATTTGCGCCGGGGTGAGGGTGACGGCGGCGGTGGGGGTGGCGATGGTGATGGCGCCGGGGGCGGCGGCGAGGCAGGAGGGCGCGATGAGGAGGGTGAGGAGAAGCAGGGTTTTTAGTTTGGGCAAGGCGGCAGCCTCCTGGCTTGGATGCAAGCGAGGATAGGCGTGAATGGGGTTTTGGGGAAAGGGCGGGCCGGCTTGTGGGGTCGAGGTGAGGAAATTTCTTGCGCAGGGGAGGGGGATTTTTCTAGAGTGGAATGACTTGCGCGCGGCCGGGTTTTTGGGCGGAAAAACGGCAATGATCGAATGACCGGTCGGACATAGGGTCTGAAAATTTGCAATGAAATCAGCGGGCGGAAAACAGAATCGTCCGTCCGGTCGGTTAATTATTGTACTATTGTTATGAGGATTGGTGTGGGTGGGGAATTTTGTTTGTTGGTGGGGTGGGTTTGCGACATTTTTGGCGAGGGCTTTTGAAGCGATGCCGGCGGATGAGGGATAACCGTGTCAAGGGGCTTGGTAACGTTATGTTAGTCTTATTAACAGATTGGTCATGCGGGCGTAATCTGGGCTGGCGTTTTTGGACCGCCGGTCGGGGCGGTTTTTGTTAAAGAAGGCGGAAGACGCTGCACTTTTCCGCCGTACGGGGAGGTGGTAGTTACATCAGCGTAATGGGATCGCCGGGCTTGACCACGCCTTCGACGAGGACCACCGAGTAGAGGCCGGCGAAGCCGTCGTGTTTGGTGGTGACCTGGCGCAGGATTTTGGGGCTGGCTTTGGCGGTGTCGGGGTTCAGGGTGATCATTTTGCAGCGGGGGTCGTTTTCGATGAGCATGAATTCGGCCTTGTCGCCGATTCTGACGCGGGCGCCGATGAGGGATTTTTCGAAGAACGGCTCCTTNNCCCGCGACGGTTTGCAGGGAGAAGATGGAGACGGGTCGGCAATCCGTCAGCGCGCGCTCGGAATGCACCAGGCTGACAGCGAGTTCGTCGCCGAGGCGTTTTTTCATGTCTTCGATGAGGGTGGGGGATTCCAACGGGAGCACTTCGCCGTCGGGGGTGGTGACGAGGACGGTCAGCGCACTGATGGGGGCGTAGAGGGGCGTCATGCCGGGGGGCATGGAATCGGCCTCGGTCAGGTTGGCGGGCAAGGCGGCGGCGGAATCGTCGGCGAATTTGGGGGCGTAGAGGAGCAGTTCCTCCTGCTCGCGGCTGGTGTGGAAGGGGAAGCCGGGCGGCGCCTTGGGGGTGGTGAAGGCGTAAACGCGGTCGCCGTAGACGCCGGCGAAGCCCATGAAGGCGGAGTCCAGCATTTCGCCGCGCATGGATTTGACGGGGTAGCGCCAGACGCTGTCGATGGTTCCGATGACACTCATTTGTTCACTCCTAATCGTAGCTGATGGTCAAAGTTTCGGTTTCCGGGATCGCCTGGCAGGCGAGGATGAGGCCGGAGTCGCGGTCGCGTTTGGAGAGGGCCGCGCAGGTGTCCATGGTGACGCGGCCGGCGATGAGCTTGACGGCGCAGGCCGAGCAGTGGCCGGCGCGGCACATTGAAGGAAGTTCAAGTCCGGCGGCGTCGGCGGCGTCGAGCAGGGTCTGGTTGTCCGCCACCGGGATGAGCGATTCGATGCCGTCGAGGTGGATGGTGAGCTGGGCTAGCATGTTTGGGTGTGTCTCGGTGCGGGTTTTCGTTTCGTTGCGGGAAAGATGGATTGCTTCGCTGCGCCGCGCCGCGAAGGCTCGCAATAACGTGGAGGGGGCGGAGGGTCGCGCCCTTGGCGGTTGAGTGGCCAAACTGTGGCCACTCAACGACCGGGGAAGTTAAAAGTTTTTTGCTTCTTTTTTTCAAAAAAGAAGTTCTTGCTTTCCTACCTCATGCATCCTGCGCCGATGCCGGAAAACCGCGGCTGGCGATGAGGATGCGGCGGTGCTGGAAGGCGATCCAGGCGCCGCCGATGATGAGATACGCCACGAAGAGGTAGGGGTAGTATTTCACCGGCGCCGGCGGCACGGGGTAGACGCAGCCGACGGTGGGGATGACGAGCAGCACCAGCGAGGCGGCGGCGAGGAGCCAGTGGACGGGTTTGAGCTGGCCCATTGATTTGACGAAGATGGGCGCGCCGACGGAGATCAGGATGTAGGGGACCAGGAAGCCGAAGGCGGCCATGGTGCCGGCGTCGTTGAAAATGTCCAGCGGGTCCATGCCGGTGAGCGAGAAGTAGCTGGGCGCGGAGAACGAGATGATGCCCATGATGATGACGCCGACATGCGGGGTTTCGTTCTTGTGGTGGGAGTCGGTGGTGGCTTTGTGGAACAGGCCCTGGTGGCCCATGATGTAGATGATGCGCGCGCCGGAGTTGAGGCAGGAGAGATTCAGCGCGAAGAAGCTGATCATGGCGCAGGCGGAGAGGGGTGCGGCCAAATAGGGCATGTGGAGCAGGGTCGCCATGACGTTCAGCGGGGCGGCGATCTGGTCCAAAGTGGTGGAATAGCCGTGGGTCATTTGCACTTCGACATAGGTGACGAAGACGAAGAAGGCGCCGGAGAGCAGCAGCGAGAGAATCACGGCGCGGGGGATGGCTTTGAGGGGGTTGCGGGATTCGTCACCGAACTGGGTCGCGGATTCGAAGCCGACGAGCGAGAAGATGGCGACCACGACGCCGAGGCCGAGGCTGGAATAGGGGATGGTGCCGACATTGACCTGGGTCGGGTCGATCGCGAAGCCCTTTGATCCGAGTGCGATGAAGCACAGGATGGTGATCAGGGTGACGGAAATGCCTTCCAGGATCAAAATGAGTTTGGCGGACAGCGCGACGTTCTTCCAGGCGCAGAAACCCGAGATGAAGATGCAGACGGCGAAGAGCAGCACCGGCGGCACGTGGTTGATGCCGGCCATGCCGAGCAGCGTGCCGGCGAAGACGGCAAAGCCGGTGGCGCCGGCGACCGAGATGCCGAGATAGGCCCAGATCAGCGACCAGCCCCCAACGCCGCCGACGGTATTGCCGAGGCTTTTACAAATATACTGATACATCGAGCCGGAGCCGGCGAAGCGGGAGGCGAACTGGTTGAGGTTGAGCGCCACGAAGATGAGCATGACGGTGCCCAAAGCGTAGGACAGCCAGCTCCAGTCCCCGGTGTTGGAGAACATGACCGGCACGATGAGGGCGGCGGTCATGGTGGGCGAAATGACGGCGATGTTCTGGGCCAGCAGTTCGAGCGGGCCAAGCGCATCCTTCTTCAGTGGACGTGGGGTCGTGATCGATGCGGACATCGCGGCAAATCCTTCATGGCTCATGCCGTTGGTTGCGGCGGTTGCTGTCGGTTGCCGTGTGGGGCGTGGTTTTTTGTTGGGTTGGACGAAGAGAGAGAAAGTAAGCAGTTACTTTTTTTGAAAAAAAAGTAACCAAAAAAACTTTTATTCCCCCCGGCTTTTGAGNNTGGCCGCTCAAAAGCCGGGGGAGCAAAAGTTTTTTGCGGAGCTTTTTTTCAAAAAAGCGACCGCTTTCTTTCTACCTTACGCCAAACCACCGTTATGCTGTTGCAGTGACGCAGGAATGCAGGAATGGTGGGTTAGCTGGAACCTCCAGTTTTAACTTTTTGCCTGGTCCAGGAGACGAATGTGCTGAGACCTTGGGATTTACGCATTTCTTTGGTCCGGGATGCGGCGCAGCCGGCCTATCTGCAGATCGCGGGCGCGCTGATCGAGGCGATCCGCACCGGACGGCTGGCGCCAGGCAGCGCCCTGCCGGGGACGCGGGAGCTGGCGGCGCGGGTGGGGGTGAACCGCAAGACGGTGCAGCAGAGTTTTGACGAATTGGTGGCGCAAGGCTGGCTGACCACCGAGGCGACGCGCGGGACATTTGTCTCGGCGGCGCTGCCGATCATCGAGCCGGCGCCGGCGGCGCGGGTTTTTGCCGCGGCTGAGCCGGCGTTTTTGCTCAGGCGGGCGCCGCCGGATTTGCCGTATGTGGCGCCGTTGCCGGGGATGCTGGTGTTCGATGATGGCGCGCCGGATACGCGGCTGATGCCGGCGGAGTTTTTTGCACGGGCGTACCGGCGGGCGCTGTTGCAGGCGGCGGCGGGGAACCGGCTGGGGTATGGCGATCCGCGCGGGTCGCTGGTGTTGCGGGAAGCGGTGGCGGAGATGCTGCGGGCGGATCGCGGGTTGTCCTGCACGGCGGAGAATATCTGCATCACGCGGGGCAGCCAGATGGCGATTTTTCTGTCGGCCAGGCTGCTGGCGGAGCCGGGGGATCATGTCGCGATCGAGAAGCTGAGCTATCCGCCGGCGCGCGAGGCGTTTTTGTCCGCCGGGGCGGCGATTCATGCGGTGGAGGTGGATGAGGCGGGGCTGAATCCGGAGGCGCTGGAGGCGTTGTGTCAGAGGCAGACGATCCGGGCGATCTATGTGACGCCGCATCATCATTTTCCGACCACGGTGGTGCTGCCGCCGGAACGACGAATCCGGCTCGCGGCGTTGGCGCAAAAATATGATTTTGCGATCGTGGAGGATGACTACGATCACGAGTTTCATTTCGCGCACCGGCCGCTGCTGCCGCTGGCGAGCGCGCAGGGGTTTTCCCGGCTGGCGTATATCGGGTCGTTGTCAAAACTGCTGTCGCCGTCTTTGCGGATTGGGTATCTGGTGGGGAGCAAGAGCCTGATCGATCGCGCCGCCGCGGAGGTGATGATGATCGACCGGCAGGGCGACCCGGTGACGGAGGCGGCGGCGGCGGAACTGATGAGCACGGGGGCGCTGAAAAGCCATGCCAGAAAGGTGCTGCGGGTTTATGCGGCGCGGCGGGAGGTTTTGGCGGGGGCGCTGACCGCGGCGTTTGGCGAGGCGGTCGATTTTTCGATGCCGCAGGGCGGGCTGGCGCTGTGGGTGAAGTTTGGCGGCGTCGATTTGGAGAATCTGGCGGCGGCCGCCCGGCGGGAAAATTTGGGGTTCACGCCAGGGCAGGCGTTCGCCACCAACGGGGTGAAGGTGACGGGTGCCCGGCTCGGTTTCGGCAGTTTGGACGAAACCGAGATTCTTGAGGCGGTCAGGCGATTGCGGCGGGCGGCGTCAGTCGCGGTCGGCTAGCAGGATGGGTTTGGCGGTGGCCTCGTTCTTCACCACGATGGTGGTGGGGGCTTTGGGCGGCACCGGGGCGGCGGGCAGGGCGGAAGGCGTTGGGCCGGATGGCTGGCCGCCTGCGGGCTGGCCGAATTGCAGTGCGCCGCAGGCGTTGCCGGTTTCGCTGATCTGTTGCGCGCCGCTGGCGGGGTAGAGCACTCGCGCGGTGCAGGTTTTTGAGCCGTCGCTGATGGTGGTGATGGAGACGCCGGTGACGCCGGCGGGGAGGTTGCCGAAGGCCGCCGGGGTGGTGGGGAGTTGCGACATCGCGGCCATCTGGGCGCTCATTTGCGCGTCCATCTGCTGCATCATGGCGGTCATTTGCGCCATCTGGGCGTTCATCACCTGGAAGGCGTCGGGCTGGGGCTGGCTGGGCGTCACGATGATGGTGACGCCGGGGGCGGCGATCAATTGTTGCGCGGCGGCGGGGGGTGTGGCGGCCATCGCGGCGGCGACCGTCAGGGAGAGGGCCGAGATGAGGGCGGTTTTGTTGAAGGGCATGGCGTGGTCTCCTTTCAGGGCAACAGGGTTACTGAATAACGGTGCCGGGGATGGCGCCGCCGTTGAGGGCGAGGCAGGCGCAGGGTTTGCCGACGCGCTTGGGATGCTCGAGCGGGCATTCATAGGGCCGGGCGTAGCAGGTGAAGCCGATATGGCGCGGCGGTGCGTAGGGCGGCGGGTAATAGGGCGGCGGCGGCGGCGCATAGTAGCCGGGGGCCGGGTCGTAGAGCGGGGCGCCGATGATGAAGGGCGAGACGCCGACAAACACGCCGACCCGGCCCCAGGCATGGGCCGGCGCCGGCAGGGCGGCGGCGGCCAGCGTGGCGGCGGCCGCCAGGGTGAGGAGGGCTTTGCGGGCGAGGTTTTGCATTTTCGGCTCCGATGTCGCGAATGATTATTAGTCGAGCCGCTGAATGGTTCAAGATGTTATTAAGGCGAAGGAAGTAGCGATTTTTTATTTCTCCCGGCTTTTGAGTGGCCAGAGTTTGGCCGCTCAAAAGCCGGGGGAATCAGAAGTTTTTTGGTTACTTTTTTTCAAAAAAGTAACTTCTTTCCTTTGGCAGGTGAAGCGGTGGAGTGCGCTTCGCGCAACCCAGCCTACGGGGGCTGGCGGACGATGAGGTCCTGGTCGCTTTTCACCGTCGGCGGCGTGGGGCGGCGGCCGCCGGCTGCGCGCCATTGTTGCATTTTCCAGACATAGGCCAGCACTTCGGCGCAGGCGCGGTAGAGCGCGACGGGGATGTGCTCGTCGGGCTCGACGTATTTGTAAACGGCGCGGGCGAGGGGGGCGCTTTCCACGATCGGGATGCCGAGCGCGCGGGCGCGGGACAGAATTTGCTCGGCGAGCAGGCCGACACCTTTGGCGAGCAGCAGGGGGGCGGCGTCCTGGCCGCGGCGGTAGCGGATGGCGACGGCGACATGCGTCGGGTTGGTGACGACGACCGAGGCTTCCGGAATGCGGCGCATCTGGCGGGAGCGGGCCATGCGGCGGGCGAGCGCGCGCTGGCGCTGGCGGACGTGCGGGTTGCCGACCGCCTCCTTCATTTCGTCGCGGATCTCCTGGTCCGACATGCGCAGTTTTTGACGGTGCAGCCAGTATTGCAAGGCAAAATCGCCGCCGGCGATGACGGTGATGGTGGCGCAAACGCCGCTGAGAATATTCAGGCACAGCGCCACCATGTCTGTCACCGCCGGCGTGAGGGAGTCGGCGAGGGCGGCGAAATCCGGCAGGCTGGCGCGGATGAGCAGGATGGCGGCGCCGCCGATGACGACGAATTTGACGATGGATTTGAGGGTTTCGGTACCGCCGGTCGCGGAAAAAATCTGGCCGAAGCCGGCGCTGGGCAGCAGTTTCGCGAAGTCGGGTAACAGTTTGCCAAGGGTAAAGACCCAGCCGCCGGAGAGCATGGCGGCCAGCGTGGAGAGGGCCGCGATGAGAATGAGCAGCGGGGTGAGGCTGGCGGTGGCGGCGGCGAGCCAGCCGGAAGCGGCGGCGGGCGTAACGGTGCCGGCATCCGCCAGGCTGGCGGCGGCCAGGGCGGCCATGCGCGTGCCCGCCAGGCCGGCGGCGTTCAGCGCCAGCGTGACGGCGATCACCACCGCGGCGGCGCGCGGCAGGTCCGTCGAACGGTGGATGTCGCCTTTTTCGGCGGCCTGGCGGAGCCGGCGCTCAGTGGGCGCGTGCCGCTTGTCCTGGCCGGATTCAGCCATGGGCCAGGTTGGCGGTGACTTCCAGCGCCAGGCGCATCAGCTGGGTGAAGCCGGGTGCGAAATAGGCCGAGGAGAATGACAGCATCCAAAGCCCGGTGAGGATGAGCAGCGGAAAGCCGACGGTCAGCACGTTGAGCTGCGGCGCGAACACGCTGAGCAGGCCGACGGTGATGTTGATGGTCAGCGCCACGGCGAGCACCGGCAGCGCGAGCGAGACGGCGGCGGAGAAAATCACGCCGCCGAACAAAGTGAGGCTGTTCCAGGTGACAAGGTTTTGCGTGAACAGACCGGCCTGAAAGGACTTGGCGAGCGCCGCGAATAGCCAGATCGGGCCGCCCGCGGCGAAAAACCCCATCATGCCGACCCAGAACATGATGTCCAATAACACCGGCGTGTCCGTGGTGGCCTGGCGGAATTGCAGTTCGGCGAAACCCAGGCCGACGGAAAGACCCGCGATCTCGCCCGCGCCGGCGATGGCATAGAGCACGATCTGCGCCGCGAGGCCGATGACGGCGCCGGCGGAAATCTGGATGACGCCGTCATAGATGGCGGCCGGCGCGTCGCCGGGAAACGGCGGCAGGTTCGGCAGCCAGAAGGCGAGCGCCGCGGCGTAGCCGGCGGCCAGCACGACCTTGACCTGGGCGGGAATGAGCGGCGAGCTGTACAGCGGCGCGGTGAGAAACAGTCCCGAAACACGCAGAAACGGCCAGAGAAAATGGCCGAGCCAGGCGAGAATGGCGGGCTCCGTCAGTGCCATGAGCGCGCGATCGAAAGCGGGGCGTGCGAAATCCAACTGGCGGCCAAAACCTCGAATTGCGCCAGCATGGCGGCGCCGGCGAAGAGTATCAGCAGAATGGTGGCCAGGTTTTTCAGCAGCAGGGCGAAGGTTGCGTCTTCGATCTGAAATGCCGACTGGAATACGGCGGTGGCGATGCCGATGACGAGGAGAATGAGAATCAGGGGGGCGATGGCGCCGATGCAGGTGGACAGGGCGGATTGTAGGAGGGAAATGTAGAAGGGCATTAAGAAAGCAGCGCTTTTTGAAAAAAGGCTCCCCGCCTGGGGCGCGCAAAAACTTTTGCTCCTGCGGGAGTTTGGACTGGGATTGCCATTAATCGCCTCCAGCGGAGGCGATTAATCGCAATCCCAGTCCAAACTCCCGCAGGAGCAAAAGTTTTTTTGGTTACTTTTTTTTCAAAAAAAGTAACTTCTTGGCTTTGGCGCATGGCGCTAGCCCGTTGGTGTGGCGAAACTGTTGGCCAGGGCGCCGAGGACGAGCACCCAGCCGTGGATGGAGACGAACATCAGCAGTTTGAGCGGGAGCGAGATCAGGGTGGGGGAGACCATGATCATGCCGAGCGACATCAGGACGGAGGCGACGGCGAGGTCGATGAGGACGAAGGGGATGTAGATCAAAAAACTGATCTGGAACGCGGTTTCGAGTTCGCTGGTGGAGAAGGCGGGGATGAGGACGTTGAGCGGGATGGCCTGCGGGTTGGCGTAGTGGCCGCCGCTGAGGTCCACGAACAGGTGCAGGGGTTCGCGGCGGCATTGCGCGAGCATGAAATTCTGAATCGGCGGCTCGGCGTTTTGCAGGGCGTCCTGGAAGGTGAGGGTGCCGGCCATGTAGGGGGTAAAGACCTGGTCCTGTTCCTGTTGGATGACGCCGCGCATGACGAAGAGGGTGAGGATGAGGGCGAGCGCGGCGAGGATCATGTTCGGCGGGGTGGATTGCAGGCCGAGCGCCTGGCGCAGGACGGAGAGCACGATGATGATGCGCGTGAAGGCGGTCATCAGCAGAAGCAGACCTGGCAGAAAGGCCAGGCCGGTGATGATGAGCAGGGTCTGGACGTTGAGCGAGTAGGAATCGCCGTGCAGGCCGGTGACGGCGTTGATCAGGTTGAGGCCGTTGGAGGGATCCAGGGCGTCCGGCGGGTCGGCATAGGCGGCGTGCGGGCCGGCGAGCGTGATGAGGAAAAAGGTGAGGATGGGTATGAGGCGTTTCAAAGCACGGATTCCGGGAAGGGAACCGTGAGGGGGAAGGGATGCGGGGCGGCCGGGTGGTCGAGCGCGCCGATGGGGGTGAGGCCGTTGCGGCTGGCGGCGACGAGGAAGCGCTGGCCCTCGGCTTCGACGATGAGGAGGGAGGATTGCCAGGCGAGGGGTTTCGCGGCGATGATTTTGATGACGGAACGGGTTGCGTCGGGCCGGAGATTGATGCGGCTGCGGAATTTTTTAATGAGGTAGAGGGCGGCGAGCCAGAAGGTGGCGATGACCGCGAGGGGGCCGAGCAGGGCGGCGAGGGTGGGGGCGGCTGTGGGCATGTCAGGGGCGCCGGCCGTTGGCGCTGGTTGAGCGGCTTGGGCTTGGATTGGCCGGACTTTGCGTGGCGCGAGAAGATGGATTGCCACGCCGCTCCGCGGCTCGCCATGACGGGGTTAGGCTCGCGGCTCGCGATAACGGGGTTGGGCTGGCGGCTCGCGATGACGGGCGAGATCGGGCGGCGTTAGTCCTGGGTGACGAGGGTGGTGATGTAGGCCGCGTTGAACGGCTTGGCGGGCGTGTAATTCGCTTTTTGCGAAAGCACTTCATTGCATATGTCCAGACTGTTTTTCATCAGGTCCGCCCTGGCCTGCGGGTCCTGCAGGCCGTGCGAGGTCTCGTTCAGCAGCAGGTTTATGATGTCCGACTTAATAATTGGTTGCAGTTGGGCGAAGACGAGGAGCGCGTTGGGGTCGGTGGTGCCGAACTGGATGCCGAATTGCAGGTAGGAGGTGGCGGGCTCGCCGGTGTCCGGTGGGATGCTGACGGTGATGTCGTCCACCACCGCGAACAAGGTGGGCTTGAGCGGCGGCGGGGGTGGCGGCTTGGCGGGGCCGCTGGCGGCGCCGTGATTGAGAAACACCATCGCGCCGAACGTGCCGCCGGCGCCGATGAGCGCGGTGACGACGACGATGCCGCCGATTTTGAGAATGCCCGAGAGTGCCATTAGCAAACCTTAAGAAAAGAAAACGAAAGAACTTCTTTTTTAGAAAAAAGGCGTCCCGCCCGGGGCATGTTCTGCGCGCTTTGTTTTAAAAAAGTGCTACTTTCTTCCTGTCTTCTTCTCATTCTAGGCCAATGATTGCAGCAAGGACTCAAACAGGCTGTGCGCGGTGGAGATCACCTGCGCCGCGGCCTGATAGGCTTGCTGGTAGTTGGTGAGGATGACCGCCTGCTGGTCCGGCGTGACGCCGCTGATGTTTTGCAGATTATCGGTGGCGCTGGTCACCTGCGCGGTGGCGCTGGTGCTGCGCTGCTGCGCCTGCTGCGCGTTGGCGCCGAGGGTTGAGGCGAAATCGACGAAGGATTGCTGCAGCGTGCCGTCCGTGGTGGTGGCGGAATTGGTGTAGAGGGCGGCCAGCCGGCTGGCGTTGCTGCCGCTGCTGCCGCCGCCGGGGGTGAGCGTGAGCGCGTCGCCGGCGACCGGCGAAGCGGTAAAGGTTTGCTGGTAGTAGGTGCCGGCGGCGGCACTGGTGGCGGGGTAGGCGACGGCGATGGTGCCGTTGGAATTGGTCAGGTTGCCGGAGGCGATGACGGTGTTGGTGTCCGCCGAGGTGGTGACGTTGTAGGCGGTGGGCGAGGTGAACGTGACTTGCAGGTCCTGGCCGAAATAGCTGGCCGGAATCACGGCAGCACCGGTGGCGGGCGTGGTGGCGACATTGTCCGGCCCGACGGCGATGGTGCCGGCGTTGCTGTTCAGGACGCTGCCATTGGCCTGCAGCACGCCGGGGCTGGCGACGTAGGGGTCGGCGGCGGCGATATCTGCGATCGAACTGGTGGCCGGCGCGATGTTGGCGGCGGCGGCGGGTGCCGGGTTGATGAGGAATTTGTCGCCCGGGTTGGGCGCGCCGCCGATGGCGACGGTGAGGCCGGCGAAGGCGAGGTTGGTGCCGGGGCCGATGGCGTAGGTCTGGCCGCTGGACTGATCGATGGCGCCCCAGCCGTTGGCGGCGCTGTAGGTAAGCAGGAACGGGCCGCCATCGGTGGGCAGCTGGCTGGGCGGCGAGATCTGCACGGCGGCGGTGGCGGTGCCGGTATTGGTGGAGGCGGCGGTGGCGGTGGGCGCGGGCACGCTGATGAGCGGGCCGCCCTGGTTGCCGGCGGAGGTCAGGCCCTGGGCCTGGGCGATGTTGACGGTTTGCGTGAAGATGGCGGCGCGGGCATTGAGCGCCTGCAGCGCCTGGATGCCGGCCTGGTAGGAGGCGATGTTGCCGCCGATCGCGCCGTCCGTGCCGGAGACGTTGACGGGGATGTTGTCGTTGCCGGCGGTGACGGTGGGCGCCGCGGTGCCGCTATTGGTGAGGGTGAGGGCCTGCACGCCGGTCTGGTCCAGCAGCGTGGTGCCGCCGGCGGTGAGGATGATCTGGCCGTTCGCCTGCGGCACCACGTTGATGTTGAGCAGCCCGGAGAGGTTGTTCAGCGCGGCCTGCTGCTGATCGAGCAGGTTCGGGTCGTCGGGCGCGGTTTGCAGCCCCTTGTTGATGGTGGCGAGCTGGGCAAGATAGCCGTTGGCCTGGGTGACGCCGGCTGAGAGCGCGGTGCCAGCCTCGGCCTGCGTGTCGGCGATGCCGGTGGCCGCACTCTGGAACGCGCCGGTGACGTTTTGCAGGTCCGAGAGGACCGTCTGGCGCTGGCCGCCGCTGGAGGGATTGGCGGCCAGCGTGCCGACGTCGTTGAAGAATTGGTTAATTTCGGTCTGGACGTCGCCGTTGTTCTGCAGCGCGTTGGAGATCGCGGTGAGGGCGGCGGACTGCACGCTGGCGGCCTGGCTTGCGCCGGTGGCGGCGTTCAGCAGGCCGGCGGCGAAGGCGTTGGCGGCGCGGGTGATGATGGGGGCGGAAACACCCTGGCCGGGTTCTCCAGGCTGGCCGATGACGGTGGTGGCGCTGACGGATTCCGCGGCGTAGCCGGACGTGGACTGGTTGGCGAGGTTTTCCGCGACCGTGTTGATGCCGGCCTCGAACAAGGCGAGGCCGCTTAACGCCGTATCAATCGCACTCGAAATTCCGCTCATGCTGACACCCAGTTTTGGTCGCGCTTTGCGCCGCTACTCATTTATTCGGAAATAACATCGGAAGTTTGCCTGGGCGCCGATTGTGGCAGTGTTTGCAGGACCTGGCGCATGAGCGGCGATTGCGAGATGGCGAGGATTTTGGCGGCGTAGTTCTGGTCGGTGGCGTAGCCGCCCGATTGCAGGGTGTTGGCGAAGCCGGCGACCGAGTTCTGGCCGAGTGCGGGCTGGTAGGCGGACTGGATGAGATTGACGTAGTCGGCGACACTGGCGGCCGGGGTTTCGTAGTCCCGGAAGGCGGCGGATTGCGCGGTGAGGACGCCGTCCACCAGTTCGTGGGTCGGGCGGGTGGTGGCGGGCTGGCCGGGGGCGGCCTTGATGCCGAACAGATTGTTGCCGCCGGCGGCCGCACCCCAGCCGGTTTCCAGCGCGCTCTGGGCGAGGATGGCGACCGGGGGGACGCCGAGTTTTTGCGCCGCGGCGGTGATCTGCGGCCATAGCTGCTGGGCGTAGGCCGTGGCACGGGGGAGCAGTGCGCCGGTGACGTCCGGCGTGGCCGGCGCCGCGGCGGCGGACTGGATGGTGGCGGAGTCCGTGAGGTCGGCCGGGACGGGCAGGCTGGCAAGGGCGCCGAGCATGCTGGGGACCGGCGTGCCGAGAATGCCGGACAGGGACTCCATGGGGGCGGCGTTGTGCGTGAGCTGGGCGGTGGCGGCGGCGGCGAGCCGGGAATCGTATTTGCCGAAATCGCCTTGCGCGATGTTCCAGTTGAACAGACTTTGGAAATCCGTGGCACCGGTGCCGAGTGAGCTGGAATCGCCGGCGGTTGAGTCCAGTGCCGAGAGCATTTCGTACCACAGCATGCCGGCGACGTGCTTGACCGTCGCGGCGACCGACGCGGGGTCCGTGGCGGTGGAGGGGGTGGCGGCGGTCAGAATGGTCATTAGATTACCTTGATGGTGCCGTTGATGGCGCCGGCTTCCTTCAGCGCCTGGATTATGGCGACCAGGTCCGAGGGCGTGGCGCCGACGGCGTTGAGTGCGGCGGCGACGTTGGCCAGCGTCGCGGCGCGCGGCAGGTTGATGACGTCGGCCTTGCCCTGCTTGGCGCTGACGACGGAATTCGAGACGCCGACCGTGGTGCCGTTGGAGAGCGCGCCGGGCTGGCTGACCTGGTTCTGCGTGGAGATGTTGACGGTCAGGTCGCCATGCGAGACCACCGCCGGGCCGAGCGTGACGCCGGCGTTCATCACGATCGTGCCGCTCTGCGCATCCACCACGATGGTCGGCCCCTGGTCCGCCGGGGTGATGGGCAGGGACAAGATATTGGCGACCATGCGCACCGGTTCGCCGCCGGTGTTTTGCACGTCCACCTCGCCGGGGGAGACGGCGTGGGCGGCGGCGGGGCCGTACACGGCGGAGATGTCGTCCGCGATTTGCTGGCTGGTGCCGAAATCCGGCGTGTTGAGCAGCAGGCGCGTGACGCCGTTCTGGCCGAAGCTGGCGGGAATGCCGGCGGCGAGGATGGCGCCGCCGGGCACGGTGCCGACGGTGGGGACGTTGACGCTGGCGGTGTTGCCGCCGGCGCTGGCGGCAAAACCGCTGACCAGCAGCGGCCCCTGCGCCTGCGCATAAACCTGGCCGTTGCCGCCCTTGAGATTGGTGGGCAGCAAAACCCCGCCCGCCAGCGAGGTCGCGTTGCCGACGGCGGAGACGGTGACATCCAGCCGCTGCCCGGCGCTGGCGAACGCCGGCACCTCCGCGGTGATCATCACCGAGGCGACATCGTCCGGCTGCATGGTGGTGACGTTGGGCAGGGCAATGCCCATGTTGCGCAGCATGTTGAGGATGGATTGTTGCGTGTAGGGAACCTCCGTGGTCTGATCCCCGGTGCCGGGCAGGCCGACGACCAGACCATAGCCGTAAAGCTGATTGGCCGGCGCGCCGGCGATGGTGACGAGCGTGCCGATGGTGGTGGTGTCGGCATGGGCCGCGCCGCTTGAAAAAAGCCAGCAAGCAAGCAGCGCTTTTTGAAAAAAGCGCGCAAAAACTTTTGCTCCTGGGGGCGTTTGGACCGGGATTGCTTCTAATCGCCCCCGATGGGGGCGATTAAAAGCAATCCCGGTCCAAACGCCCCCAGGAGCAAAAGTTTTTTGGTTCCCCGGGCGGGGCGCCTTTTTTTCAAAAAAGCACTCCTTGCTTGTTGCCTTTTTCAAAATGGCGAGACCTTGTTGAGGATCTGCTGCAGCCACGGCACCTGGTGCGCGCCGGCCAGCGGGCCGTCGCCGACGTATTGCACGTTCATGTCGGCGACGTTGTTGGAGCTGATGGTGGTGTTGGCGGCGATGTCGTCGGGGCTGGCGTAGCCGGTGACGACGATGCTGGTGATGTTGCCGTTGATGTTGACGTTGGTGCGGCCGGAGAGTGCGAGGATGCCGTTGGAATCGACGCTGGTGATGACGGCCTCGACCTGGCCGGAGATGTCGTTGGCGGCGGTGGCGGCACCGGCCCCGGTGTATTCCTGGTCGGACGTGGCGCCGATCGAGGGCGAGAACGAGGCGCCGTTGAAATGGCCGAAGCTCAAGGGCACGCCCATGAAGTTGGTCATCGAATCGTTGATGAGGCCGGTGCGCTTGAGCGAGGCGTCGTCGGTGTCGGCGGCGGTGGAGGTGGTGACGATGTTGATGGTGACCAGATCGCCGGGGCGCCAGTGGCGGCGCGGTTCGTACAGCGAGCCGGCATTGTCCATCGGAAAGGCGGAGCCGCCTAGTGTTTCGGTCTGCGCCGTCACGGCCACCGGAAACGGCGCCGCCTGGGCGATTTCCGAGGCCGGCGGCGGGGTTGCCTGACACGCGGTTAGCGCCAGCAGCAGGACGAGGGGCACGCGCATCAGGGTGCGGCCTGGGCGAGGTAGTTCAGCTCATTGTCCACGGCCGAGGCGGCCTGCGTGCCGAGCTGGTAGGCCCGTTCGGCCGAAATCATGTTCACCATCGCCTGCACGACATCGACGTTGGAGGCTTCGAGGTAGCTCTGGTTGACCGAGCCGAGGCCGTTGGATTGCGGCGAGCCCGGGACCGCGGCGCCGGAAGAGGTGGTGGCGGCGAACAAATTGCCGCCGAGCGGCTGCAGGCCCTGCGGGTTGACGAAGTTGGCGAGCTGGATCTGGCCGATCTGCGTGGCGGTGTTGGAGGTGGGGGTGGTGACGGAGACCGTGCCGTCCGTGCCGATGGTGACGGAGGTGGCGTTGGACGGGATGGTGACGTTGGGCTGCACCTGGTAGCCGCTGGAATTGACCAGCTGGCCGTTCTGGTTGACCTGGAAGGAGCCATCCCGCGTGTAGGCGGTCTGGCCGCTGGGCTGCAGAATTTGGAAAAAGCCCTGGCCGTTGATCGCCATGTCGAGCGGGTTGTTGGTCTGCGTCAGGCTGCCCTGGGTTTCGAGATCCTTGATCGAGGCGGTGCGCACGCCGGTGCCGAGTTCCAGGCCGGAGGGATACACGGTATTGCCGGAGGACTGCGCGCCGGGCTGGATGTTGTCTTGATACAGCAAGGTCTGAAATTCCGGTGTTTCGGATTTGAAACCGGTGGTGTTCACGTTGGCGAGGTTATCGGCGATCGTGTCCATCATGGTCTGGCTGGCATCCAGGCCGGTGGCGATGGTGTCGAGGGCGTGGTTCATGGTTTGGCTCCTATCCTTGGGCGAGCAGGGTGTTCAGACTGTCGCCGCCGCTGACCTGGCTTTTCATCAGCTGGGTCTGGGTTTGGTAGGAGCGGCTGTCGGAGATCAGCGTCATCATGCTGACGGTTTCATCGACGTTGCTGCCGTTGAGGTAGCCTTGCGCGAGCGCGGCGTCGGGCGCGTCGCGCAGCGCCTCGCCGGCCGGCGGCGAGAACTGGGAATTGCCGAGGTCCTGCATCGGGCCTACGGGATCCTGCACCAGCCGGATTTTGCCGTAGCTCTGCGCCGGCGCGCCGGGCGTGCTGGCGGGTACGCCGGAGACGGTGCCGTCGGCGCCGATTTCCAGCTTCGCGAGATTCGGCACGCTGATGGGCGCGCCGCCGGCGCCGAGGATCGGATCGCCGTCGCTGGTGGTGAGCAGGCCGGCATTGTTGATGGCGAGGCTGCCATCGCGCGTGAGCGCGGTGCCGTTGGGCGTCTGCACGGTGAGCCAGGCCTGGCCGTGCACCGCGACATCGAGCGGGTTGCCGGTATGCTGCAGCGGGCCGGCTGAAATATCCGGACCCGGAACGAGGGCGACGACGTCCGCGCCGGGCGGCGCGTTGGCGCCGGAATAGGGTGCCGCCAGCGCCTGCGCCTGGATGGCGTTGTAGCCGGGGGTTTGCAGATTCGCGAGGTTGGAGGCGGTGGCCTGCATCTGCGCGGTGATTTCCTGCAGGCCGGCCATGGAGGTGAAGAGGGAGGTGACGGTCATGTGAATAACGAGAAGTTAACAAAAGCAAGAACTTCTTTTTTTGCAAAAAAAGCAGCAAAAAAACTCCTGATTATCCCCGGTTTTGGAGTGGCCAAAGTCTGGCCGCTCCAGCGCCCGCCGTTTGTAAAAGTTTTTTGCGCGCTTTTTTTCAAAAAAGCGCTGCTTTCTTGCTGGCTTTTCCCACGCCGGGCATTTCGGCGTGGAAAAGATGGATGGCCTCGCTGCGCTGGCCATGACGGGGCGTGGTCACGGGCTGCAACGGGTGACACTAGATTTGCACCAGGCGTTGGCTGTCAGTCTGCTCGGTTTGAATAACCGAGGTGTTGGCCTGGTAGGCCTGCTGGAACTGGATCAGCGACACCAGCAGCGACGAGGTGGAGGCGTTGGATTGTTCGAGGTAGCCGCCCTTGATTTGGCCGGCCTGGCCGACACCGGGGGCGTCGATGACCGGCTGGCCGGAGGTGGCGGTGCTGGCGTAGAGGTTGCCGGTGACCGGCTGCAGGCCGGCCTGGTTGATGAAATTGGCGATCGCGAGCGTGCCGGCGTTGACGGTCTGACCGTTGCTGTAGGTGGCGGAGACCGCGCCGTTAGTGGAAATGGAAACGCCGTTATAGCTGCCGGGGGCGTAGCCGTCATTGGTGGTGCCGGCGACGGCGAAGTTTTGCGCGCCCAGCGTGGTGCCGGTGAAGTTGAACGCGATGTTGGAATTGGCCGAGCCGTTGGCCCAGTTCACCGCCAGCGTGGCGGGGCTGCCGCCGGTCAGCACGCCGTCGGAACTGAAAGTGAGCGTGCTGAGATTGGCCGGCGCGCCGATATCGGCGCCGGTGGGGCTGACGGGCTGGGCATAGACGGTCCATGTTGGCGTGGCGCCGGCGCCGACGGCGTTTTCCACGAAATACAGGTTCACGCGGTTCGCGTTGCCCAGAGAATCGTAACCCGCCACCGAGGTGGATTCGTTATACGAGGTCGGATCGGCCGGGTTGAAAACCGGGTTGACCGGAACCGTGTCGCCGGAATTGAGGTCGAGCGTGAGGCCGACATTGGCGGTGGCGTTGGCGGGCACCGCGCCGGTATTGATGGTGATGGGTGCCGGCGCGCCGGAAGCGCTGGCGGCGCCCGCGGCGAAGCCCAGCACCGTGGCGCCGGTCGAGGTGACGAGCGTGCCGTCCGAATCCAGCGAGAACGACCCATCGCGCGTATATTGCTGCGTGCCGTTATTGCGGACGGTGAAAAAACCCGAGCCTTGAATCGCGGTATCCAGCGGGTTGCCGGTGGCGGAAAGATTGCCTTGGGAATAATCCGTGTCGATTTCCGAGGTGGCGACGCCGATGCCGGGCACATTGGATTCACCGGTTGGATAGATGTCGCCGAACAACGCGGTCTGGCTTTTGAAGGCGGTGGTGCTGGCGTTGGCGAGGTCGTTGGAGACGGTGTTGAGGCCGGTTTGCGCGCCGTTGAGGCCGGACAGGGCGGTTTGCAAAGTCATGAGGATTATTCTCCGAGAACGGTGACGACGGATGAGATGGGCAGGGGTGTGGCGAAGCCCGCGACATTGAGGCTGGGATTGCCGCCCGTGAGGTTCACGCCCGCGACGGTATAGACCGTGTAGGGCGTGGCGGGGACCGCGCTGCCGGCGGCGGCGGCGGCGTTGACCTGGTAGGTGTAGCTGGTACCCGGCGTGCCGCCGGTCCACGAAAAGTTTTGCTGACCGGCCGATAGCGCGCCGAAATTGAGCGTGCCGGCGGCCGCGCCGTTCGGCGCGAAAATATTCACCGTGACATTCTGCGCCGCGTTGGCGAGATTGAATTCGCCGCTGGCGCTGCCGGCGGCATTCGGTGTCAGCGTGTCGCCGGCCACCGCCACCTGCTTGCCGACGAGCGAGGCGGCCTGCGCGATCTGCGCCGCGGCGGCGCCGGATTGGATGGCGGCAACCTGGCTGTTGAGCTGGTCGATGCCGTTGACGGTGGAGATCTGCGCGAATTCCGAGGCGAGCTGCGTCGGGTCCGCCGGGCTGGTGGGCGTTTGATATTGCAGTTGCGCCGTCAGCAGTTTCAGGAAATCCGTCTGCGTCAGCGTGCTGGCGGAACCGGAGGTGGCGGCCGAACCGCTGCCCGCGAAGGCGGTGGTGGAAGCGGCGGCGGCGGCGGCGGCGGGTGTGACGGCGGAAACGGCGAGGGATGTCATGGTCATGTCACCTGAAAGCTGGAGAGGATTTGCTGGTCCACGCGGGACGCGCTTTGCAGCATCGCGACGGAGGCGGCGTAGCTGTTGGAACTGTCGATCAGATCGACCATTTCGTTGACCTGGCTGACATTCGAGCCGGTGACGTAGCCGTTGGCATCGGCGAGCGGATTGCCGGGGTCGTATTTCTGCACCGCCGGCGCGCCGGAGGTGACGGAACCGGTGACCTGCACGCCGGCATCGGCGGTCTGCGCGTCGATCGGCGATTCGAACGGCGAGTCCAGCATCGGTTGAAAGATGACCTCGCGCGCCTGGTAGGGCGCCTGGCCCGGGGCGGCGATCGAATCGGCGTTCGCGAGGTTGCTGGCGATGGCGGCCATGCGCTGGTTTTGCGCATCGAGCGCGCTGCCGGCGATCGCGAAAATATCGGACGACATATGTTGTTAGCTCCCGCTCGGATTGGGGCGCAGCGCGGTGATGAGATCGGCGGTGGATTGGTGCAGAAACGTCGCCGCCGCCATCATCTGCTCGGCGTTTTTGGTGGCCTCGACGCGCTCACCGTCGAGCGCGACGTCGTTGCCGTCGAGGCCGACGGTATTGCCGGCGCGGTATTCCGGATCGGGCGGCGTTGCGCCGCCGAGATGCGCCGCGAGCGTGGCCTGAAACGGCATGTCCATGGCCTTGAATCCAGGGGTATTGGCGTTCGCGATATTGTTAGCGAGCAGCGCCTCGCGGCCCTGCGCGGTGGCGAAAACACCGTCGTAAAATGACAGAAAACCGGCCTGCATGATGCCTTCCGACAACTACTTAGAGTAGTTGAATGATGTCGAGGGGGTGGCCCCGTTTTGGGACATGCGGCAAAAATCAAACTGCGCAGCCTCATATAATTTGGCGCGGCGAATGTAAAGTGTTTTTGCCTATATTCGAAAAGATTTTAAAAAACTTTCTTGAAAAAACGCGATGTTTAGGATTAAAGATATTTTATGGTGTAGAAGCGGCGGCTGGCCAAAGCATTCTTATGTGGGATCATACCATGACA
>PLFB01000187.1:0-1868 GCA_003137135.1 Acetobacteraceae bacterium
CGTATCCGGCGGGGCGGATTCAATGGCGCTGGCGGTGCTGGCGCATCGATGGGCGCCGGGGCGGGTGGTGGGGCTGGTGGTGGATCATGGGCTGCGGGCGGAGTCCGCGGCGGAGGCGGCTTGGGTGGTGGCCAGGCTTGCGGGGCTGGGGATTGGGGGGCGGGTGCTGACGCTGGCGGGGCTGGCGCGGGGGCAGGCGGCGGCGCGGGCGGCGCGGCATGCGGCGCTGGCGCGGGCGGCGCGCGAGGCGGGGGCGTTGTTCTTGCTTCTGGGGCATCATGCGGATGACCAGGCGGAGACGGTGGCGATGCGGGCGGCCCGCGGCGTGCATGGGCTGGAGGGCATGGCGGCGTGGACGGCGCGGGAGGATGTGATTTTGCTGCGGCCGTTGCTGGGCGTTTCAGGATTAGTCTTGCGAGACTTTTTGCGGGCGGAGGGGGTGGAATGGGTTGAGGACCCCTCGAACGCGGATGCGCGGTTCGAGCGGGTGCGGGTGCGGCAGTCGGGCGCGGGCATGGCACCGGCCGAGGCGGCGGGGCGGCGGGCCTGGGAGCTGGAGGTGGCGGAATTTGTGGCGCGGCATGTGGTGCTGCGGCCGGAGGCGTTCGCGGTGATTCGGGCCGATTCGATGCCGCCGCGGGCGCTAGGCGCGCTAATGCGCGCGGTCGGCGGCGCGGCATTCGCGCCCGAGCTAGCCGCCACCGCGGCGCTGGCCGAAAAATTGCGGCCGGCCAGTCTGGGCGGCACCCTGCTGGCCAGGACGGCGAAATTCGGCGGTTTCTGGCTGCTGGCGCGCGAGCCGGCGGCCTGCGCGCCGCCGGTGCCGGCGATGGCGGGCGCGGTGTGGGACGGCCGGTTCCGACTGGACCAAACCGTGCCAGATGGATTTGTGGGTGCGCTGGGGGTGGACGCCCCGCGCTACCGGAAGAAAAACCGCGAGCTACCCTCGGTGGTGCTGCGCGCCCTGCCCTGCGTCCGCACCGCTGGCGGCGAAATCATTTTCCCCCTGCCGTGCCGGCCGCTTTTAAGGCCGCCGGCGCCGGTGGCGGGGCACCCGTTTTCAGCGTAGAGGGGATGTTTTTTTGCGGGGATAGGAAACCGGACGGTTATGACTATGTGTGACTTCTGGTAATGATGCGAGATGAAGTTTTAATGGCGGTGCCGTTCAAGGCATGGCAGAGTGAAGCGGACCCGGCCGCAGGCGCGCGGCGATTTGACAGAATTGGACATGGCTAGATGAATAATCTTGGTCGGAATATCGCACTTTGGGTGGTGGTGGCGCTATTCCTGGTTGTTTTGTTTAATGTCTTCCAGCCCTCCACGTCCCAGAGCAGCGAGACCTCGATCGCGTATTCCAGCTTTCTGGACGACGTGAACAGCGGCAGCGTGCAGGACGTGACGATTACGGGCCACGACGTGGCCTTCACCACCAAGGACGGTAAGGCGTACGACACATACACGCCCGATGACCCGACGCTGGTGAGCAAACTGGTAAATGCCGGCGTGCATGTGGAAGCCAAGCCGGTCGGCGATAACATGAATCCGTTCCTGAAGGTGCTGATCTCCTGGGCGCCGATGCTGCTGCTGATCGGCGTGTGGGTGTTTTTCATGCGCCAGATGCAGTCCGGCGGCGGCCGCGCCATGGGTTTTGGCAAATCCCGCGCCCGGCTGCTGACCGAGAAGCAGGGCCGGGTGACGTTCGAGGACGTCGCCGGTATCGATGAAGCCAAGAGCGAACTGCAGGAAATCGTGGAATTTTTGCGCGACCCGCAGAAATTCCAGCGCCTCGGCGGCAAAATCCCCAAGGGATGCCTTCTGGTCGGCCCGCCCGGCACCGGTAAAACCCTGCTCGCCCGCGCCATCGCCGG
>PLFB01000187.1:1922-6003 GCA_003137135.1 Acetobacteraceae bacterium
ACGCTGAACCAGATGCTGGTCGAAATGGACGGTTTTGAGAGCAATGAAGGCGTCATCCTCATCGCCGCGACCAACCGGCCGGACGTGCTGGACCCAGCACTTCTGCGCCCCGGCCGGTTCGACCGCCAGGTGGTGGTGCCGAACCCGGACGTGATGGGCCGNNATCGCCCGCGGCACGCCCGGCTTCTCCGGCGCCGATCTCGCCAACCTGGTGAACGAGGCGGCTTTGCTCGCCGCGCGCATCGGCAAGCGCGTGGTCGCGATGGCGGAATTCGAGCACGCCAAGGACAAGGTGATGATGGGCGCGGAACGCCGCAGCCTGGTGATGAGCGACGACGAGAAGAAAATGACCGCCTACCACGAAGGCGGCCACGCGATCTGCTCCATCACCCTGCCGGAATGCGACCCGGTGCACAAAGCCACCATCATCCCCCGCGGGCGGGCGCTGGGCATGGTGATGAGCCTGCCGGAAGGCGACCGCTACTCCACCAGCAAGGTCAAACTGCTGCAGCAGCTGGTGATGGCGATGGGCGGGCGCGCGGCGGAGGAAATCATTTTTGGCGCGGACCGCGTCTCCAATGGTGCCGCCGGTGACATCAAGATGGCGACCGACATGACGCGCCGGATGGTGACCGAATGGGGCATGTCCGAAAGCCTTGGCATGATTTCCTACGGCGACAACGGCCAGGAAGTGTTTCTGGGCCACTCCGTGACGCAGAACAAGAATGTCTCCGAGGCGACGGCGCGTGAAATCGATAATGAGATCAAAAGCATCATCGACCACGCCTATTCCGAGGCGCGCCGCATTCTGACCGAGCGCCTGGCCGATTTGCATGCCCTCGCCAAGGGGCTGCTCGAATACGAAACGCTCTCCGGCGAGGAAATCCGCATGGTCCTGCGCGGCGAGAAAATCATCCGCAAGGTCGTTGACGAACCCATGCCGGAACGCCGCGCCAGCGTCCCCACCGCGGCGCCGCGGCCGGACCTGCCGGGCGGGCTGGGGCCGTTGCCGGCGCCAGGGTAGAAGAAAGCAAGCAGCGCTTTTNNCGAAGCGGCCAAAAGTTTTTTTGGTTACCTGGGGCGAGGCGCCTTTTTTTCAAAAAAGTAACGGTTTGCTTCTTGCTTGCTTGCCTCCTAGAAATGACTAGAATGACCTGATTGACCAGGAGCGCTTAATGAGCAGTTGGACGGTCACCGAAGCAAAGGCGAAATTTAGCGAGGTCATTGAAAAGGCGAAGGAGGCCCCGCAGGAGGTCACCAGACATGGCAAGCCGGCGGTATTCATCGTCTCCGCCGAGGAATGGGAAAAACGGACCCAGAGGAAGGGCTCACTGGCTGAGTTCTTGTTGAACTCGCCGTTGGCAGGTTCCGGGATCGACATTCGGCGCGTCAGGTCAGGTCCGCGGAAGGTCGAGTTTTGAGCTACTTGCTTGACACCAACGTGGTGTCCGAACCTTTACGGAAAAAACCAGATCCAACGGTGTTGAGATGGCTGCACGAAGTGGATGAGGATAAGACCTACATCAGCGTTGTCACGCCTTCCGAGTTGCGAGACGGCATAGATCGCATGCCGGCGGGCGCGCAGCGTATGCGACTCGATGACTGGCTGCGCCTGCAGGTTCCGGAACGTTTTGATGGCCGAATTGTGGGGATCGACCCGGAGCTGGCGCTTGAATGCGGGCGTGTGATGGCGCGGCAGTTCAAGCTGGGACGTCAGCCCGACGCGATGGACGCTTTCATCGCGGCCACGGCAAAGCAGGAGGGCCTTAGGCTGGTGACTCGCAACGTCGCTGATTTTGAAGGTTTGGGTTTGGCGATTTTAAATCCTTGGCAAGGCTGACATCCGCTCAGCCGCCCTTCACATACCGCCGCGCGCCGGTGGTGCTGTTGAACCACACTTCGACGTTGGTTTTGCCGTCCTCGTCCAGAAATTTCTCGCCGGTCAGCCGCCAGTCCGTGCCGGTGGGCGGCAGGCTCTGGAGCCTCTTGTAGCGGTAGCGCTCGAACACGATGCCGCCGATGCACACGACGCCGTTGATGCCGAAGACGATGCCGGCGGCAATGGCGCCGCGCGAAAACGCGAGGAAGCCGCCGGCGACGAACAAAAGACCAGCGGCGATGACAAAGCCGCGCAGCATGGCTACGCCGGCTCCAGGATCACCGCGGTGCCGTAGGCGACGATCTCGCTCATGGTCTGCCCGATCTCGGATGAATCAAACCGCATCATGATGATCCCGTTCGCGCCCATCAGCGTGGCGTTGGCCACCAGCCGGTCCACCGCGTGGCGGCGCGCTTCCTCAAGCATCATCGTGTATTCCTTGATCTCGCCGCCCACGACCGAGCGCAAACCGGCCATGATGTTGCCGCCCAGCCCGCGGCTGCGCACCACGACACCAAAACACTGGCCAAGCGTTTGCCGGACGCGCTGGCCGGCGACGGTCTCTGAGGTGACGACAAGCATGGCGACTCCGAAGACGTTACGAAGCAAGTAACCTCTTTTTTGAAAAAAGAGTAACTATTTCCTTCAAGCCGCCTTCACCGTCCCATACAGCACCCGCATCCGCTTCTTATCCAGCTTGCCCACCGAAGTTTTCTCCAGCGACTCCGCGAACACCACATGGTCCGGCACCGCGTAGCGCGACAACTCGCCCGTTTCGGAGCGGGAACGGATCATGCCTTTGATGTCGTCCTCGCTCGCCGCCGCGCCTGGTTTCAAAACCACGATGGCGATCGGCCGCTCCCCCCACCTCGAATCCTCCACCCCGATGACAGCGCATTCGCTGATCGCCGGGTTGGTCAAAATAATGTCTTCCAGGCCAAGCGAGGAAATCCATTCGCCGCCGGTCTTGATG
This sequence comes from Acetobacteraceae bacterium, assembly GCA_003137135.1. GTDB lineage: Bacteria > Pseudomonadota > Alphaproteobacteria > Acetobacterales > Acetobacteraceae > Acidocella. Next base: position 4,775 of record PLFB01000187.1, read on the forward strand.
ACGTCCTTGCTGCGGTCCAGCACGTGCACGTAGCCGTTGGCGTCGATCGCGCCGATATCGCCGGTATGCAGCCAACCGCCTTTCCACAGCGTCTCCGACGCCTCCGGGTTCTTCGAATAACCCTGCGTCAGCGCCGGGCTGCGCGCGACAATCTCGCCGGTGGCCACACCGTCATGCGGCAGGTGGTTCATGTGGTCATCGACGATGGAGAGATCGATCAGCATCGCCGGCATGCCCGCGCTGGTGCGAATGTCGAGTTCCTTCGCACTTCCCGTGCCCGGCTCCGGAATATCATCCAGCTTGATCTGCGCCAGCGTCAGCACCGGGCAGGTTTCGGACATGCCGTAGCCGGAATAAATGTCGATGCCACGCGCCAGCGCCGCCTGCGCCATCGCCCGCGGCAGCGCGGACCCGCCGATAATCACCTTCCAGCCTTTCAAATCGATATTCGCGGCTTCCGGCGCTGTCAGGATCATATGCATGATGGTCGGCACGCAATGCGAAATCGTGATTTGTTCCGTCGCCAGCAGTTTCAGCACCACCGGCGGCAAGAACCTGCCGGCATAGACCTGCTTCAGCCCCATCGCCACCGCCACGAACGGAAAACCCCAGGCGTGCACGTGAAACATCGGCGTCAGCGGCATGTACGAATCCTCGCGCGAAATGCGCTGCCCAGCGCCGGCCATCATGATGGTGGACATCAGCATCAGCGTATGCAGCACGATCTGCCGGTGCGAAAAATACACCCCCTTCGGGTTGCCGGTGGTGCCCGTGGTGTAGAACGTGGTGGCGATGGTATTTTCGTCGAAATCAGGAAACTCGAATTTTGCCGGCGCCGCCGCCAGCAGGGCTTCGTACTCGCCGGCGTATTTTTCGCCATAGCCGCCATCGTCCGGCACGCCGTCATCGGCGAGGCAGATATATTGTTTCACCTTCGGTAGTTTTTCGCGGATGCCGTGGCAGACCGCGAAAAACTCCTTGTTGATCAGCAGAATTTCCACATCCGCGTGATCGATGGTGTAGGCGATCTGCTCCGGGCTGAGCCGTATATTCACCGTCATGATCACCGCGCCGATCATCGGAATCGCGAAATACGCCTCCAGATACCGGTGCGAATCCCAGTCCATCACGCCGATGCGCGTGCCAGGCCCGGCGCCCGCGGCGGTCAGCGCGCCGGCCAGGCGATGCACGCGCTCCACGAATTGCGGATAGGAAAACCGCAAATCGCC